>DATGHM010000019.1:0-119428 GCA_035307985.1 Candidatus Acidiferrales bacterium
GTACGATCCCACCAACATCGGCAATCCGCACGAAATCACCATCCTGGAATTTGCCGAACGCGTTCGCGATCTTGTCGCCGGCGGAGACAACGGAGATCGCGTGAATTCGCTTCCCGCTTCGAGCGGAAGCCCGAAGGAAACGCGCAAAGCCGCGCTTCAAGCGGGCAAAGAAGTCGCGCTTCAGGCGCGCAGCGCAAAAGAAGTTCCCATCGTCTTCCATCCTCTCCCGCAGGACGATCCCAAGCAGCGCTGCCCCGACATCTCCAAGGCCCGCCGCATCCTTCACTGGGAGCCCAAAGTGGAACTCGCCGAAGGCCTCCGCCTCACCCTCGACTATTTCCAGTCTCGCATCTCGAGCCTGTCCTGAGCGCAGTCGAAGGGCAGTCTCAAGTCTCCGCCAAATCGTCGCATGGGAACGCCAGTCTCCCGATTGGCAATGTGCGGCTTGGGCGACTTGGTAGGGGCGCAGCATGTCGCAGATCCGCCGTGGCCGGCCGGGCGACGAATCGCCGGCCAATAATCACTTGAAGCCATTTCCTAAATGTAGTTTAGGGGGTCGGAGCTTTAGCTCCGACATTCAAGCCGTGGTAAAGGTTGGGCTTTAGCAGCTTGCTGAAAAACGCCTTGTCTTCAGGAGGGCGGGGTTTTAGCCCCGCCGTAAGTGGGTGTTTTGTATCGGGGTCTTAACCCTGAAGCTGCCGTTCGATTTTTTCAGCGTCCCATTAGCTCCTGAAGAGAGTCTCTTCCACGGCTCATAGCATTTTTGAGACAGCTTGTAACGACTCGCCACTGTTACATCTTCACCGGCGACTGGTGACTCGCCACGCATTCCCACTTTCCGTTCGCCATCTTGGTCCAGGTATCGGTGAAGCGCTCATTCGCATGGAGAGGCTTGCCCGATGGATCGGTTCCCGTGGCGCGGAAACCGCCAATCGCGATGGCCGTATCGCCAAAAACCATCACCTTCAGGTCGGTGTACTTCACGCTGGTGTACTTTGTGGCTTTTGCCTCCGCGATCGACTCGGCCTTGTTGCTCACCTTGCCTTCGGACGACGTGTCGGTGAAGCCCTCGGCCAGAAGCGGCGCAACCAGAGCCGCGTTGTTCGTCTGCTGCGACTTAAGCCACTGCATTTCCCCATTCGTCACAGCTTTTTCGGCTGCGGCGTTTTTTTGCGCTTGCGACCACGGCGCCGCTGCCAACAAGGCCACGCACAGCAAACCAAATGGAAGAACTCTCTTCATGGAGCCTCCTTATTCCTCTATTTCCGAAATTTCCGATTGGATCCCCGGAAGTGCCGGATTCTACATCACCCACGTCGAGCGCGGGCAGAAATCTCGCCGCGACAACCCAAGGGACTCGCGCCAATCCAATTTGCGACGTGTGTTTCGGGGCAGGAGCATTATCGACGCGGCCCGGCCGGCACTCAGCGCGGCGGCTTTCCGGGATGGACCGGCAGGCCGCTCCAGGCGTTGAGGAGGCCGAGGAGCTCGCGGACGACGGCGTAGGCGTCGTGCGTGTTGCGCCACCAGTGATCGCGGTCGAACGGATCCTCGCTGGCGGCGCGGACAATGGCTCTCTGATTCGGGCCCGCCAGCCTGCGCCATAGAGCGCGCACGCGGCGCGTATGCTCCGCCGACGTGACGACGATGACCGTGGATTTGCGCTCGTCACGCATCTCGCCCGAAATTTCCTCCACTTCCTGCTGCGTATCCACAATTTCGTCGGGCAGGATGCGTATGGCGGCCGGCGGAACGCCGTCGTGGAGAAGGACTTCGCGGTTGTATTCTTCGTCGCCAATGAAATGGATGCCCATGGCTGTGAACGCGCGGGCGGAGCTGGCCGGTCGCGTGATCCAGATTTCGGGCGCGTAGCCCTGGCGGTAGACGTCCGCCGCACCCTCGGCGCGGTAGGGCACGCTCCCGCTGAGGACGACGATGGCGTCCGCGTGCACCAGCGGATCTTCGCGGACGAGCCAGCGGCCGAGGCCGCGAAAGGCGAGGATACCGGCGACCACGATGGCGAGCACGAGGCACGCAATCACGGCGCGACGCGGCGTCCTGATTCGCTTCGCGGTTTTCGCCGAGGCTGTTTCGCTTGCGGTCATTCGCTATCGTTTCGTGAGAAGAAAGCTGCCAATGATCAGCGCGTCTGTACCGGAACAATAATAGCTGCGCACGGCGTCGCGCGGCGTCACCACGAGCGGCTCGCCGAAAAGGTTGAAGGACGTGTTGACCAGAATGGGCGCGGGGCCTTTTTCGCCCGTTTTTTTCAGCAGCTTCCAGAAAAGCGGGTTGTCGCCGGAGCGCACGACATGCAGGCGCGCGAAATTTCCGACCAGGAAGCCGGAAAGGCCGGTCAGCAGCTTCAGCGCTTTCTCTTTCGGAACGGCCATCGTGGTCATGAAGGCCGCGTTGGGCGACGCGTCGAAGTAATCCGCAGTATCTTCGGCGGGGATCGAGAGGGCGAAGGGACGGAATGATTCGCGATGCTTGATGTAATCGTTCAGATTTTCCTGAACGTAGGGCGCCCAGGGATACGCCAGCAGGCTGCGGTTGCCGAGCGCGCGAGGGCCGAACTCGGCGGCGCCCTGAAACCACGCCACGATTTTTCCGGCGGCGAGAAGACGAAGGGCTTCCTCGATTTTGTGGTCCTCCGAGTCGCACCAGCGATACGAAGCCTTGCAGTTATCCAGGATGCTTTTGATTTCCTGATTCGAAAATTCGGGGCCGAAATAAAGGTTCGAGAGGCATTCAGGACGCGCCGATCCCGGCGTTTCCTGCGACGCGAGCCACGCGGCGCCGAGCGCGGCGCCTTCGTTGCCTGCAGCGGGTTGAACGAAAACGCGCTGGAAGCCCGCGTTCCGCTCGATGGAGGAAACGAGCAGGGGATTCAGGAACAAGCCGCCCGCAAGGCAGAGATTCGGCTCTCGCGTTTTCGCACGGAGCGATTCGAGCCATTCGGTAAGCGCGACGCTCAGCGCTTTCTGAAGGCTCGCGGCGATATTCGCGCGCTGGCTGAGGCTGAGCTGCAGCTTTCCCGCCCGCGCATGCGCGCCGGCAATTTGCAGGCGGTGGTAGAACTCGGGAGCGAAGCAAAGTTCGGTGCCGAATTGGCGAGTGAAATATTTTGCGTTGAGGCGAGGCTCGCCGCGCGGTTGGCGACGGAGCATGTCGAGGAAGACGTCCTCGTAAGGCGCCTCGCCGGAAAGGCTGAGCCATTGGGTTTTGTGCTCGTCCTGATGCGGCGAGAAGCCAAGGAGGCCCGTGATCTGGCTGAAGACCCAGGCGGGCGAATGCGGGAGAGAAATGGACGCGATCTCTCGAATCTGCGAGCCGTTTGCGAGGGCGACGAGTCCGGGGCGATTGTCGCCGCGCTCGTCTAGCGTGACGATTAACGCGCGATCGTAGCCGGAAGCGAAGAAGGCGCTCGATGCATGGCACAGGTGATGGTCGAAGGCGACGACGTCTGCGGAGTCCGGGCCGCGCAATTCTCGAAGAATGCGGAGATTGTTGAGCTGGCGTCCGAATTCGCCAAAGGCTTTGTTGATGAAGTACGCGCTGGAGAGCGGACTACGAAACGCCATGCGCGCGCGGAAACGTGTCTCGCGCAGGCACGCTTGCGCGGGGCGGCCGGCGATGGCGACGCGGTCCAACTCGCGCCAGCCGATTTCGGCTTTGTCGAAGCAATATTGAATGGCCGCTCGCGGAATGCCTTCGACGAAGCGGGCCCGCGTGAGCTTGCCTTCTTCCATAGCCGCGACGATTTTGCCCCCCGCCAGGAGCGCCGCAGCCGAGTCGTGGGCCATGCCGGAGATGCCGAGTATGTGCATGTCCGCTGTTTCTTATCATCACCAAGGGGATGTAACAAACGAATTGCGAGGGTACCGCCGCCAAGGAGAGATCCTTCGACTCCGTTCCGCGCTCGCGGTCTGCGCGGGAAAGGCCAGGAACGCGGAACTTCGTTCAGGATGACAGACCTGAATCCTTCGCAGGACGTGCGGACTGGCCACGCATCAGAAGGCCGCGAATGCCGAGAAGGACAAGGCGCGGCTGGCGAAGGCAAACGTTCCAGAGCACCTTCCAGGCTTCGTCGCGCGAATAGCGGCTGAGCGAACGCTTCGCCGGATCGTTCAACAGGTCCACGAGAAGACTGTAGTCGGCCTGCTGGAAATGGTGGAGGGAGCGCCGGAGAAGGAGATGCAGATCGAGTTCGCGTCGCAATGCGCGCAGTTCGCCTCTCGCGCCGTGCAGGATCGCGTGCGCCACGCCCAACGCGCCGCGAAAACCTGTGACAATGCCGCCGACCGTGGTGACTTTCACCTGTCCGGCCGCATCACCTACCAGATAGACGTCGCCCGAGCCGATTTTTCGCCGCACGGGAATCCATTGCGAGTAGACGGGGACCCGCGCGCCCTGAAATTCGATGGGATCGAGCTTCCGCTTTTCGAGGAAATTTTCCAGATGCTTGCGCACGGCGGGCCCGTGGTCGCCGATCAGGCCGAGAGCGCCTCGCGTCGGCGATTCGGGAATGAGCCAGTAGAAATATGGAGTCTCATGCGGGATGAACCAGATGCGGGCCGTGTCGGGCGCCATGTCTTTCGGCAGGGGGACGAGTGCCTGCACGAGCGGGGCGGTTTCGAGAGGAGCCCAGCCGGCGGCGCGAGCCACGCGGCTCGAAGCGCCGTCCGCGGCGACCACTGTTCCGGCGCGGACTTGTTCCCGGCGGCCTTCGGAGCAGTCCTCTATTTCGAGGGCGAGTCCTGCGCCATCCGGCCGCATCGCATGAAAGCGGCGGCCCAGTTCGACGCTCGCACCGGCCTGGCGCGCTTCGCCGGCGAGGGCTTGGATGAGGGCGCGTCGCTCGATGATCAAGTCGGGACGGTTGAGAGCGATGGTGGCGGAGCGGCCGTCGGTGAAGAGTTCGAAACGGCGAATTTCGTTGACGATGCTGCGTTCGGCCGCGGCGCCCAGCAGCCCTCGCATGCGGTCGGTGACGATCAACGTGCGCGTGGCGGGCTCGAGCGTGTCGATGCGTTCGAACACGCGCACCGGACGGCCGCCGCGAGCGAGCAAGGAGGCGGCGTAGAGTCCGGCCGCGGAGCCACCGACAATGGCAACGGTCGATCGGGCTTCGCTCGCCGAAGCGGCAGGGTTACCCGCCGAACCGCGCGCTTCGAAAAGCGTCTTATTCGTGATTTTTGACAACGATGTTCAACCTTGGCGTTTTTTGAGCCAAGCCCCCGGACCCAGGCTAAAGACAGATTTCGCAACCCGCGAGGACCGGGGAGTGCGACACGCCGAAATTCTTCGATCGAAAAGTATATCTTACACTCTTTGTTTCACCAAAAGAGCGGGGCCGCGCACAGATCGCGGGATCCGCTCCGTCCTCGCCACGTAATCGTTCTGCTAAAACGTCCGATATGCGGAAGCCTAACGAAGGCGGGTTCCGTTAGCACGCCAGCCCGTAAAGAATGGTGGCCCTACTGACTGGCCCTACTGAGAACCACGTGAGTGGCTCTGGGCGTGGAGACGCGCTCGGCGCAGCGGTAGCCGAGCTGGAGCATGTCGATGCTGGAGAAAAGCTGTTCGCCGGAGCCGAGAAGAATCGGTGAGATGGCGAGATGGAGTTCATCGATCAGCCTGGCATGGAGAAACTGCTGGATGGTGGAAACGCCTCCGCCGACGCGAATGTCCTTTCCGTTTGCGGCCGCGGAAGCGCGTTCGAGCGCGGCGTGAATGCCGTCAGTGACGAAATGGAAGGTGGTCCCGCCCGCCATGGGGATTGGCGTTCGCGCGTGATGGGTCAGCACGAAAACGGGAACGTGGTACGGCGGATTTTCGCCCCACCAGCCCTTCCAGCTCTCGTCCGGCCAGGGACCGCGGACCGGCCCGAACATGTTGCGGCCGATGATCCACGCGCCGACATTTTCGAAACTGCGGGCGGCGAAATCATGGTCGATTCCGGTCGCGCCGCCGTCCTTCCCTGTCATCCGTTGAAAAGTCCGAGTGGGGAACATCCAATCGTGCAATGCCAGCCCGCCGATACCGAGCGGGTTCTCACGGCTCTGACTTGGACCAGCTCCATAGCCGTCAATGGAAATTCCAAACGCGTTCACTCTGACCCTGGGCATAAGACCTCGCGGAGCTTCGGATATCTGCGATTTGTAAGCCACGCAAATGATGACGGTGCTGTTTACATTTGACAAGCAGATCGCCAGAACGCATCGGCGGACGCGACTGGCCGGGCTCCTGGAGGTGATTGTATCCCGCTGACCGCAGGCGTAGGATGCGCGGAGGCGGAAGCTTAAAAAAGGGAACGAACTCCTGAGCGATGCGAGCCGAAACGGGTGCAGCTGGTCGAGTTTGCGCGATGGAGCTGGCCGGCATTCCGGGGATTCGTCGAAGGGGAAGCGATGAGTTCAGGACCGGAGATTGACCGCCGGACGTTCATAAAGGTCGGCGGGGCGGTTGCAGCAGCGGGGCTTGCGCCGTCGTTACCCGTGCCGGTGGCGGAAGCGGATGCGCGGCCTGAAGCGAATCCGCCGAGGGAGGCGCCGTACCCCGCGAAGTGGTATCCGTTCACGAAACACCCCGACTCCGATTCGTGCTGGGCGCTGTCGGTGGGTCCGGATGGGCGGATTTACGCGTCGGCGTGCGCGGAGGGCGTGCCCGGCGGCATAGTAAAACCGACGCGCTACAACGAAGATCGCGACAACCTCGACTATCTCTTCGATCTTCCGGCGAAGGTGGACGATCCACCCGACTCGGGCCGCGCGACGCAATGCAAAATCCACTACAGCTTCGTACCGTCGATGCACGACCACGTGCTGTACATGGCGACGCATCTTTCCGCGCCGCCGATCGACCTGCCGCGTTATTCGCCCTGGTACTCCTGGCATGACGAGAAGCGTTGCTTTCGCGGCTCGGCGCTGCTCGCTTTCGACACGCGCACGGACCAGGTTCTCTGGTGGGACACGCTGATCCCAAAAGAGGGCTGCCGCTGCCTGCTGCACGACGAAGAACGCGGCTTGCTCTACGCCATGACTTACCCGCGCGATCATTTCATCATCTACGATCTACGCACGCGCAAGCGGCGCGACGTCGGCCGAATCAGCTCGATCAATCCTCAGTGTCTTTTTCTGGACAAGCGGCATCGCGTGTGGACCAGCAGCGACTACGGGCATCTCGTGCGCTACACGCCGGAAACGGAGCGTCTGGAAATGTCTCCGGGTTTGCTGGCGCACGATCTGAATTACCAGACGGGCTGGCACAGCGTGTTCTATGACATCGCGCCCTCGCCGGACCGCCAATGCGTCTATGCGGTGACGTGGTGTCCGAATCCGCACCTGATGCGCATCTGGCCAAACGAAGGCGAGTGGCCGCGAATCGAAGATTTGGGACCGGCAACGCAGCCCCGCGACACCAGCTTCCCGGTCGATATGTGGGTGGATCACTGTGGCGGGTTGACCTTCGCGGGCGACGGCAAGCTTTACTATGTTGCGTCGCGTTGGCGCGATCCGAAATACAATCCGGGACCAGCGGCCCGGACGAAGGGCGTGGTCTGGCGGCTCGATCCGGAAACGCTGAAGCGCGAGGAAGTCGCTTACCTCGCGCATCCCACGGGCCCGGCGCATTACGTTTCGCGCGGCGCGGTGGACCACAACGGCGATCTATTCTTCGGGCATGTGGGAAATACTCCGTCCGGCATTTTCAAAGTTTCAATGCCGGCGGATCGCAAAAGACCAAACGCGCATCTGCCCATTCGGATGTGGGGGTGATGGCGATGGCGACGCAAGAAAAACTGCGATTCGATCCCAATTCGCCCGAAATCAAAGCGTATTTGAACGGGCTCGCGCACCAGTTTCTCAGCGAGGGCACGATGGTGGCGTTTCCCACGTGTCTTCCGGGCATGACCACGCCCATTCCACACGAAGAGAGCCGGATCACCGCGCTCGACATCAACTCCGGTGGGCACGTCTATGGTGGAACGAGCGGACCCCGGGCGCACCTGTTCGCGGCAGCTTTCCATAATTTGACTGGCATCGTTCTTGATCTGGGCGTTGTGCGGGGCGCGACGAGCACTGCGGCCGTTTGCTGCGGCGCATCGCGCGCAATCGCCTTCCTGAACGGACCGCGCGGCGGGCGCGCCGTGGGTATTCCGTACGTCAATCTGGCCCAGGATTGGATCCAGGAGTGGGGCCTCGAACCGACGGCTCTCCATGATCTGGGCGAGTGCGTGCCGGGAGAACCTGTGATTCACGCGGTCTGCGCCGGCTCTGGAGACACAATCGTCGGCGCCACGACGCGGCACTTGTTCACCATGGCGATTGAGTCGGGAAAGATTGTGATTGTGGGCGAGGCGCCCGGCCAGGGGCATCTCGGTCTGGGCCGCGCGGGAGCGTTCGGGCGCGATGAAGGCGCGCGGCTCTGGTGCTTCGACATTGCTTCCGGGCAAATCCGCCGGGGCGCCATCGACCTGCCTGCGGGTGAGTGGACCGGGCCGCTTCGCTGGGCTCGCGACGGCAATAGCGGTCTGCTCTTCACGGCAGACGATGCCGGGCGGCTGTTCTCGTTCGACGAAGACAAAGGGTTTCGCGCGCGCGGCAAGGCCCATCTGGCTCCGGTTGGCCCGATGGCGGTGGCGCCGGATGGAAGGCTCTTCGGGTCGTGTGGAACGGAGATCGCGAATCTGTTCTGTTGCGACAGCCGCTCGGACAGCGTCACGAATCTTGGCGTCGCCGCATCAGTCCTTCAGGATCGTCGCTATGGCTATCAGTTCGGAGCCGCGGTCACCGGGCCCGAGGGCGAGATCGTCTTTGGCGAGGACGACAACAGCGGCCACCTCTGGCTCTACTTTCCTCGAATCGCAGGCTTGGTGCGGTCTTAGTCGATTCAGTTAGAATCGCTACAGGAGTTCGTTCATGTGCAGGAATATCAGAACGCTCTACAATTTCGATCCGCCTGTGACGCCCGACGAGGTCCGGGCTGCATCGCTTCAGTTCGTGCGAAAAATTACGGGATTCAACAAGCCGTCGAAGGCCAACGAAGCGGCATTTTCAACGGCTGTCGACGAAATCGCGCATGTCTCCATTCATCTTCTGCAGTCGCTCGCCACCAACGCGCCGCCGAAGAATCGCGAAGAAGAAGCCGCCAGGGCGAAGGCTCGCGCCGCCGAGAGATTCGGCGCCTGACGCTGGACCGAGAATCGGAAGGCTGAAGCGAGCCCCGATTTCGCGGCAGGATCAGTCCCGCAGGACGCGGGCCGGATCGGTGCGCATGGCCCGCCATGCCGGCAGCACGCAAGCCGCTATCGAAGTGATCGTGATCACCGCGAACGCAGAGCCGAAGGCCAGTGGGTCGCGCGGACTCACGTTGTAGAGGAGATCTCCCAGCAATCGCGTCAATGCCAGCGCCGCGGCCGCGCCGAACACCGCCCCGCTTACTGCCAACGCCAGGCCGCGCCGCATCACCAGACGAAGTAGATCGGACGGAACCGCGCCCAGCGCCATCCGCAGGCCGAGCTCGCGCGCGCTTTGCGAGACGGCGTACGCCATCACGCCGTAGAGGCCTATGCTCGCCAGCAGAAGCGCCAGACCCCCCAGGATTGCAACCAACGTGACGGCCACGAGCTGGGGCGAAGTCGAGCGATCGACCTGCTCCTGAAGCGTGATCATCTCGTAGAGGGCGAGGTTCGGGTCGAGGGTCCGTACTTCGCGGGCCAGCGCCGCCTGGATGCTCTGGAGAGGCAGCGTCGTGCGAATATTCAGGCGCGGCCCCTTCGCGAAGTCCTGCCGCAGCGGCACGTAGAAAAACGGCGTGGGACCCTCACGCATGCTGTCATATTTCGAATTTGCGGCAACGCCGACGACTTCCAGCCATTTTCCATTCGCCTGAAGACGCCGGCCGACGGGATTGCGCCCGCGCCAGTATCGATTGACCATCGTCTCGTTCACGACCGCCACCAGACGGGCGTTTTCATCGTCGGCGCGCGTGAATTCGCGTCCCGAAATCAGAGGGATGCCCATCGTCGCGAAGTAATCCGGACCCACCTGGTTGTAGGACACCGAGGGCTGCTCGTCGGGAGGCGGCACATAGCCGTCGACGGCAATCGGCGTAGAGGAATACGTGCCGTACCCAAGCGGTGTGAGCCGCGCGAACGCAGCCGACTCGACGCCGGGCAATGACCGCACGCGATCGATCAACTGGTCCTGAAAAACCTTTGATCGCACCTGGTCGTAACCCGAGGCAACCAGCGAAACGCCGGTTTCCGCCACTCGCGCGGTGGAAAAACCCGGGCTTGTCGTGCGAATCTTCTGCAGGCTTTGCATCAGCAGGACCGCGCCGACCAGCAACAGGAAACTCAGAGAGACCTGAACCACGATGAGGCTCGAGCGGACCCATGCCGTTCTGCGCGCGCCCACAACGGAGGTGGATTCCGATTTCAGCGCGCCGGCAATATCGATGTCGCGCGTCTGCAACGCAGGAATCAAGCCGACGATGAGCGTGGCCAGCAGGCAAACGCAGGCGCTCAGCGCCAGCACTCGCCAGTCGATTTCGCCCGGCAGGTACATCATGCGTCCGGCCCGCGCGGGGAATAGCAACGCGAGCGCATGGCGCGACCAATAGGCGACGAGAAGGCCTCCGGCCGCGCCCATCGCCGCAAGCATCAGGCCTTCGGTCAGCAGTTGCCTCAACAAACGCGAGCGCGCAGCGCCCAGCGCTAGCCGGACCGTCATTTCGTGCCGCCGGTGAAACGACCGGACGAGCAGCAGGTTGCCTACGTTCGCGCATGCAATCAGCAGAACAAAGGCCACCACCGCCAGCATGATTTCCAGCGTGGGAAGCAAAGTGCCGGCGTTATTGAACGGAGTCTGCCAAAGAGGCCACAACTTGATGCTGCGCCCGCGATTGGTGGCCGGATAATCCGCCTCCAGCCGGCTCGCGACGGCCGTGATTTCTTCCTGCGCCTGCTCCCGAGTGACGCCCGGCTTGAGCCGCACATACGTCTCGGCCCAGCGGGCGTCGCGGTCCTCGAGTTTGTACCCGCCGCCTTCGAACGTGTCTTCCATCGAGGCGGGAACCCAGAAGTTCATGGCCCAGCCCACGAATGTGCCGTAAAAGCCCTCGGGCGCGACGCCGACAATCGTGTGCGGGACGTTGTTGAGCCGCTGCGTTTTCCCGATGATTCCGGGGTCGCCTTTGTATCGCGTCTTCCAAAGCTGATAGCTGATGACGATTACGGGATGAGCGTCATGCCCGGAGTCTTCGCCCGGCTCGAAACCGCGGCCTAGAATAGGGCGAACGCCGAGGGCGTCAAAATAGTTCGCCGAAACGATGCTTCCTGTGGCGACTTCGGCGCGTTCGCCGATGCTCAGCGTCGCGCCAGTGATTTTGCTCACGATAAATGCGTCGACCAGCCGGCAGCCTCGCTGCAGATCAAGCAGGTCGGGCCATGAAGTTTCGGTGGCATGCGGTTCGCCGCGCGCCGTGCCGGCCAGCGCGAGCATGCGCTCCTGATGCGCCACGGCCGGATAGGGACGAAAGAGGATGCCTTCCACCCAGCTGAACACCGCGGCGTTCGCGCCAATTCCGAGAGTGAGGCACAGAATCGCCAGGGCGGAGAACCCGGGGTTGCGCCGCAATTGCCGAAGGCCATACCGCAGATCCTGGAAGAAGTTCTCGATGATGTCGACGCCGCGCGTCTCGCGGCACTGCTCTTCGATTTGGGCGATTCCGCCCAGGGCGCGGCGCGCCGAGTAGCGCGCCTCCTCCGGCGGCATGCCTTTCGCGAGGTTTTCCCTGATTTGCAGCTCAAGATGGTCGCGAAGCTCGTCTCCCAGTTCCTGGTCCATCCGCGTGCGGCCGAAGAGTGAACGCAATCGCAAGGGCAGTTTGTAAGGCCATTGTTCGAAGCTCATGTCAGCCCCCAGTGCCGGAGACGGCGACGGAGAACGATTTCCAGCAAACGTTTCGAGCGGATCTCTACTCCGAGGAGCGCGACTCCCCTCGGTTACCGAGTTAGACTACGCCTGCCTCCCTCGGTTAGCAAGGGGAACTCGGATCGTCGGCGGCGCGCGATTTCCGTCCGAGACGGCAATCGACCAGGCAGGAGTCGACTCTCAGGTTTGGGGTGCCGGGGAGGATTTGGCAAGTTCGGCGGCGGACTGGCGCTCGTAGGGGACGGTTTCGAGGACGTAGACACCCACGATACCGGCGAGCGACAGCACGAGCGCCAGGAGATAGGAAACGGTCGCGGACAGCCAGGGCAAAGCGAGCCCGCACGCGCCAGAAACGGTGGCCAGGGCGTACATCGCCAGAACGGCGCCGCGATGGCCGAGCCCCAGATTCGACAGGCGATGGGCCGTGTGGTCCTTCCCGGGTGAAGTGAACGGCAGCAGGCCGCGGCGCGCGCGAGAAATCGAGACGAGGGTCGTATCGAAGATCGGAACACCCAGAATCAGAATCGGGACGAGCCACGCGGCTCGAAATGGGGCGCCTTCCGGGCGAATTTTCAGGCCGAGCGTGGCCATCAGGAACCCGAGGAGCATGGCGCCGCCGTCGCCCATGAAGATCTTGGCGGGGTTGAAGTTCCAGCGCAGAAAACCAAGGGCAGCGCCCAGCGCGGCGGCAGCCAGCGTGCGAACCATCACTTGTCCGTTGAGAGTGGCGGACAGAAAGAAGAACGCCGAAGCGATCGCCGCGATGCCGGCGCAGAGGCCATCCATGTGGTCCAGAATGCTGAACGAAGCGGTGATGCCAACGACCCAAAAAATCGTGAAGCCAACGTCGAGAAGGCTTCCGAATCTACCCGGAACGAAATTGGAAAAGAGCGATGCGCGAACGCCTGTCGCGGCAAGGAAAATCGCGGCGATCGGCATGCCGATGAACAGCTTCACCTGGTGATGGAGCAGGCCGCCGTCGTCGAGCACGCCCACAATGGCTAGCAGGCTAGCGCCCGCCAGGATTCCCACGGTCTGCCGCTGAGACACTCCTTCGTGCAGCGTGAACAGAATCGCCAGGACAAATGCAAGGTAGATCGCGATGCCGCCGAGCAGCGGTACCGGCTTGACGTGAACCTTGCGCGGGCCCGGTTGATCGACCACGCCGAAATGCAACGCCAAACGCCGCACGGGGACCGTCAGCCCCAGCGAGGCTATCAGCGCGACGGCAAAGGCGATTAGATCGAATGGAACGGACATTTCGAAAGATTCACCGCCTAGCGGGCGGTCAGCATGGTTTCGAGCACATCGCGGACCTGCTCCCGCTGTTTGCTCGCGAAATACCAATCCATGGTCTTGCGCAGGCCCTCGCGGAAGGGCGTCTTGGGCTCCCAGCCCAAGAGGCTTTTCGCCAGGTGATTGTCGGCAACGCGGTTCACCGGCCCGGTGGGCATATCCTTCAACAAACGAATCTTCGGCTTATAGCCCGCGTTTTCGGTGACCATTTCTGCCGCATCGAGCACGCGGATGCGCTCCATCGTGCCGAGATTCACGGCCGTGCCGTCATTGATTTTCTCGGCGGCTAGGATCGTCCCGCTGACGATGTCGTCCACGTAGGTCCAGTTGCGAATTTGCGTGCCGTCGCCCCAGACATCGAAAGGATCCTGGTGGACGAAGGCGCGCGCGATCATGGCGATCACGGCGTGGTTCTCGACACCCCTTGGCCCGTACACGGTGAAGTAGCGGCAGGAGGCGGCGCCCAGATTGAATTCGCGGTGGTAGGCCTGGAGCGTCATTTCGGCCATCAGCTTGGCCCAGCCGTACATATTGTCGGCATCGTGCGGCGGCTTCACGTCCTGCTCGCGAAGATAGATCTCCTTTTTGGCGTCCGTCTGCATGTAATTGGGGTAGACGCAGCCCGAGGAGGCGTAGACGACTTTCTCGACGCCTGCTTTGACCGCTTCCCAGAAGACGAGACCATCGAGAAACAGGTTGGACGCCGGGCCGGCCTGATGCAAATCGACGTAGCCGCGACCGCCATGATCAGCCGCCAGATGGAAGACCACCTGGACGCCTTCCATGGCGCGGCGCGTCACGCCAGGCTCGCGCAGGTCCGCTTCCGTGAAGGTGACGCGGCCGCTCTTGACGTGGTCTTCGATGTTGCTCAGGCGTCCGCTGGTAAGGTCATCCACAACATGAACTTGAGCGCCGCGCTCCAGGAGCGCATCGACCAGGGTCGATCCGATAAAGGAAGCTCCGCCGGTAACGAGGACCTTTCTATTCGTCCAGATGACCGCCTCCGTTGCTCGCTGGCGCTACGTCCAGTTCTTCCAGGATCGCGAGAAAAGATTGCAGCTCTTTTACTCTAGCATACTTTTCGGCTGCTTCCTGTGACCTGGCCCCCATTTGGGCCAGCCGGGCCGGATCGTCGCGAAGAGCGAGGATCGCGGCCGCGACTGCTCCGGGATCGTCGGGATCGGCGGCCGAGCCGCAGCCGGAGGTACTAACAATGCGGGCCGCGTCCGTCGTTGCGCGCGCGACCGCCAGAACCGGGCGCCCGGCGGCCAGGATCGAATAAAGCTTGCTCGGCACGACCACGCCTTCGAGTCCTCGGCGCACCGTGACCACGTGCAGGTCGCCCGCCGCCATCACGTGAGGAATCTCGCGCGCGGGGCGGAACGGAAGAAAGCGGACATTCGCCAGCGCGCTCGCTTCGGCCGCCAGCGCGGCGCGGTTCGCGCCGTCTCCTATGAACACGAATCCCACGTTTTCGTTGCGCAGAATCTCCGCGGCCTTCAGCAAGGTGCCCCACGCCCCGTAGAAACCCAGGTTCCCGGCGTGCAGGACGACGAAGGGGAATCCACAGCGAATTTCCCGCACGATCGCATCGCTCCGCTCGGGCGCGGACACCGGAGCCAGGGCGCCGTCGCGCACGACGCGCACCCGGCCCGGCGGGATTCCCTTGGAAAGAATCCGGTCCCGCATGTCATCTCCCAGAACGATCACGCGGGCAGCTTTGCGAAGCGCGCGGCGATGCAGGCGCTCCCAGCGGTCGGTCCAGGAATTCCGCTTGACGATGTCGCCCCCCACCGCCATTTCCGGATACAGGTCGCGAATGTTGTAGACGAACGGGCGTCCCGTAATCTGCGCCACGAACGCCCCGGCAATTCCCGCGATGGGCGGATCGGTCATGGCGAGGATCACGTCGGGACGCAGAGCTGCGGCGCGTGGCACGGCCAGCGCCAGATAGGAAAGATAATTCGAGACACGTTTGCGCATGTCGTGCCGCGCAAAAGCGGTCGAGCCGACATGCTCGACGCTGACGCCGTTGCGAATCTCTTTACGGAGAAGCGACCAGGAATAGAATTCGTCGGGATCGTAGGAAGGACGGCCGGCGACGACGGTCACACGGTGGCGCTGGGCCAATGTTTCGGCCACCTGCGCCGCCATCTTGGCCGTGGCCGAAGTGTCCGGCGGGTAGTATTCGTTCAGCAGCAGGATGTGCATGCCTCAGGCGGTGCGGCCCGCGAAGCCTTCGTCGGCGGTCTGGCCGTTTAGGGCAGCCGACTTCTTTTCGAGGAAATAATTTCCCAGGACCAGGACGTCCATCTGCGTGCGGCGAAAACAATCAATCGCTTCTTCAGGACGGCAGACGATCGGCTCGTTGTCGTTGAAGGACGTATTCAACACGACGGGCACGCCCGTGAGATCGCCGACCGCGCGCAGAAGCTTCCAGAAGAGAGGATTCGCGGCGCGGCTGACGGTTTGCAGGCGCGCGGTGCCGTCCACATGGGTCGGCGCGGGAATCACGGAGCGCTTTTCGTGGCGCACCGGATAGGCAAAGGTCATGAAGGGCGAAGGATGCGATTGCTCGAAGAACTCGCCTACCGCTTCCTCGAGAATCGAAGGAGCAAAGGGCCGGAAGGCCTCGCGATGCTTGATGCGGCGGTTCAGCACGGCCTTCATTTCGGCGCGGCGGGGATCGGCAAGAATGCTGCGATTCCCCAGCGCCCGCGGCCCCCATTCAGCCGCCCCCTGATACCAGCCGACAATTTTGCCGTCGGCGACGGCGCGAGCGGTGGCCTCGAGAAGAGGCCGTTCCTGCAATTCTGCGATGCCAGCGCGGTCCGCGGAGATGTCGGAGCGATCCAGCGCGGCGCGCAGGTCGGAAGATGAGAATGCAGGGCCCCAGTAAGCATGCTCCATCACAAATTGGCGCGGATGGTGCAGCTCTTGATGATAGACCGCGAATGCTGCGCCGACGGAGAGTCCGGCATCGCCCGCGGCCGGCTGGACAAAGACGCGCTCAAAGGGCGAGCGATCGAAAACCTTTCCGTTTGCCAGGCAATTGAACGCGACGCCGCCCGCCAGGCAAAGCGCCTTCTGCTTCGTTTTGCGCGAAAGATCAGTCCACATCGAAGCCAAAACTTCTTCGAGCGCGGCTTGCATGCTCGCGGCGAGATTGTAGTGACGCGGGCCGAGCGGCTCACCGTCCTTGCGAGCCGGGCCGAGGCGCTTTTCGAGATACGGCGAAAAAAGCCGCCCGAGCACGGGCGTGCAGTCCGCATCGCGCCACGTCATTTCGGGGCCTTCCGATTGATGCGAAAAATATTCCAGGCCCAGGCGAAACGCGTTCTTCGCATCCGCATGAACGATGCGCCGGAACTCGTCGAGGAATTCGGACTGGCCGTAAGCGGCGAGGCCCATCACTTTGTATTCGTCGCCAAATTTCCAGAAGCCGAGGTATTGGGTCAGGGCGGTGTAAAACATGCCGAGCGAGTGCGGGAACGCGACCTCGCCCAGAGTTTGCATTTGCGGGCCGCGCCCGAGGGCCCACATGGCGCTGGCGAAATCTCCCAGGCCGTCGGCGGACAGGATAGCCGCCTCCTCGTAGGGCGACACGAAAAACGCGCTGGCCATGTGCGCCGTGTGGTGCTCGATGCGATGAAACACCGCTCCGATTTTCTGCGGATCCAGCTCAAACGCTTGCGCGAGATCTTCGCGAATCCCGGAAAAGCGGCGCATGACACGAAAACGGTCGAAGGCGAAGCGGGGCATGCGTGCGGCAAACCGAAGCTTCGTGTCGATGCGGGCCCACGGATCGCGAGGGATGGCGATGCGATCGACATCCGTTAGCTTCGCGCCCGCAGCGTCCAGGCACCATTGGATCGCGCGGACGGGCAAGCCAGCCGCGTACTTGACGCGGTTCAGCCGCTCTTCCTCGACCGCGGCGATCAGGCGCCCGTCGACCGCGATCGCGGCGGATGCGTTCGCGTGATAGGCATTGATACCAAGGATGATCATCGGGCTCCGACCCTCGCGACGCGCACGATTCGATTATGCCGCGATTCGATCATGCGACGCTAACCGGTGCCGTGCCACGGCGCTCGCCGGCGACAGGAGAATGCGCGCGGACGTTTCGTTTCGTCCATTCATTCAGGACGAACAGGCTCCACGGGCGTGACCACGTCGTTCGGCCTTCGCGAAAATCGGCCCAAACCGCCCGCGCGAAACGGGAATCGACGTGGCGCTCCAGGGCCGGTGACCAGTCGTCGAAACTGGCCGAGACGCGCTCGCCCAGTTTGCCGCGCAGCCACACGTTCCACGGAAACGTGAACGTGCGCTTCTTCTGCGCGACGATTTCCGCGGGCAGCAAATCCCCGACGGCTTCGATCAGCAACGATTTTGGCCGCTTCGGCTCATACTTCGCCGATTCGGGAAGAGAGAGCACGAATTCCACGAGTGGCGCGTCCAGGAAAGGCACACGGACTTCAAGCGAGTGACACATGCTCATCACGTCTGTGTCGCGGAGGAGCGTGTTCAGCAGATACGACCGCAGCTCGAGCCAGGAAACGGCCGTGAACGAATCCATCGAGCGCGTTTGCCGAGCCGCGGACGCCAGCCAACGCGACCATCGCGCCGACTCCCGGCAGAAAGCGTCGCTCCGCAGCGCGGAGGCAACCGCTTGCGGTGTGAACAGCAAGCGCGTGAAGAAATAAGGATGTGGCAGAAGGTCCGGCTCGAGGATGCCGGCTGACGCTTTGCGCAGGACGTCCGCGGAACCGCGGGAAAGCTTCGAATTAGCAATTCGGGCGGCGGCGAACGACCGCAGTCGCTTCGGCAGAATGCGAGCGCCGCTTGAGAGGCGCGCCATCTGCCGCGTCGATCGAAAGCTCGGGTAGCCGCCGAAGAGTTCGTCGCTGCCGAGGCCTGAGAGGGCGACCTTCAGTCCGGCTTGCCTCGCGGCCCAGGAAACAAAATACGTGTTCACACCGTCGGCCGTCGGCTGATCGAAGGCGGCGATTGCCTGTTCGAGGCGCGACAGCAGTTCGTCGCCGGAAATCGACACTTCGCGGTGATTCGTCCCGAGCGCCTTTGCGGTCCGGCGCGCGATCGCGGCCTCGTTGAATTCGGTTTCGGGGAACGCAACGGTGAACGTGTGGATGCCGGTCTGGATGCGGCTGGCGAGCGCGGCGATCGTCGTCGAATCGATGCCGCTGCTTAGGAATACGCCCACGGGAACGTCCGCCACCAGGTGCGTCTCGACGGCCTTCTCCAGGAGGCCACGAACGCATTTCGACGGACTGCTGTTGCCCTGCGGCGTGAACTCAGGGACGTCTTCCGCATCCCAGTACGGTTTCGGTTCAACTGCGCGCGCGGGCTCGTCTGGACTCACCGACAGAGAATGGCCCGGTGGCAGGGAGAGTACGCCATCGAGAATGCTGGACGGCTCCGCCACGGAGCCAAACAGGAGATAGGATGCGACCGCATCCCTCGAAAGCGCCGGCTCGATGAGGGCGCTTGAAACCAGCGCCTTCACCTCCGACGCAAAACAGAAATTGCCGTTCGCAAGAGCATAGTAGAGCGGCTTGATTCCGAAACGGTCCCGAGCAAGAAAGACTTTTGCCGCGCGTCCGTTGCGCCCGTCTGGCAATTCCACCACCGCAAACGCAAACATGCCCTGCAAGCGCCGAACGCAGCCGTCTCCCCAGGCTTCGTAGGCGTGAACGATCGCTTCCGTATCGGAACGCGTACGAAAGCGGTGGCCGAGATCCTCCAGTTCGCTTCGCAAGGCGCGGAAATTGTAGATTTCGCCGTTGAACACCACGGCCACTGTGCCAGCCTCGTTCCACACGGGCTGGCTTCCGCCGGGAAGATCGATAATGCTCAGGCGCCGCGCGCCAACCGCGGCTCGCGGCGCGACCAGAATCCCTTCCTCGTCCGGCCCGCGATGGACGATCGATCCCAGCATCGCGCGGAGAATGCCTTCGCCGGCTTCCTTGGATTCGATCCCGATAATGCCGCAGATTCCGCACATAATCTTAACTCGCCGGATCGACGAACGCCCGGTACGCGCGCTGAAGCCGCATAGGCACGGGAATCAAATCGATGTGCAGACGCTTCCTTCCGTACCATCGAAGCGAAAAGCGCACCACGATCAGGCAGAGCACGCCCAAAATCGCCGCGATCATGCCCGCCAGTTCTCTGCGCTCCATCACCAGACTGATCGCAGCGGAGTCTTCCCACCCGGGCGCCATGAAGTTGAGCGTTTTTCCAGCCAGGGTTCCGACAAACCTCAGCCCCGCGAGACGGATATGCACCGTGCGCTCAAAGCTGTAGCTCGGATCGTAATGCGGGATGTTTCGGGTAGCGGCGGCAAAGACAGCGGGATCGGCGAGTTCCCTTCGTGTGAGTGTCTGGCCATCCGCACCGCGGAGGATGACACGGAATGCCGGGTCCACCACAATCCACCGGCCGTTCACGAATACTTCGGCGTCCACATGCTTGGTGCTGTGATTCGTATCCAGCAGCAAGAGCCGCCGGGTGCGCAGATCGCTCGTGTCGGCGAGGTTAATGAACGCATTCGTCGCGGTCCCGCAGACTTCCAGCAGAGATTTATAGTTCAGCGTGTCGAGCGGATCGCGATCGTCCGGCGTCCCGACGATACCCCCCGAAAAGCGAGCGGGCGGATGCGCCATCCAGTCGAGAATGGCCTGAATCTTCTGTTCGGGAGAACCGGACACCGGCACGATCGCGTCCGAAAATGCATCCACGTAGCGGTGCGTCGAGTATGCCCATAGCGCCGTCCAGGCGGCCACTCCCATAGCGATCAATGAAAGCCAATTCACCAGAACCAGCGTCAGCCGGAACAAGCGGTGATCTCGTGCGGCAGTGCGTTCATCTGGCAGGCGATCCGGGTTGGACGGCGAGGCCGGACGAAGAGTGGCCGTGCCAGCCCGAGCGCCCGATGATTGCTCTCCGCTGGCCTGTCCTTTGGTCACCGGACGTTTGGCCCCGGCCTAACGGTCGCTCTTTCGAAAATCCGGCTCATGGCTTCGATTCGCGGCATGTCCGGGCTCACGCAACCACCTGCTGTCGCACGGGAACCGCAAGGCACCGCTGATACAGCCGCTCGCATTCGTCGAGCGGCATGTCCCAGGAAAGCTGCTGCGCCGCCTCCGCACAGCCCCTGCGGCATTGCTCGGCGAACTCCGTGTCATCCAGGATGCGGCCAAGCGCTCGCGCAATTTGAGTTCGATCCAGCGGCACGATCAGCCCGGCGCGCTCCAGAAACAGCGCGACGCCGCAACGGTCGGTGACGATCACCGGCGTGCCGCAGGCCGCCGACTCCGCCGCGGTGTTTCCAAAATTCTCGTTCTCCGACGGCAGAACGAAAACGTCCGCGTCGCGATACGCTTGCCATTTTTCCCCTGCGAAGAGCGGACCGGGGAAAATGACTTGTTCCGAAACGCCGAGCGACTGCGCAAGCGATTTCAAGGAAGCGATGTAACGATCTTCTTCGGCAGGCCCCGCAATCGCGAGGATGGAGCCGCGTCCGTTCGGGCTCGTCGCTCTCCAGCCTGCAAAAGCCTGAATCAGCAGATCGGGCCGCTTTTTGGAAACAACGCGGCCGAGAAAAAGAATCAGTTTCGCTTCCGCGGGCACGTTCCAATGGTCGCGGAATTCTCCGCGTGTGGGCGCAATTTCAGGAGTCTCGATTCCGTTCCGGCGAATTTCGATGCGGCTCGCGTCCACGCCTGCTTCCACCAGCTCCCGACGTTCCTGCTCGGACGTGGCGATTACGAATCGAGCCCCGGCCACCAGGCGCTTGCCGAACAGCCCGCGATGCAATTTCTTCAGCGCGATGTTGCGGACGATGGGACGGTACATGCCCATGGGCTCGACGACGTAGGGGATCCCGTTGCGACGGCAGAATTGGCCGGCTGCCGGGCCGAGCAAATCGTACAAACCGTAAACGTGAACCAGGTCGAAGCGGCCGACGGATACCCCGCAAAATCGTACCACATGCCGGTTCACCGTGAGGGCGCGATAACGCGCCAGCGTGGGAACGTAAATCGTCTCCACGCCGGGCTCCGCGTATCGCCAGCCCCATTCGCACGCCTCGAACACTCCCTTGGAATTGTGGGCGCGGATTCCCAGATCGGCCGTCAGGATCGTCACCCGGTGGCCGCGCCGCGCGAGCCCGCGCGCGATAGCTCGCACCTTGAAAACGGTGCCGCCGCGTTCTTCGAACGGAAAGTAGGACTGGACTGTTTTCAGGATGCGCATTCGCAGTGGGATCGCGCGACGGAAAAACAGGCCTCTCTCTTCGAATCGCGCGCTGGGAGTGCCTTCATCGAGAGAAGCAGAGGAAGGATACTACCGATTTCATTCCGGGGCCAGCGCTGCCGGCGCGCCACCGATTTGAAAATTCGGCGCCGGCGTGGGAAGATTTTTCCGTGCGCATTTGAGGAGATCGCGCGGAAAAGCATGGATTCCCATCCACCGAACAAGAAGCGCACTCTGATCGTCGTCGCGCTGTCTCTTATTTTCGTTATCGCGCTGATAGTCGCGTTCGATTCGCTGACGGGATGGAGCGCCCCGTCGTCGGCGCGGAAAATGAAGAATCCGGTTCCGGCTACAGAGTCGGCCATCGACGATGGCATGTTCAACTACTCGAAGCACTGCAAAAGCTGCCACGGCGTAAATGGCGACGGAAACGGCGACCGCGCCAGCCAGCTTTCTGCGGAGCCGTCGGATTTTACAGACGCGCGCGAGATGAGCCGCGTGACCGATGGCGAGCTGTTCTGGAAAATCACGCACGGCCACCGTCCCATGCCCGCATTCCAAAACAAGTTGACCGATGCGGAGCGCTGGGAAGTCGTCGACTACATTCGTACGTTTGCCAAAAAGCCCTAGCCAAGCGGGCTGGCGCCGCACCCTCTCTCGCGCGAATCCCCGAAAATGAGCCGCCTAATTTTCGCGCCTTTCTCGGGGCCGCGGGCGCGAGCATTTTAGACGGGCCGCGCTCTAATGCACCTTTGCCAACACGTCCGCCACTTCCTTGATGTCCGGCACCGTCGGAATATCGTAATTCTTGAACCAGGCCACCTTTCCCGAGCTGTCGATAATCCCGATCGCGCGCCCCGTGATTCCCTTATCCGCGAGATACACTCCGAATTTTTCTCCAACCGCCCCGCGCGGCTGAAAATCGGCAAGCAGCGGATAGTGGATCCCCATTTTTTCCGCGAACGCCTTGTGCGACCATGCGCTGTCGACGCTGATCCCCAGAACCTGCGCGTTCAGTTGCTCGAATCGCCTCATGTCGTTGACCAGGCAGGCGTGCTCGTTCGTGCAAACGGGACTCCAGTCCAGCGGGTAGAAGACGAGGACAACATTCTTCCCTTTGTAATCGGAGAGCTTCACTTCCTTCTGGTTCTGATCCTTCAGCGTGAATTCGGGAGCCGGCGCTCCAACTGAAATGGCCATTCTGGATTCCTCCTGTGATTGCGTATCGAATTGCGACGTCTGGCGCGTGAACTCGGCATAAAACGCGAGCCGCAATCCATCATAGCCGAACGGCGCGCGGTCACGGAAGCTGCGATTCTGCTTGCACGTCGCAGCGCTGGTGTTTGTACAATCCGCTTGCCCGGCCGACGGGAGTGAGAGACTTTCGAATCTGCTCCCTTTTCGAATCTGCTAGGATACAAATAGGAAGCCGGAGCCGGAGAGAGAATTGTCGATCGCACAACGCACTCGAAACGGCGCGCTCGGAATGACCGCCGCAAAGCTTTCCTGCGAAGCCGCGTATCCGGGCATCGAATTTTCGCCGGGCAGCCGCGGTTTGCTTGCGTGGCTGAAGGACCGGCCGCCGGAGTGCGTTCACCTGAAGCGCAACGCGCTGTGGGTCGCCACGCTGGTCCCGGACACGTTGTATGTGCGAGGGAAACGCTCGCCGACGCGCGACTCATTGCGCCCGGAAGTCTCGCTCTGCCGGGACTGCTTCGTCGGGACCGTGGAAGGCGAATTTGCGGCGTACCCGGGAAACGTGGTGGCGTTCGAGCCGGACCCCGAAGTCTTCTCGCAATATTTTTTCGTTGGCGCTCCGGATTTCGAGCGGGCCGGGCTGCAGCCGGAAGTTGCGCGCGCCATCGAGCGTCGCTTGCGGCAGCGCGGCGAGACGTGCTCGGTCTGCGATCGAAGCGCAACATGGCTGTGGCTCTCGCGCGAGCAGGTGGCCGGCCTGGATGAGACGCAACGAATCGGCGAAGCGCCCGGCGAATGGTTTTGCGCCGCGCACGGCGCGCAGACACTGTGCCGCGCGTTTGCCGGAATTCCGGAAGCGAATGTTTTCTACATGAATCTTCCGTACGGGGAAGCGGGCGCCTATGTCTGGATCTAAGCGATCGGCTCTCCGGCAATCCGGTTCTCACGGCGCTATCCGTCATCCTGAGCGAAGTCACGCGCCTTTCGCATTTCCCGCGCGCAACGCGGACGTGGGACGCAGTCGAAGGATCGCTCTTAGTTCTCTGCCGCGCATTGTGGTTCTTTCAGTTGCCGCCCTTTTGCCTGGATGCGACCGATGACGGTGCAACTCCAGGAAGTGCTGGAGAAATATCTGGCGGCCAGCGGCGGCTACGACCAAGAAGTTGCCATCTCGGCACTCGGATTCTCGCGCGAGGAAGTGGAAGACGTCTTCAGCGCCTTCGACGAGGACTACCACATCGGCCGCTTCTTCCATTTCCGCCAGGCCGACGGCGAAAGCTACGCCATCGACGGCTTCCCCCAAACCCACGTTACCATCGACCCCGACATCCAATCCATCCTCTGAGGCAGTGGCTAGCGGCGAGTGGCGAGCATCCGTGATTCGTGACCCTGGACTCGTGATTTGCGTGGCACAGCCGCCTCGGCTGTGCGCTTTTTCCGAATTGTGATCAGGCTATCGATAAGCCTCCTTGCGTGAAACCCCTGGAAAGTGTATCGAGAAGTTTTTTGTCATGTGACTGACTTGGTTGGAGTTAAGCTCATTTTTTTCTCAACACGTGTATCGAGAAGTTGCGCGGGATGACGATCCCCGCCCCGACCCTGCTCCGCTCGGGACGAACATCCTGCCGGATGCTCGAAAGTGTATCGATCAATTTTGCCAGTTTTGTTGAGGGCGTTGGATTTACGGCATTTTTTGTTCGACACGTGTATCGATTAATCTCGCATCCGTCGCTCGCGGCCGGCGTGCTCCGCGTCTGCTCGTCCGTCTGCTTCGCGTTGTCGGTTTCAGCGCGCATAGAAACGAGCAACGCTAGCACGGAATGGGCGCGGGGCGCGAGATTACGAAAATACCTAGGGCGATAGAGACATTTGTCTCTGGACGAAAGTCACTGTGGACGGTGCGACCATTTCAAGGGCTCATTCGCAGGACGCTGGTCGTCAGGTCGGCGGTTTCAGGGCGTATAAAAACGGCGCGCGTTAGCACGAGAATTAACTAAATTGGTGGATTCAAAATCCATGCAGTAGTACTACAACCGAGCGAGTGTCCTACAAAAAGACAGCTTTTCGACGTCGATATGCCAAAAGTTGCTGTTGAGGGTCGGGGAAGCTATAATCCGCCATCCCGTGTGCCCGGAGTCCTAATGGTTCCCGGTCTTGCTGGCACGATCATCGAGTCCGACACGAACCCTGTACGGTTCGAGGATTTCTGCACGGAGTTGTTCAGCAGCGTAGAGGGCGCGCCGATTCTGCCGACGTCGCTAACGCACGACCGCGGGCGCGACGGCAGGAGTACCGCTCGGAGCCGAGGCACCCACGCCGTCGTGCTTTGCGCCACGTTGACCAAGGAGCTCCAGCCGAAATTCCATTCGGATCTTGAAAGGGTTACGGCTACGTCGGACCCCGACCGTCTCATTTACTGTTGCTCCCAAAGGCTCACGGAGGATGCGACAGATGAACTCTCGCTAGAGGTAAAACGACACTTGTCGGCGACGTGCAGCACGCTGGTCATTGGATCAATACAGCTCTCGAATCTTGCGGGCAAGTATCCGGATATTTTCGCTAAGTTCTACCATGCAGAAATCCGAATGATAGAAGCTGCCGTTTCCGCTTTGGAGGCGCCCGTCGACTCCTCGGATTGCAAGGGACTGCGTCTCGCGGTAATCGCTTTCGGCTCAAGCGACGCGGCCGCACTTCGCGAGCGCCTGTCGCAGCTGATCGTTCTACAGAGCTGCAAACTTCTCCGAGGCGCGACTACTTCCGGCGTTGCCGCCCAGATTTCCACTGATCTGCGCCTGCCACGAAATCTTAATCTGGACCGTGTTTCCACTGTGCTCCGCGGCCTACAGGGCGACGGACTAGTGCTTCTTGAGGCAGGCCAATGGAAAGTAACACCGGATGGTGACAAGAAGTTGGACGAGCTGGCTCCAGAGGCCGCCCGAGAGTTGCTCGCGGGGCGAACTGTCATTCGTCAGCGATTGGAGCAGCTGATCGGGACGCGATTGACCGATCAGCAATACGAGATCATCTGGTCCACCCTGCTCGATTTCCTGAGTGAGCTGTTTCATTCAAATGGGCTGGACACGATTAGGGCCGTGAACAGTCTCCTAGATCCGACCGCCGAGGGGCCGGACGGTTGCAGCGCCCTTCATGGTCTGCTGTCAAGAGGTGCGCAGCGGATTCGGGCGATAGCTAGCGGCGTCGAGCTTGGAGAAATGCTCGGGCAGGCGGTCCTCGACGTTTTTACCGAGAGGTCGGGGCCTGCGTTCGAGTGGCTGGCGCGGGTCTGTGAGCGATTCGTGTCCTTGTGTGCGCTTGGGCTTGAGTCGAGCTCCGCCGAGGAGCTACGGCGGGTGGTGCAGCGGCATCACGTCGTTCTGGACTCGCACGTAATTCTGACCTTGCTCTGCGAGAGCGAGCCCGATTACCTCGGCACGCGGTCGCTCATCGCTCGCTGGCGGAGGGCGGGGGGGAAAATACTCCTGTCGAGACCCGTGCTTCAGGAGGTGGCACACCACGCCTGGATCGCCGAATCCGAGTTCGCTGAGACAGAATTCTTGCTGGGGAAACTCCAAAGGGAGGAACTGCGGCGGTACGTGGAAAATGCTTTTGCTCGCGTTTTCCACTTTCATTGTTCGAAGGACCCGAAAAATCGCGACAAGTGGCGGATGTATATAGGGCAGTATCGCGGGCGGTCACCCAACGACTATTCGAATCTCTTGCCGTTGCTCCAGTCGGAGCTCGGTGGCGAGCTTTTGCCGGACAGAGTGGACCCTCAGCTTGAGGACGAAATTTCGGATTTTCTTTTTGGGTTACGCGCGGAGCAACAGGGGGTAACGGTCCAAGAGCTAGATCGAGCGGATGTTGGCAAGGCTTCCACAGACGCGAAGTTGCTCGCCAGTATTGCAGCCGGGAACGAAACGTACAGGCAAGCTGGGAATGACGCTACAATCGTGCTGCTATCATCGTCGGCGCGCCTCCGTCGGGTGCACAACCGCTTCCGCCAGAAGCTGGGGCCCCGCACGATATTGACATTGGGCACCCTATCGTACTTGCTGTCGATGATTCCCGACGCACAGTTGGGACCGGGTGCCCTTCGTGGCGCTCTCTTCGACTTCGGCGAAACCGCGCACCTCCAAGATACGGAGCGTCTTGCGCTGCGGGTTATCCGTGGTTCGGACAATATCGATCTCCCGTGGGCGAGAAGAGGACTGCTCGAAAGGCAGCTCGACGAGGAGCTGCACAAAGAGGCCAAGAGGCGAGATATTAGCGTTAAGGCGTTCCGGGAAGAGTTCAAAGCTGCGCGACCATCGGCGCACGCTGAGAGGGTCATCGTTGAAGCAGTGAAGGCTTTGGCGCTTTCGGGTCGAAGCGAGGAGGAACTGGTGAAAGCGCGGCATCAGATCAAGGAACTTGAGGAAAGTGTGGAGTCTCTTCGAGCTGCCGTTCGTGCTGCACGAGTTCAAAAACCTCGCGGTCGTAAGTAACAAGCTACCGCAAACACCTCAGCAAGCATCGCGGCTACCCCCCAGCGCTACAGGTCTTTCGCGGGGCTAAAGCCCCGCGCTTCCACCCCATGCGAACGGCTGCCGGGCTGAAGCCCGGCGCTACGTTTAAACCTTTAAACCCCTACTTGACGGCGAGGCTTCAGCTGCGGGCGGCGGCTTTTTCGCCGGGCTAAAAAGCGCCGCGCTTCCACGGAATGCGAACGGCTGCCGGGCTGAAGCCCCCGGCGCTACATCTAAACCTTTAAACCGCGTTTGACGGCGCCCCTGCACTCGGCACCTGGGGGCAATTCAGAGCCGGCGGGCACAGCGTGCTGTGCCCCTACCCAGAGGAAGGCATAGGACGGCGGACTACTTCAATGCCGCTGAGGAGTGCAATCGCGATGAAAGCGAATCGTGGGCGGCGGTTTCAGGGGCGGCGGTGCGTTGGAGGCGGGCGGCGGGCGCTAAGAACTAAGAAGACGGTGCCGGGCTGAAGCCCGGCGCTACGTTTAAACCTTGGAACCCCTACTTGACGGCGAGGCTTCAGCTGCGGGCGGCGGCTTTTTCGCGGGGCTAAAAAGCCCCGCGCTTCCACCGAATGCGAACGGCTGCCGGGCTGAAGACCCCGGCGCTACATTTAAACCTTTAAACCGCGTTTGACGGCGCCCCTACACTCGGCACCTGGGGGTAATTCAGAGCCGGCGGGCACAGCATGCTGTGCCCCTACCCAGAGGAAGCGTAGGACGGCGGACTATTTCACTGCCATGGAGGAGCGTTGCAGGCGAGACGAAAGCGAATCGTGCTCGGCGCGAATCGCTGATGGCAAGCGGTTGCCGAACTTGGCGAGGAATTCGCCGGTGGCGCGGGTTTCCTCGACCCAATCGGCGGGATCGACGCGAAGGAGCTCGTCGAGGGCGTCGCGCCCAATCGGCAGGCCGTCGAGCGTGAGCGATTCGGGAGTGGGAACGAAGCCGATAGGCGTTTCGGCGGCGCCGGCGCGGCCTTCGATGCGGTCAAGGATCCATTTAAGGACGCGCACATTTTCGCCGTAGCCGGGCCAGAGATATTTGCCGTTCGCGCCTTTGCGGAACCAGTTCACGTGAAAAATTTTCGGCTGGCGCTTGATTTTCGGACCCATCTCGAGCCAGTGCGCGAAATAGTCGGCCATGTTGTAGCCGCAGAACGGGAGCATGGCCATGGGGTCGCGCCGCGTGACGCCGACCGTGCCGGTGGCCGCGGCGGTGGTTTCCGAAGCCATGGTGGCCCCGACGAAAACTCCGTGCTGCCAGTCGCGCGACTGGTAAACGAGAGGCGCAAGCCTTCCACGGCGTCCTCCGAAAATAATCGCGGAGATGGGAACGCCGGCCGGATCGTCCCAGTGCGGGGAAATGGATGGAGAGTGGGATGCGCGGACGGTGTAGCGCGCGTTGGGATGCGCGGCGGGACCCGAATCGGGGGTCCAGCGCTCGCCCTTCCAGTTGATCAGGCCATCGTGCGGCGGGCCGTTGATGCCTTCCCACCAGGGCTCGCGCTCAGCCGTCATGGCGGTGTTGGTGAAGATGGAATCGTGATGGAGCGCGGCGCGGACGTTGGGATTCGTAGTGGCGTTGGTGCCGGGAGCGACGCCGAAAAATCCGGCTTCCGGATTCACGGCGCGGAGCGTGCCGTCGCCGGCGACGTGCATCCAGGCGATGTCGTCGCCAACGGTGAAGACGCGGTAACCCCGATCGGCAAGGGCGGAAACCATCATGGCGAGATTCGTCTTGCCGCAGGCGCTGGGAAACGCGGCGGCCATGTAGGTGACTTTGCCCGAGGGATCTTCGAGGCCGAGGATGAGCATGTGCTCGGCCATCCAGCCTTCGCGGCGCGCCATGGAACTGGCGATGCGCAGCGCGAAACACTTTTTGCCCAGCAGCGCGTTGCCGCCATAGCCCGAGCCCACGCTCCAGATCAGATTTTCCTCGGGAAAATGGAGGATGAAGCGGCGGCCGGGATCGAGGTCGCCGAGGGAATGCAGGCCGGGAACGAAATCGGCGGACTTGCCGAGACGGTCGAGCGCGATCTTGCCCATGCGCGACATGATGCGCATGCTGGCTACAACGTACGGGCTGTCGGTGATCTCGACGCCGATCTTGCTGTAGGGCGAAGCGGCCGGGCCGAGAATGTAGGGCACGACGTACATCGTGCGGCCCTTCATGGCGCCGTCGAAGAGCGGGCGGACTTTGGCCTTGGCGTCTTCGGGAGACATCCAGTTGTTGGTGGGGCCGGCGTCGTCTTTCGCGCGCGAGCAGATGAAGGTGACGTTTTCGGTGCGGGCTACGTCGTTCGGATTGCTGCGATGAAGGTAGCAGCGGGGATATGTGGTTTCGTTGAGGGCGATGTAGGACCCGTTGCGAAGCATTTCCTCGGTGAGGCGGGCGTTCTCAGCGTCGGAGCCGTCGCACCAGTGGATTTTGCCGGGCTTCGTCAGTTGCGCGGATTCCTCAACCCACTTTTCGAGCGGCGTCGACACCAAACCTCCCGGAATCTACAAAGGCGCTTTGCCCGGCTCACCCACCGGACGGGGGTTACATTAGCAGGCCAGAATACGTTTACAAAAAAAAGTTTATGGCACAAAGGCGGGAATTGCAAGATGGCGTGATTGTTTCGCCGGAGCTAAAGCTCCGGCCTCCTGAAGCCGAGATTGTTCGTCGGAGCTAACAGAACGCTGAAAAAGTCGAACGGCAGCTTCAGGGGTTAAAACCCCTGACACAAAACGCCCACTTACGGCGCGGTTAAAACCCCGCCTCCTGAAGACAAGGCGTTTTTCAGCGAAAGCACGATGTTCGCCGTGCTTGTTTACCGGAGCTAAGCTCCGGGCTCCTGAAGGCGATTGCTGAAACGTCCTAAACTCCGTTGACGAGATGGATCCTATTCCTCGCGCAGGGCTTGCATGGGATCGACGCGAGCGGCTCGATGCGCTGGAACGTAGCAGGCCAGGAGCGCGGAAAACATCAACAGAGCGGCGACAGAACTGAACGCCGCGACGTCCATGGTGCCGACGTCATAGAAGAGGGAGTGCATGGCTCGTCCGACAAGGTAAGAACCGCCGAGGCCCAGCGCAAGCCCAATCAGCGCCAGGATCATTCCTTCGCGCAGGATCAGACCCACGACGCGGCCAGCGCTCGCGCCCAAAGCCATGCGCAACCCAATCTCGTGAGTTCGCTGGGCCACGGCGAAGGACATGACGCCGTAGATTCCGAGCGCCGCGAGCAGCAGCGCGATTCCCGCAAAGCCTCCAAAGAGAAATGCAGTAAAGCGGTCGCCGGCCATGGATTCATCCATGATTTGATCCATGGTCTTGACGTCGGCGAGGGGCAAGTTCGGGTCGAGCGACTGAACGATGTCGGCGATGCCTTTGCTGAGGGCGGCGGGATCGCCTGCGGCGCGCACTGCGATGGCGGCTTGCGGCCAGGGACTCTGCCAGAACGGCACATCGATTTCGGGGAAATCGTTTTTCGGGCCGCCGTTGCGAACGTTGTGATAGACGCCCACGATTTGCCACGAGATGTAGGGACCTAGGTTCGTGACGCCGGGGATGAGCTGCTCGACTTGAATGCGGTGCGAGAGCGCGTCCCCGGCGGGAAAGAATTTTTTCGCGAACTCTTCGTTGACGACGGCGACCGGAACACTGCCTGCGATGTCCTGCTCGTTCAACGGGCGTCCGCGGTCGATACGGATGCCGAACGTGCGGTAATAATCCGGCGTCACCATGTTGAAGCCGGCGCCGGGACGCTGCGAGGGATCATTCACGGGCTTTCCTTCGATGACGAACGGCATGCCGAAGTTCACGCCCTGGAGCGGCATACCCTCGGACGCGGAGACCGACGAAACACCCGGGAGGGCCTGGACTCTTTCGAGAAGCTGGCGATAGAAGGCGGTGATTTGCTTGGGGTCGGTGAGGCGGCCGCTCGGCACCGGCAGAGAGAACGTGAGCAGATGATCGCTGCGGAAGCCGAGATCGACGTGAGCCACGTTCCACAAGCTGTGAATGGCGAGGCCGCCTCCGGCGAGCAAACTGAGCGCCAGCGCGAATTCGGCGACGACGAGGGTGCGGCGCAAACCGTGGCGGCCGGCACTGAGCGCGGAGCGGCCGCCCTCTTTCAAGACCTCGTTCAGGTTCATGCGCGCCGCCTGCCAGGCCGGGGCGCAACCGAACAGGACGCCAGCGAGCAAACTTGCGGCGACAGTGAAGAGCAAGACGGGAACGTTCAAGCGGATGTCTGCTTCGGTCGGAAGGGTGAAGGGCGGCATCATCGCGATGATGACTTTCAGCAGCAGCCAAGCCAGGCCGATGCCGACCACGCATCCGGCGGCAGCCAGCGCAACACTTTCCGCCAGAAACTGGCCAAACAGCCGTTGGCGCGAGGCGCCGAGGGAGGCTCGCACGGCGACTTCCTTCTGGCGCGTGGTGGCGCGCGCGAGCAGAAGATTCGCGACGTTCGCGCAGGCGATGAGAAGGACGAAACCGACGGCGCCCATGAGCAGCCAGAGACCGCGGATGACGTCGCGGTCGAGAAAATCGTTCTTGAGCGGCTCGACGCTTGCGCCCCAGCCTTTGTCCGATCTGGGATAGACCTCGGCGAGGTGGCGCGTGACCGCGTCCATATCGGCGTTCGCTTGCGCGAGGGTTACGCCGGGCTTGAGGCGGCCCATAACGAGCAGCCAATGAAAGTCCTGATTGATCTGGTCGGGCTGGAACGCCAGCGGGACATTCAAATCGCTCTGCCCGCGGTCAGCGGGACCGGGCGCGAGCACGCCGACAATTGTGTACGGCTCGCCGTTCATTTGAACTTGCCGGCCGATGATGCCGCGGTCCGCGCCGAAGCGGCTCTTCCACAGCTTGTTCGTCAGGACGGCTTCGTGGTCCTTCCCGACCTGGCCTTCGTCGGGCAGGAAATCGCGGCCAAGGAGAAAGCGGTACCCGATCATGGAGAGGAAGCCGGGCGTGGCAGTCTGCGCGCGCACCTGCTCGGGGCGGTTCGAGGTCGCGAGATTGATGCTCATGCCGCTCCAGGCGCACAAGTGCTGGAAAGCGGTGCTCTCGCGCTGCCAGTCGAGGAAATTACCGGCGGCGGTGACGTTGCGATTGCCCTGGATCTTCGACCAGACCATCACCAACTGCTCGGGATGAGGGTAGGGCAGAGGCGCAAGCAGCGTGGCGTAGACGACGCTGAAGATGGCGGTATTCGCGGCGATGCCAAGGGCAAGCGCGAGAACAGCGACGGAGGCGAATCCGGGATTCTTCAGCAGCAGCCGGAAGCCGAAGCGGAGGTCCCGCAAGAGATTGTTCACATTGCACCTCGTCTTCTAGAAACTGCTGCCGCAGGTTGAGTTCGACCGCATCGCCCCGATGCTTGGACGAAGAAAGAGAAACAAGGAAAGGCAATTCTTGCACCAAGGCTTCACCGTTACAAGCTGTAGCGATAAAGGACTTATGATTCGGAATTGGGATTCGCGCGAGTCCGACTGTTCGAATTCGATCGAGGAGATGTCCATTTGCGGACAGCCTACGCAACAGAATCAAGGAAACGGTATCCACGTAGTGCTTGAGCGCGGCCTGCAAATGGAGATACTGTTCGCGCGAGGCAGAAGTTCCCTAAAAAAGAAGCTCGTTCAGAGAAGGAGCGAACGATGAGCCGGAAGCGTGTGACGGTAATCGGAATGGTTCTGCTTGGGATGGTCGCGATGGCCGGGGTGTGCGCGCGGGGTCAGGATGCGGGATGGAAGGAGCTGTGGAACGGCAAGGATTTTACGGGCTGGAAGCACGTGGGGCCGGGGAAATTCGTCGTTGAAAACGGGTTGCTCAAGAGCGTGGGCGGGATGGGCCTGCTGTGGTATACGCCGCGGAAATTCGGGGATTGCACGATCCGCGTGGTGTACAAGACGCAAAAGAAGACCGACAACTCCGGCGTGTTCATCCGCATTCCGGAAAAGCCGACGGAAGAATGGATGCCGGTGAACAAGGGCTACGAAGTGCAGATCGATGATTCGGCGGACCCGTACCATGTTACGGGTGTGCTGTACTCGTTGACGAAGGCGATGTCGCGCCCCGGGGAAACAGGCAAGTGGAACACGATGGACATCACGATCGCGGGGCCGCGCACAACCGTGACGTTGAACGGAGTTGGGGTGACGGACTACACGGAAGGCCAGCCCGTCCCGAAGAAGGAGAAGAGCTACGAGCCGGATCGCGGGCCGCGTCCCAATGCGGGCTATATCGGGCTACAGAACCATTCCAACGCAGACACGGTGTTTTTCAAGAGGATCGAGGTGAAGCCGCTGCAGCACTAAGGCCGAAAATCGAAATTCAAAACGATAGAAAGCAGAAACTGGGAAATAGGAATGAGCGGTCAGATTGGCCGGCGTGGTCCGGCGGGGAAGAGCCGAACGTGTACGCGAGGAAATTGCAGGTCGATATTGTGATTGAAGGCGAGCGGCGAGCGGCGCCGCTCGATTGGCTGGACAGCTTTTGCATGCGGAATTTTACGGGCTCGGCGGAATTCGACGACACGCTTCCGACGGGCGAAGGGCGGCTTGAGGCGGGACTGCGCGTCGAACCGGCTCGGCTGGCACAGGCGATAAGCGAATGGCTCACGAAACGCGGGAAGGGGAATGGGAAGCCAGTGAAGGTCGAGATTCGGAAGGCGAGCTGAATGGCTCGGTTAGCCACAGAGGCACAGAGACGTAGAGAAAAGGCGACCATCGCGGAGAAAACCTACAAATCGCACGGGGCGGGCAGTTTGGGCAGCATCTGCGACTGAGAACTCAAGGAAGAACCGGGCCGTCCCCGCGACGACTGGGGCGTTGCAGCGGCCGTCGCGAAGGGCCCGGTTCCTCACACAGGATTCGACGCGGGAGTCGAGCGGAGGTTAGCAACGTTCCAACTAGCGCCGAGTCTCAACCTTTTGAATGCCACAGCGCACTTTCAACAAGAACCGAGAAATTCGGATTTTGGCTTCCGGTGAGAACCCCGGGGAAAATCAGCCGATTACGGCGCCGTCTCCCGGTGCGCCGTCCGCATTCATGCCTTCACGGGCGAGCGGGCTCGGCTGGAGGCGCTGCCATCGTAGTTTCCGCGCAGTCGACGCGCGATTGCGGCGCGAATTTGCGGGATGGCGGCTTTGGTGGCGGCCATGCCGGCCGCGACGAGCTGCGGCGTCTTGACGAACTCATCCCAAAGAATATCGTGAACATCCGGTTCGATCAGGACGTCGGTTGCATCGCGCCAGGGTTGGTGCGCCGTCTGTTGCATGATGGAAAACGAACGGCTGATCACTTCGATGGTATTGCGAGGCGGGTTGCTGAGCACGCCGGGCTCAAGATTCACGGAGATGACCACCTGCGCGCCCATCCGGCGGGCGCACACCGCGGGTACCGACTCCGTCAGGAAACCGTCGACCAGCACGCGATCGTGATCCGCGATGGGCAGAAAGAGGCCGGGATAGGCGCAGGAGGCGCGAATGGCGGGACCGATTTCGCCCTTCGTGAAATAGGAGGAGTCGCCGGCCAGCAGGTTGGTGGCGACGATGCCAAGAGGGATTTTCATCTCCTCAAAATGGCGCAGGAGGGTGAACTTGCGGAGGAAATCCTCGAGGCGCTCATTGGAGGCCATGCCCATGCGGGAAATGGTCCAGCGGCCGAAATCGCGGAAGCGGGTCTCGGCACCCTGGCGTTCCATGTCCTCGGTGGTGCTGCCGCTGGCGTAGGCGGCCGCGATCAGTGCGCCAACGCTGGTGCCGGCGATGCAATCGATGGGAATGCCGCTCAGTTCGAGTTCGCGAATAACGCCGACGTGAGCGATGCCGCGCGCGAAGCCTCCTCCGAGCGCGAGGCCGATGAGAGGGCGGTTCTCTTCGCCGGCGTAGGCGAACGAACGCAGGCCTTTCACAGCACTGTCGATCCATTTGAACACAGCGCCCAAGGTTGTCCCCACCGTTCCTGAATACACTCTAGCGCACTTCTCGCCCGGCAGCGTTTCCGATTGACCGCGCGGCGCTGGGTTTGCAACGATGTCCGTTCCCGCGCCGGCACGGAACCAATCATTTGCCGGAAATCGAAAGGGCCTCCGAGCCGCGGCGAAGAAAGCGTGAGGCTCAAAAATCCGTGAAGCAGCGAATCGATCGAGTGGCCGTACTGGGAGCCGGAACGATGGGCGCGCGCATCGCCGCGCACCTGGCGAACGCCGGCGTTCCCTGCTACCTGCTCGACATCGTTCCTCCTGAATTGAACGCGGAAGAAAAGAGGAAGGGACTGAGTCTCGAAAGCGCTGCGGTGCGGAATCGCATCGTGGTGGCGGGACTCGAGGCGGCGAAAAAGTCGCGGCCCGCGGCGCTCTTTACCCCGGAAACGGCCCGGCTGATCACGCCTGGAAACCTGGCAGACAATCTCGCGTGGTGCGGCGAAGTGGATTGGATCATCGAAGCGGTCGCGGAAAACCTGGAAATCAAGGGAAGGCTTTTCGAACGAGTCGAGACGGTGCGCAAGCCGGGCACGATCGTGACAACGAATACGTCGGGCCTGCCGATTCGCCTGATTGCGGAGGGTCGTTCGGCGGATTTTCAGGAACATTGGGCCGGGACGCACTTTTTCAACCCTCCGCGCTACATGAAACTGGTCGAGCTGATTCCCGGGCCGAAGACGCGGCCCGAGGCGCTCGATCTTCTGAGCGAGTTTTGCGACCTGCGGCTGGGCAAAGGCGTGGTGGTGGCGAAAGACACGCCAAACTTCATCGCGAATCGTGTCGGCACATTTTCCGTGCTCAACGTGCTGCGACAGATGCAGGAGCTAGACATGACGATCGAGGAGGTGGATGCGTGCACGGGGCCGGCCATCGGCCAGCCGAAGTCGGCGACGTTTCGAACGGCGGACATTGTGGGTCTGGACGTGCTGGTCCACGTGGTGAGGAATATTTACGAGAACATTCCAGACGACGAATCGCGCGAGATGTATCGCCTACCGCCTCTCGTCGAGGAAATGATCAAGCGCGGCCTGCTGGGCGAAAAGACGGGCGGCGGATTCTACAAGCGGGTGAAGAGGGGCGGCGAATCGGAAATTCTCACGGTCGACTGGCACACGATGGAGTACCGGCCGCGACAGAAGGCGAAGTTCGGGTCGATCGAGGCGGGGAAAGCGGTTGAAGACACGCGGCAGCGATTGCGCATGCTGGTTGGGCCGGCGCTGGAGGGCAAGGCCGGCGACAAAGCCAATCAACTGCTGTGGGCGACGCTGAGCGAAACGTGTTTGTACGCGGCGCGGCGCGTTCCTGAAATCGCGGATTCGATTGTGGACGTGGATCGCGCGATGCGCTGGGGATTCGCGTGGGAACTGGGGCCGTTCGAGGTGTGGGACGCGATCGGCGTCGAGCGTATGACGAAGGCGCTCGAGCGGGAAGGCAAGGCCATTCCACCGATCGTGGAAAACGCGCTCGCGTCGCCCAAGAAATCCTTCTACGAAAGCGAAAAGGGCCGGACGGGCTACTTCGATCTCGGGAGCGACGCGCTGAAGCCGGTCGAAGAACCGGCGGGAATCATCGTCCTGAAGGCTCTGAAAGAGCGGACGGGCGTGGTGCAGGAAAATGCGGGCGCGAGCCTGATCGATCTGGGCGACGGCGTTTTGTGCTGCGAGTTCCACTCGAAGATGAACGCGATCGGGGCGGACATCGTCGCGATGATTCATGCGGGCGTCGGCCGGCTGGGCGCGCAATTCGACGCGATGGTGATCGCGAACCAGGCGCCCAATTTTTCCGTGGGCGCGAACCTGATGCTGCTGCTGATCGGCGCGCAGGAAGGCGAATGGGAAGACATCCACCTGGCGGTGCGGCAATTCCAACGCTGCAATATGGCCATCAAGTATGCGCCGGGGCCGGTGGTGGTGGCGCCGCAAGGCATGGCGCTGGGCGGCGGATGCGAGATCAGCCTGCACGGCGCGCGAATCCACGCCGCAGCGGAAACGTACATGGGCTTGGTCGAGGCAGGAGTGGGATTGATACCCGGAGGCGGGGGGACCAAAGAAATGCTGATCCGCGCGAACGAACACGCGGCGGGCGGCGAGGACCTCGACCTGTTCCACACGCTGAAGCCGGTATTTGAGACGATCGCGATGGCGAAGGTGTCGACCAGCGGCGAGGAAGCGCGGTCGCTCGACTTTCTGCGGCGTTCAGACCTGATCGCGATGAATCGCGACCGGCAGGTGGCGGACGCGAAGGAGACGGCGCTCGCCATGGTCCGAGCGGGATACCATCCGCCGGCGCCTGCGGAGATTCGCGTTCTGGGCGAGGAGTTTCTGGCGGCGGCGAAACTCGCGATTCACATGATGGTTCGCGGCGAATACGCGAGCGAGCATGACGCGGTGGTTGCGCGCAAGCTGGCGTATATACTGGCGGGCGGCGGCATCACCGCCCCGCAAATCGTATCGGAACAATACGTTCTGGACCTGGAGCGCGAGGCCTTCGTCAGCCTGTGCGGCGAACGGAAAACGCAGGAGCGCATCGCGCATACACTCAAGACGGGGAAGCCGTTGCGCAATTGATTGGGCGGATGCCGCACGAATCGACGGAACGCTGAAGAGATCGAACCGCTTTTGTTCTGCGGCCTCCATTTGCTCTCCGAATCTTGGTTGGTGAATTGGCTATGCGGCGGTTGAAGACAGGTAAGCCTTTGCGGAATTGATAAGGCGGATGCGACACGAATCGACGGAACGCTGAAGAGATCGAACCCCTTTTGTTTTGCGGCCTCCATTTGCTCTCGAATTTTGGTTGGCGAATTGGCTATGCAGCGCCACCTTGCTATCCAGCAGTCTTTCAGGGTCTGTGTCTGATGTTGCGGAAGGAACAATGAGAGCGACGGCGAATGCAGAGGCAAGGCTTGATCGATGGATGTGGGTCTTCGCCAGGGTTTGGGGATACGTCGTTCTCTTGACTGCGTCGGTGATCGTGCCTCTGAATTTATGGCTTGCTTGGCAGGACGATGACAGTCAAAACGAGCGTTTCGGCAGGCTTATCTGCACTTGAGCCACGAAGCGGGCAACTTTTCTCGCGGGAAGGTGTTCTTACATTGCGGAAACCGACTCATGGGGTTGGGAGTCCAATAATGGGAAGGGTGATTCTGGGGCGAGTGTCTGGGCTGTACTTCGGGAACTTATTTCAAGAGATCGTGGAATAGTAAGGCGGGGCCTAAGGCGACCGCGAACCGGCGTGTCCTAGCGTGGGGCCGCCGGCAGGCACAGAAATAGCCGCAGGATGACGCCCTGACCGCAATCTGGAGAAGATCATGATTCGGTGTTGGAAGTCGTGGATACCATTCGTTCTGTTGGCGCCGGCGATAGGCCTGGTGGGTGCGCATTCGCTGAATGCGCAGACGCGGTCTTCAGCCGGAGTGCCGACGAGTAATACGATGGTTCCTTCGTACGACCTGGCCAAGGAAGTAAGGGTACAGGGCACGATCGAGAAGATCGACGGCTTCGGAACGAGCGGGCCGATCGGGACGCACATTTACATTCAGACCGCCGCGGGAACCATCGACGCGCATCTGGGATTCGGAGCGGCGAGCAAGCCCGGCCATCTCGGCATTGCGCCGGGGCAGAGCGTAACGGTCATCGGAATGATGGAAATCGTTGGGCGCACGAATGTCCTGATTGCGCGAATCCTGACGACGCCGAACCATATTTTCGTTCTCCGAAATGAGCACGGGGTTCCGATTCGCGGAATTCCGCACGGAAGCGCGCGCGCAAAGACCTTTTTCAGCTACGCACCTTCCACCGGCCGAGAAAGCGCGTGGAAAACTCTGTGAAGTCACACGGCAGTATTCTGCTGCGTTCGCTGTTTTCCTCACAGTTTGCCGCAAGAACTTCCATGGCGGTCGTGTTTTGCGCGTTGTGCGTGATGTGTGTGGGCGGATGCGGGAGCAGTGGGAACAGCGGTTCGGGATCCGGAGGAGGATCGGGAGGCCCCACGCCGAGTTCGAGCGGACTGACGATCTATCCGGCGATGGCGAGCGTTCCGGTGGGCGGCCAGGCCGTGTTCACGGGCTACGTTCCGAGTCAGCCCAATTCGACGATCACGTGGGCGGTGAGCGGATCTTCCAACGGCACGATCAGTTCCAGTGGCGTGTACACCGCGCCTTCTTCAGTGCCGAGCCCGGCGCAGATCGCCGTGACCGCGACATCCGGAAATTTTTCGGCGACTGCGGTAGTGACCGTGACGTCGACGCAAGGGCTGGCAGTGAGTCCGGCAGCCGTATCCGTCCCGGCGGGAGGGCAGACGATATTCGCCGCTACGATGAATGGCGCACCAGCCACAGGCGTGACCTGGGAAGTGAACGGCACCCCGGGCGGCGACGGCGTTCATGGAACGATCGACAGCAGCGGCACTTATACGGCGCCGCCTTCACCGCCCCCGGGCGGCTCGACCGTGATTACGGCGACGGCGGGAGGAAGCTCCGGCACGGCGACGGCGACGATTGTTTTCTCGAATGCGTCCCTGAACGGAAATTACTCGTTTTCGTATGCCGGCGACGACGGTTCTGGATTTTTCGCGATTGCCGGACAGTTCACGGCGGATCCCAATTCGGGGACGATTACGGGAACGGAGGACTCAATCGATGGGGCGAATGGTCCGTCGAGGGGGCAAGCGGTGAGCGGCACGTATTCGATCGGCCCCGATGGGCGAGGTTCAGTGGACCTGACAGGCAGCACCGGCGAGATCCTGCAGATTGTCCTGTCCTCCGATCAGCATGCGCTGCTGATCAATTTCAATCAGGGGAACGCGACAGGAAGCGGGACGATCGACCAGCAAACCAGCGCTACGGCGCTCGCGACGGGCCGCTATATCTTTCAGCTTTCGGGGCTGGACGGAAGTGGCGCTACAACCGGAACGGTCGGAACGTTCACGAGTTTCGGCAGCGGAACGCTGGCCCCGGCTTCGGGTGGGAACGTGATCGATGTGAACGACGCCGGGTCAGTGACCAGCGACGACACATCCCTGACCGGCACGTACAGCACAGCCAGCCTATCGCTGCAGAGCAGCGCCCTGACAACGCTCACCGGCGGCACGGCGACCTTCGACTACTTCGTGGTGAACGCGCGGCATCTTCGCCTGATCGAGACGGACGGGAACGCGTTCCTGGTGGGAGACGTCTTCGCGGCGCCGGTCGTGCCTTCGGGAGGCTACAACTCGACACTGCTGGCGAGCGGAAGCTACGCCTTTACAATAGGCGGTGCGACGAATAGCCCGTACGCCGCGGGCGGCGTCTTTGTCTCGGATGGCGGCGGGACAAGCGCGACCACCAGCGGCAACATCACCGGGGGCGTGTTCGACAACAATAACGGCGGCGCCCACTTCCAAACGGACGCCGCGCTGAAGAGTACGACGTATGGCGTGGACCAGAATACGGGACGGATATCGAGTTCGATCAGCACCGCCGCGGGCACGTTCGATTGGGCGGGATATGTCACCTCGCCGGTCGATCCGACGAAGCCGAATTCGGTGGAGGTGCTGATGTTGGAAACGGACTCGAATGCGAGCGCGAGCGGCGTGGCCTATCTTCAGTCGTCAACGGCGCAGCCGAGCGGGAGCTTCGGTCTCAACTTGACCGGACAAGCGATCGGGAACACTGCCGGGGAGCAGGACGTGCTGGCGCAGATCGGGCTCAGCGGAACAACGTTGACGGGCACCATGGATATCAACAACTTCGCGCTCGGCCAGATCCAGAGCGGACTGAATATCGCGAGCAGCCGGAGCACGATTACGTCAACGGACGGGAACGGCCGCGGAACCGCGACAATCGCGGCCGCCAATGGCGCATCGTTCCCCGTGGCCTACTATGTTGTGGATTCCAATTCCGTGCTGATGCTTGAGACCGACAACCAGCGGGTGATGACGGGAATCATGCTGAAACAGTTCTAGCCGCCGGCGGTCGTCTTTTTAGGTCGCTTTTCCGATCGTTCTTCTGTTTGGCAATTCAAAACACGGTTTCGACTCCTGCCGTGCGGCAATCTCTATACGATGTATGCTGAACGAACCTGCTATGCGCGTCCTGCCTGCGCGATTTCGCGGATTTCCGCTCGTAATAGTAGCGGCGCTGCTTTTCGTTTCGGGCTGCGCGAATCGCGCGTCTGACGACGGCAGCAGGAAAGAGGCGGGTCCGCGCACGCTCGTCTTCATGACGGACTTTGGCACCGCCAATGATTCCGTGGCGATTTGCAAGGCGGTGATCCTCGGGATTGCTCCGGACGCGCGGATCATGGACATCACGCACCGGGTGACGCCCTACTCGATCGAAGAAGGCGCCCGCTTCCTCGCGGGCGTGACGCCGTATTATCCGGCGGGAACGATTTTTCTCGCGGTGGTCGATCCGGGAGTGGGAACGTCCCGGAAAGCGGTGATCGTGAAGACGAGAAAAGGACAATTTTTCGTGCTGCCGGACAACGGGCTGATCACGCCCGTAGCCGACCGCGACGGGATCGAAGCGGCGCGGGAAATCACGAATCAGGCGTGGATGATCGGGGACGCGATTTCGTCCACGTTCCACGGGCGGGACATTTTCTCCCCTGCAGCAGCGCACCTGGCCGCGGGTGAGGATTGGACGCTCGCCGGGCCTGAGGTGAGGCAACTGGTCCGGTTAAGCCCGCGGACCGCGACAGTCGAAAAGAAGGGGATCACGGGCGCCGTAATCGGGCTGGACGATCCGTTTGGAAGCCTGATCACCAATATTTCAGGAGAGGATTTCCGGAAGCTGGGATACACGCTCGGCGAAAAACTGAACGTCAAGATCGACAAGGTTTTCTACACGATTCCGTACGTGAGGACGTTCATGGACGTTCCAGTTGGGGAGCCGTTGCTCTACGCGAATTCCCGAGGCTTTGTGGGAGTGGCCCTGAATCAAGGCGACTTTTCCGCGAAGCACAAAATCAACCCGCCAGTCCCCATATTCATTCCCCGCAAAGGCGAGTGACTTCCCAGGTCACAAGCACGTCCCTTCTCCAGAGACTTTCGTACACGAAAAGATCACCCGCCGGTACGAAAGTACTATTGCTATGGTTCTAGTACTCCATGGACAATCGAACCTCAAACGGGCAGGACCTAACCACAAGGGGCCGGCCGAACGGCCGCGAATCTCAGAATGGCGCCAGTGACCAAGGAAACGCTTGAAGTCGGCAACTCCACGCAGCCATCCGCACAGCCAGAATCCAGTTTGCAACCGAAGGGAAGCGCCGGACATTCGCGATCCGATGTAGTTTCGCTTGAAGTGCCGGTGAAGGTGCACGGTTCGCGCTACGTCTCGGGCGATGACGCGGCTTCGCAGACGGAGCGGTTCGAAGAGCAGACCGCCACGATGATCGTTTTCCCGGAGGGTGGCGTGCTGCGAATGGCGACCGCGGTCAGCGCCGGGCAAATGCTGGTGCTCACGAACTTGAAATCGCGGCAGGACGCGATTTGCCGCGTGGTGAAGGTCCGCAACTTCCCGAACGCGCACCATTATGTGGAAGTGGAATTCACGCGGCCGCAACCGGGATATTGGGGCGTTTATTTTCCTTCGCAAGGCCACGTGAGCGCACCCAAGCCTTCCACGGGTCAAACGGCGCCGCAGGCAAGCTCAAAAATCTCGCTCGAAGCTCCGCCAAAGGCCGCAACACCACCGCCGCCGCCCGCAGCGAGACCGGTGGAAACGAGACTCGATTCGAAAGAAGCCAGGCCGACGACAAGGCCGCCCGCCCCTGCGACTCGGGCGCCAGCGGCGAAACCGGCGTCCACATTTGTCTCGCTGGGAACGAAAGAAGAAGTCCAGCCGGCCGCCGCGGCGACACGCGAACTGCATCCCGGCGGGACATCCCGGGAACTCGGGTCCAAGACCTTCCCGATCGAAGAGACCACAAAGAGCGCTGATGTGGCGCTGGAGTCGACGACCACGGACGCTACGTCTGCCGACGTGGATTTCTCCTCTGAGGACCTGAACGGCGCGTCGGGGAACCCGACACCCGCTGCGGAAGGCGCGAGCGAGTTCGGCGAATTCTTTGGAGCCCACAGGGGCTCCGGAAGCGCAGCCGAAGAGTCGACTTCCCCCGAACGGTACCAGAACTGGATGCTTGTTGCGGTGGGCGTCGCAGCTCTGTTCGTCACGGTTGCCGGGGGCGCATGGTTTTTCCACGCGAGAACGGCTCGGAACAATGGCAGTGCGAGCAATCCCGCGGCAACGGCGGCGACTTCCTCGGTTGAGCAGCGAAACGCTTCGGTACCGCAGCAATCTGCGGTTCCAGTAGCGCCAGTGCCTGCTCCGAGCGGCTCAAGTGCGGCCGAGACGCATGGACCGGCGGGCACACAGCGCGAGCCGCAACTGAGCGCCTCGTTGCGGGCAACCGCTCCTGCGGGGAGATCTGCCTCTGGGCCTGCGCAGGAAACCGCCAATCGCGCTCCGGCAGCACAAGCGCAACCCGCTGCGGTGCAGACGTCACCTGCGGCGGCGGCAGAAAATCCACGGAGGCTGCTCAGCGCGGCGAGCCTGAAGGCGCACCCGCTCTCTTCTCAGCGTCCGACTAGCTCGGTCAACCAGGCGCCTGTGATTGACGCAACGGCAGACGCTTCCCAGCCAGGAAGCGTGCCAATTCCCGGATCGTCCAGTCTGGCCTTGCCGCCCCCAACGCCCGAAGGTCCCGTTCGTGTCGGTGGGACGGTGAAGGAGCCACGGCTCATCTCGACTGTCATGCCGGTCTACCCGTTGGCTGCCAGAACGGCACACATTCAGGGTGACGTCCTGATTGACACGCAGGTCAGCAAGAGCGGAAGGGTCGGGCATATGAACGTGGTTTCCGGGCCGATGATCCTGCGCCAGGCGGCCCTGGACGCGCTTCGGAGGTGGAAGTACGAGCCTTCCCAACTGGACGGCAAGCCCGTCGACGTTGAGCTGTTGATTAAGATCCAGTTCCGCCTGTAATTCTCTCCGCAAGCAACGACCCGGAATCCTGTCGCCAAAGTATCCGGAGCGAACGCCGGCAGTTGCTTTTTCCATCGCTGCGGCATCCAATGCGTTGGGCTCATTCCCATGCAAGTCCAGGTTGAGGTGACGTATGCGCGAAGCTGTGATCGTGAGTTCGGTGCGGACGGCAGTGGGCAAAGCGCCAAAGGGAACGCTGCGCGCGACGCGCCCCGATGATCTTGCGGCGGTCGCCATCAAAGAAGCCGTGTCGCGCGCGAAGGGGCTCGAACCGCGACAAATCGAAGACGTGATTCTCGGTTGTGCCATGCCTGAAGGCGAACAGGGAATGAACGTCGCGCGAATCGCGTCGCTGCGGGCGGGTTTGCCGGTGGAATCGTCGGCGATGACGATCAACCGGTTCTGCTCGTCGGGCCTGCAAGCCATCGCGCTGGCCGCTCAACGGATTATCGCGGGACAAGGGGATGTGGCCGTTGCCGGCGGTACCGAGTCGATGAGCATGGTGCCGATGGGAGGCAACAAGATTGCGCCGAACCCCTGGCTGATGGACCACTACCCTGACGCGTACCTGGGCATGGGCTTGACCGCGGAGAATCTGGCCAAGAAGTACGGGATCACACGCGAGCAGGCCGACGAATTTTCGCTCGCGAGCCATCAAAAAGCGCTCGCCGCGATCGCCGACGGGAAATTCGAGGACGAGATTGTGCCCGTCGAGGTGAGCTACACGCAGCTTGAAAATGCCGCCGGGGTGAATGGAAACCCCAGCAGCGCGCGAACGAAAACAGTGAAAGTCACATTCGATACCGATGAAGGGCCGCGGGCAGACACGTCGCTCGACGCGCTGGCAAAACTGAAGCCTGCTTTTCACGCTCACGGCACAGTTACGGCCGGAAACAGCTCGCAAATGAGCGATGGCGCGGCGGCCGCGATGGTGATGAGCGCCGAGCGGGCTCGCGAACTGGGACTCAAGCCGATGGCGCGGTTCGTCGCGTTTGCGACGGCGGGATGCCCGCCCGAGGAAATGGGGGTGGGTCCGGTGTTCGCGATCCCCAAGGCGCTGAAGATTGCGGGGCTGAAGCTCGAAGACATCGACGTGATCGAGTTGAATGAGGCTTTCGCGGCGCAGGCGTTGAGCGTGATCAAGCTTGCAGGACTCGATCCGGCACGCGTGAACGTCAACGGCGGCGCGATCGCACTGGGGCACCCGCTCGGATGCACGGGCGCCAAGCTCACGGCAACGGTTCTTCGGGAGCTCGATCGGCGCAATGGCCGCTACGGCCTGGTGACGATGTGCGTCGGCGGCGGCATGGGCGCCGCGGGGATTTTCGAGCGCGTCCCATAGATTTGGGAAAAGAGCCCGAAGCTTGCGTTGCTCTCTGCGGCGGGTTCCCGGTAACATAAGATTCGCTCGGATTTGTTCCGGTCCTTCAGCGAGACAACTTATGGCTGCTGCCTGGTATTTTGCCTATGCGAGCAACATGAATCGCGCGCAGATGCGGTCGCGCGCAGGGGAGATTCTCGAGGAGAAGCTCGGGCGCCTGGAAAATTACGAGCTCGCTTTCAACAAGAAAGTGCGCGGCGGGACGGCCGGGGCGAACGTTCGCCCCGCGCCGGGCAAGTTCGTCGAAGGCGTGCTCTACAAGATCAACGAATCGGCGTTCCGCAATCTGGATCGGGCCGAAGGGGCGCCCGTGCACTACAGGCGCATCCAGGTGACGGTGAAAGATCGCGACGGCAAAGACACGGCCGCGCAGGCCTTCATCGCCGCCAAAGTGGAAAAAGGATTACGCCCGGCCGGCCATTACCTGAAAACCATCCTCGAGGGAGCGACGGAGCACGGCTTGCCCGCGGAATACATCGAATCGATCAAATCGTCGGCCGAGGCGGGCTGAGCCCGGGCGTTTGCTCTTTGCGGTTCCAGGCGAGACAATCGCGGATAGCCGGCGGTACAAATCGAGGGAGTCATGGCCACTAAACCTTCCGAACCTGCGGCGCAAACTCTGAACCGCGGCGGCGCGTTCCTGACCGCCGCATGCACTCCGGACGACGTTTTCACTCCAGCTGATCTCACGGACGACCAGCGGCTGATCGGCCGGACGGCCGAGGAGTTTGTCGCCAAGGAAGTGGTTCCGAATATTCCCGAGCTCGAGCAGCACAAAGAAGGGCTCATGGCCGAGATGTTGAAGAAAGCCGGCGAGCTTGGCCTGCTCGGCGGAGCGATTCCGGAAGAATACGGCGGCGCGGCGCTGGACAAGGTTTCCGCGACGATCCTGGCCGAGAAACTCGCCGGTTACGCCTCCTTCGCGGTTTCGCACGGCGGCCACGCCGGCATCGGCACGATCCCGATCGTTTATTTCGGCACGGAAGAGCAGAAGACGCTTTTCCTGCCGAAGATCGCCACCGGCGAAAAACTTGCCTGTTATTGCCTTTCCGAGCCGCAGGCCGGTTCGGATGCGCTCGCCGCGCGCACGCGCGCCGTTCTGTCGCCCGACGGAAAAAGCTGGATTCTGAACGGTCAGAAAATGTGGATCACGAACGGCGGCTTCGCGGACGTATTCACCGTGTTCGCGAAAGTGGATGGCGAGAAATTCTCCTGCTTTATCGTCGAGAAAGGCACGCCCGGCTTCTCTGTCGGCGCGGAAGAGAAAAAGATGGGCATCAAGGGCAGTTCGACTGTGCCGATCTTTTTCGAGAACGCGGCGATTCCGAAGGAAAACCTGCTTCATGAAGTCGGGCGCGGGCACATCGTCGCGTTCAACACGCTCAACGTCGGCCGTTTTTCGCTGGGTGCATATTGCCTCGGCGGAGCAAAGCACGTTCTTGCGGCGGCTTCGAAATATGCGAAGGAGCGGACCGCTTTCGGCAAATCGATTTCCGAATTCGGCCTGATCAAGGCGAAGCTCGGCGAAATGGCGATTCGTATCTACGCCGTGGAGTCGATGATCTATCGATCCGCCGGGATGGTGTCCGCCGCCGTGGCCGAACCGAAATCCGGCGCGGACAAAACGCAGCAGGCCATGCAAGTCCTCGAGGAGTATGCGATCGAGAGCTCGATCAGCAAAGTCGCAGGCAGCGAGACGGCCGATTACTGCGTGGATGAAGCGGTGCAGATTTTCGGCGGTTATGGATATCACGAGGATTATCCCGTCGCGCGCGCCTACCGCGACAGTCGCATCAATCGGATTTTCGAAGGCACCAACGAAATCAACCGGATGCTGATCATCCAGATGCTGATGAAGCGCGCCATGGCGGGCGTCCTGCCGCTGATTCCCGCGGCGATGAAGCTGGCGGACGAGGTGCTGTCGGGACCGTCGTTTGAGGAATCGCCATCCGGCGCGTTTGCTGAGGAAGAACGCTCGCTCGCGCAGGCGAAGAAGATTTTCCTGCTGGCGGCCGGCTCGGCGGTGCAGAAGTATCGCGAACAACTCTCCGATCGCCAGGAAATCGTGGCAGCCCTGGCGAATATCGCCATGGATGTTTACGCGATGGAATCCTCGCTTCGCCGGGCGCAAAAATCATCCGCAGTTCGGGGCGAGAACGCCGGCGCTCTAAGCGATGCGGCGCGCGTGTTCGTCTACGACGCGATGGATCGCGTGGAAAAAGAAGCGCGCGCGGCGCTGGCGGCGACCGTCGATGGCGATACGCTTCTCACCCAACTCGCTGTGCTCCGCAGATTCGCCAAGCACTCCCCGCTCGACACGATCTCCATGCGCAGGCGTATTGCTGATGCTGTACTCGCGCAGGATCGCTATCCTTTCGAGGGACGTTAGGCGCGATACCGGGGAATTCCGTTTTTACAGCTGCTCCGATAGCCATCGCAGGGGCTTGAAGAGTTTAAACTCTTTTGGTTTGCGGCCTCCATTCGCGCTCCGAACTTTGTTTGACGATTTGGCGAGGCGCGGCTGGCTCCCTGGCGCGCTGAAAACACGGGCACGGTGTGGCGTTCCTCGCAGATTAACCGCGTGAGGGCTGGTTAGGGCGAGGCTCGGCGCCCTTCCTATCGTCCAATGAACAGAGCGCCAACCCCCGAGTGATAGAAAGGAAGTCGTGCCATGCCAGTTCGCGAAAAGTAAGTTCGAAGCACGAATGGAGGCTGCAAACAAAAAAACGGTTCCGAATTTCTCAAATCGAAGCCACACCTGCAGCCGATCAGACGGTCTTGTCTTTCGAGTAACAAATTTTCTCGAGATTGCATTCGAGGCACTTCGGCTTGCGCGCCTGGCAAACTCGCCGCCCGTGCCAGATGAGCTGGTGGGAGAACAAGATCCACTTTTCCTGAGGGATTACCCGCATCAAGTCCCGCTCAATTTTCTTGGGATCGGTGTTTGTGCTCAGGTCCAGGCGACCGGCAAGCCGCAGCACGTGCGTGTCGACGACCACGCCGGCGGGAATTCCGAACGCCGTGCCGAGAACAACGTTCGCGGTTTTTCGCGCGACGCCCGGCAGCGTCAGCAGTTCGTCCATCGTTTTCGGCACCTGGCCGTCGAACTCCTCCACGATTTTCTTGCTCGCGCCCATGATCGATTTTGTTTTGTTCCGGAAGAACCCGGTCGGGCGTATTTCCTTCTCCAGCTCAGCGGGATTCGCGTAGGCGAACGCCTGCGGGCCTGGATACCTGGGAAAGAGCGTGGCTGTGACCTGGTTGACGCGCTCGTCGGTACACTGCGCCGAAAGAATCGTCGACATCAGAAGCTGAAAGGGATTTTCGTGCACCAGCGCGCAGGTCGCGGCGGGATAGGCTTCGTCGAGCTTCTGCAGGATCGCGCGAACGCGCGCCGGATCGGTTCCCCGCCCTGCGCCCGGTTTCGACTTCCCCTTCGTGCGGCGGGAACCAGCGGCGGCTTTCTTAAGGCGCGAAGGCTTGGGCGCGAGCTTCTTCTTCGTTTTCGCCATGGCGCGAAAAACTATAACACACGCGCAATTCTCATCCCGGAGCTAGTCCGCGAAGAAGAGGGTCTGCGCAAAGGGCCATTCCGCGTCGCACCACTGGCCCGCGCGACGGAAGCCTGCGCGCTCTCCCATGGCGACGACCTCTTCGCGATCGTACTTATGCGAGCTTTCCGTCCAGATCGTCTCGCCTTCGCGAAGATAGAGGCGAAAACGGGCCTGATGGATCGTGACGCGCTGCCAGTCCGTCGAGCGAAGATGCATCTCGACGCGCCGCTCGGATTCATCCCAGCGGACCACGTGCTCGAAGCGCGACAGGTCGAAATCGGCGCCGAGTTCGCGGTTCATGCGCGAGAGCAGGTTCTTGTTGAAGGCGGCGGTCACGCCCGCAGGATCGTCGTACGCCAGGAGAAGCTGCGAAACGGGCTTCTCGAGATCGGTTGCGAGCAGCAGCGCGTCGTCCGCACGCAGGGTCGCGCGAACCTGCCCCAGAAATTGTTCGCCGGCCGGCCGGTCGAAATTGCCGATCGTGCTGCCGAGAAACAGCACGAGCAGGCGTTCGTCGTTGAGACGCCGCGCAGCAACTTCGCGCAAACCTTCCAGGTAGGCGCGCTCGAAACCGACGATGCTCACCGAGTCGATCTGCCCGAGTTCCTTTTCGCATCGATGGAGAGCCGATTCGGAGATGTCGATGGGGTAATAATTCACGCGCTGCCGGCGCGCGAGCGCTTCCAGCAGCCAGCGAGTTTTCTGGCCGGTCCCGCTGCCGAGTTCCGCCACGATCACCGGCTCGGGAATCTTTTCCACGATTTCCGCGGAGTGCTTCCGCAACAAACGCATGCCAGCGCGGCTGAGACCGTACTCTGGCAGAAGACAGATCACGTCGAAGAGCGCGGAGCCCACCTCGTCCCACAAATACTTCGACGGAAGTTCTCTCTGGCCGGGCTGGCTCAAGCCCGTCACAACGTCGGAAGAAAATTCAACGAGCGCGCCAGTCTCGGGCTGCGGCATCCGCGGAGCGGAACTCATGGCTATTCCTCCACGCAACGGAACGTCGAGTAAATGTACGGATAGTGCGGCTGAAACCAATTGCGGAACGAGCGCCTCAGCATGCAGGCGTCGGTGCGGTGCGATCCGCCTTTCATCACGAAATGTTTTCCGTCGAAGAAATTCGCGGAATAACCGGGATAAAACGAGAAAGGCTCGAATCCGGGCAGCGGACCGAAGGGCGTCGAGGTCCACTCCCAACCGTTCCCAAGGAGATCCTGGACGCCATAGGCGCTGGCACCCGCCGGATGGGCGTCAACGGGGGATGCGGTCCAACGCTCGTGATGAAAATTGCCACGCGTGTCGTCCGGTGGCTCTTCGCCCCAGGGATAGGACCGCTCGGTTGCTTCTGCCGAACCGTAGGCGGCGCGATGCCACTGCGCCTCCGTCGGCAGTATCTTGCCGGCCCAGCGGCAGAAGGCGGACGCCTCCGCATAGCTTACGAAAACCGGCCAGGAGCGCGGCAGTGGGATCGCGCCGAACATCGTCCGGTATTCCCAGCGGATGTCGGGATCTGTGGTGGGAGACGCCGAGCGCCGCAGCCAGAAATGCGGGTGATCGAGGCGCTGGCTGCGTTTCCATTCCCAATCTTCGCTCGCCCAGTACCTGGCGTCCTCGTATCCGCCGGCCTGAACGAATTTCAAGTACTCTCCGTTGGTGACGGGGAAGACGTCGATCGAGAAAGCCGGCACGAACACCTGTTTCAGCTCGAATTCGTTGTCCCAGCCGAACGCGGATGCGTCCTTGAGCTGTCCGAGGGTCGCCACGCCCGCGGGGATCCTGGCGCGGAGTTGTTTCGGCTCGGGCCGCGCATCCGGCATTGGGGCCGGATGAGGGGATTTCCTGGCGACGGGCATGTTGTGCAGCAGGTAGGCGAGTGTCTCAGCATGCATCAGGCGGTGCTCGATCGCGACGTTCAGAAGTCTGCCGTCGGCGACGGGGGAGCCGGCAGAGCCGAAGGCGTAGGCATTGCGTAGTGCCTCGTCCAGCGCAGCGCGACCGTGGTTGTTGTACTTTTCGATGCGCGCGATATTCGGCCAATCGTCGGGAGTATCCGACGGCAGGCCGGTGCCTACGGGATCGATGCCAAACGCGAACAGCTTATCGAATTCGGGATTCTCGGAGGCAAGTCCAAGCGGAGCGGCGAGCAGATTCCAGTCGAAAGCCTCCAAATGACCGAGATAGAAAATCATCCGGTGGCGCTCGGGGATAGGACGGTCGTAGAACGAATTGGGCGGCAGCAGTTTGAACAAGGCGTCCGTGCGAGACCGCGCCTCAGTCACTCTCGCGAGAAGAGCCGGTTGGGGCTTGGCAGCTGTCGGGGACGACACGGATCACCTCCGGGGAGGGAGTTCTTTTTTTACCTTGCCGCAGCCTTTGGAAGCAATACATTTGTGATTTGATGCAGGATCTTCTTGGGGAGTCGCGATTATCCCGCCGAGGGGGAATTTTTGAGGATTTTCAGGGCTTTCCTAAATGCTTTCCCTCTATGGCTATACACGTTCTTCTCGGAGGGACTGACTTCGGCAAAGGTGCGGCCAAGCTTGGGAAAGAAAAAAATGGGGTCATAGCCGAAACCATTCGAGCCGCGGGGTTCGTCGGCCAGGAGGCCCTCCGCTCGATCGGACACGACCGCCAGAGCCCTGCCGCGTCGAGCGAGCGCAACAACGCAAACGAATCTCGCGCTGCGTTGGCCGCCCTGCTTACCTGTCATCTCGTGCAGCAGCTTGAGGTACCGATCCTCATCCGTCGCGCTCGGTCCCGCGTGTCGCGCCGAATGTACCCCCGGGGCGCCGCCCAGGGCCGGAACGACCAATCCCGAATCATCTGCAAGCACGATTTCGGGCGTGTACCGGCTGTAGTGGAGCGCCTTTCCGGCCGCATTTTCCGCGAAGGTGGGCGCCGATTCGTCGAACGGCGGCAGTTCGGAAAAGTCTGGCAGCAATTCGAGTTGGAACGGCGAACCCGCCGCCATCTCCCGATATTCGCGAAGCTTTCCCGGATTGGACGACGCCAGAACGATGCGAATGGGGCGATTGGGGGCCGACTCAGGCGTTTCGGGCAGGGAATTGTCGCCGACTCTGGAGCTGCTATCGCACACTGAAGTTCATGTGCAGCACGTCTTGCTGCACCTGGGTGAGCTTGCGGATTCCGCCCGCCGCCAGATCGATCAAGCGCTGCAATTCCTGATTCGTGTAGGGCCGCCCTTCGGCGGTGGCTTGAACTTCGACGAAGCGGCCGCTCCCCGTCATCACGACGTTCATGTCGACCTGCGCGCGCGAATCCTCTTCATAAGCCAAATCCAGCAGCAATTCGTCGTCGACGATACCGACGCTGATCGCCGCGACGGAATCGAGCAGTGGAACCTTGCGCAGAATCCCCGAGGCCACCATGCGCTCAAACGCCAGCGCCACCGCCACAAACGCTCCGGTGATCGACGCGGTTCGCGTTCCGCCGTCCGCCTGGATCACGTCGCAATCGAGCCACACCGTCCGTTCGCCGAGCGCTTTCAAGTCCGCCACAGCGCGCAACGTGCGTCCGATCATGCGCTGAATTTCCAGGGTGCGGCCCGACTGCCGTCCACGGGATGCCTCGCGAGGAGTGCGATCCTCGGTGGCGCGCGGCAGCATTCCGTACTCGCCCGTCATCCAGCCCTTTCCCGATCCCTTCAGGAACGAAGGCACGCCGTCGTCAACGCTGGCCGTCACAATGACGCGCGTGTGGCCCGCCTCGATCAGAACACTTCCTTCCGCGTGCGTGATGAAGTCCGGCGTGATCTTAACCGGCCGCAAGTCGTCATGCGCGCGCCCGTCTGCTCGCAATAAAAATCTCCTTTCGGATTGCGTCCGGGACGGGCCGCGCGGCCGCGTCGCACGAACGGTTTTGGCCGAAGCTCACATACATGCAGACCGCATTGTCCGGCTGATCAGGAATTTCCTGGACACAAAGCCGAGGCCGCCTTAGTTTGCCGAGCGGATGAAATGCTGTCAAATCAATTTGGGGCAGAAAGCGGCGCGCCGTGAAGCCGAGAATTGCAGAGCCGGCATTCCAATTGTGCGGTGGGCCGACTTACCGGCGTTGACCAGATTCAAGTGGATATTTCCGGACACGAGCGGAATTTGCGGATTACAGGGGGCTAGCCGCATCGGATTTCTGAGTGGCACGCCAGTGCCTGAGGAGGAATGCCGGGGAGGCCCTGTGCAACCCGCGCGCACTTTTTACGGAGAAGCGTTCGACGGCGAGGCAAGGCGCGCAACGTCATTCAAACGCGCGGTTGCGCGGAGCAAAGCAGCCGTGAGCGAATCAGCCTCCCGCGTGAACAGAGCCGGGTTGCGGCCAAAGGATTCGCTGACGCCGGGAAGCATCTCCGCGTCGTAGCCCGCATAGCTGCCCGGCGCGAAGATCGTATGTTTGTACCAAGGACGCCCGGCAAGCCCCTCGGGCGCAAGGAGCGCCTGATCGATACTGTCGAGCGCGTCATTGATTGCGTTTTCGGTTTCTGGCGCCGGCATTCCCGAGCGAAGTTGACGTAAAGCCTGCGTCGCGCGCGTTGCCGCTTGCGCGAACTGCGCGGACGCGTCGGACAGAGCCTTCAGAGCCGGGTCCTGATTCCCCGGTGTGCCACTCGTTCCACCGAAGCTGGCGCGGGCGGAAAGCTCGTCCGTCGCCTGAGTAATTTCCGAGGCGTACTCCGCATAATCGAAGGGCAAAATATCCGCTTCGTCGAGGCGCAGAGCGAGAACGCCGAGAACGCGCGCGAGCGCCGTCTCATACTGAAAGGTCGGGTCGCCAAACTGCTTCATCCAGTAAAAATCGTCGTACAGCGAATGGTAAACGCCGTAGGGTCCGGTGAAGCTGACGTCAATCGAAGGGATGCCGGCGTGGTCGAAAAACGGGCAAAAATCCGAGCCCGCGCCAAGCGCGCCGATCGGGACTTCGCCCGGCGGCCCCGGAGTCAGGGGAAGAGCGGGATGCTGGTCCCGTCCGCGCGGAGGAATCTGGCCGTACTTCGATTGCGTATCGCGCGTCTGCCAAACGTCATAAAGGCTCTTGCCGGAAGCCGGGTCTTTCACTTCGCGCGCGACGTCGCGAACCAGCTCGTTCAGCGAAGGCGTGGCCGCCGCGCTGAAATCCTGACCGGTGACGCCGACATCCGTGTTGATGTAAGCGACGGCCTTCTTCTGCAGTTCCGCCAGATTCCCCTCGACCCACTCCGTCGAGCCGATCAGCCCCGGTTCTTCCGCGTCCCATTCGCAAATCACGATCGTACGCCGCGGCTTCCAGCCCGACCGCGCCAATTCGCCCAGCGATCGCGCAGCCTCCAGCATCGCGGCCGTGCCGCTGCCCGGGTCGGCGGCGCCGAAGACCCACGCATCGTGATGATTGCCCAGAATCACCCACGCATTGTCGTCCGCGCCCCGCAGCTTCGCGATCACGTCGTAGACGGGCCGCTGCCGGTAATCCATCGCGAGGTTCAGATGAATCTGCGCATCGCCCGGGCCAATGTGATACGTCAGCGGAAGGCCGCCCTGCCACCCGCGCGGAACGTTCTTGCCTCCCAGATTGGTCAAAATCGCGGACGCATCCTGCGCGCTCAGTGGAACTGTGGGGATGCGCGGCAGATCGGAAGCCTCTGCCGGGGTGATACGTTTCGCGTCCGGAGTCGCTGCCGCTCCCGGCGTGAGCGGATCGCCGGGGTAAATCTGTGTGTAGAGGATCGAACCGCGCTGGATCCCGCTGAGAGGCCGCCACGGCCCGCGCGGGTACGGATCACCTGCAACGTAACCGTCGTCCTCCGGATCGGAATAGATCAGCAATCCGGCCGCTTCGTGCTCTTCGGCGAGCTCCGCCTTGATGCCGCGATAATTGCGCCCGTAGCGCACGAGGACGATCTTCCCCGCGACGTCCACGCCCAACGATTCCAGCGCGCGATAATCTTCCGCGGTTCCGTAGTTGGCATACACAACGGGCGCAGTCACGTCTCCGGAAGGTGAGTACGAATTGAATGCGGGGACGACACGCGAATCGTATGTGTCCTTGTCTCCATCGTAGGGTTGCTCGGGCGTACCCAGTTGCTTTTGCGTCGGCGCGACCATCTCCACCTTTATTGCGCGAGGGAGCGGCATCCACGCGCTGTACGTGACGATCTGCGCGTCGAAACCGAAGCTGCGGTATTGATCGCGCAGCCATTCGGCGACGCGATGGCTTGCTTCCGTGCCTGCCAGGTGCGGCTCTGCGGTCAAATGGCGAAGATCGGATTCGGTGCGCGCGGGGTCGGGAATCGTCTCGAGCTTATCTTCCAGTTTGCGCTCCGCCGAAACGTGCGCAGGTGAAAATCCGCGGAAGAGAGTGCGCGGTTTTCGCTTCGACGCAAGGGACGGCGTGAACAGAGCGAGCGCGACAATCGCCCCGACGAAAGCTGCGCAGAGCTTGTAGCTGTGATTTCGCACGAAAACTGCACATTCTAACCGAATGTGGAGCGAGTCGCGAATCTGCCGATGAACACTGTTTCGTGTCAGGGCACGACTTCTCGCCCCGTGTCGGTCCAGGACCGCCATTTTGACTCAAGAACGGCTATTCTTTACGGCAGAAGCGGAGGAATGAACGAATTGAGAATCCTGATTTCAGGCGCGTCCGGCTTGGTAGGAGCGGCGGCTACGATTGCTCTGCGTGCCGACGGTCATGAGGTGGGGCACCTCGTGCGCTCGCGCGGAAGCCTTTCGACCGGTGATGTTCGATGGGATCCGGCGGCGGGAACCGCGGATCAGGAAGCCATGGAAGGCGCCAGCGCGATCGTTCACCTAGCCGGGGCGGGCATCGGCGACAGCCGGTGGGCCGAAGCTCGCAAGAAAATCTTGTGCAGCAGTCGCGTCGATTCCACGCGAATTCTTGTGGATGCGATTTCGAAGTTGCGGCAAAAGCCTCGCGTGCTGCTCGCTGCGTCGGCCACAGGCTTCTACGGAAACCGCGGCGACGAGTTACTCGCAGAATCGAGCGCAGCCGGCAGCGGCTTTCTGGCGGTTCTCGCGCGCGCCTGGGAAGGGGAGTCGTTGCGCGCGGAGTCGCTCGGCGTGCGAACCGTGCTGCTGCGGTTCGGCATGATTCTTTCTGCGCAGGGCGGGGCGCTCCCGAAGGTGATCACGCCATTCAAGTTTGGCGTGGGCGGTCGGCTCGGCAGCGGCAATCAATGGATGTCGTGGATTGCGCTCGACGACGTTATAGGCGTGATTCGCGCGGCGCTAGCCGATGAAGCGTTCAGCGGCCCGGTGAACGTCGTAGCGCCGAATCCGTTAAGGAACGTCGATTTCACACGCGCGCTGGCGCGAGCGCTGCATCGCCCCGCGATCCTTCCCGCTCCGGCATTCGCTCTGCGTCTCGCGCTCGGCCGCGAAATGGCCGACGAACTGTTGCTCTCGAGCCAGCGCGTCCAGCCGCAGAAACTAATCGCCGCAGGCTATGCCTTCCGCTTCCCGGAACTCGATCCCGCGCTCAAAACAATTCTGACCCAGCGTGACGCGTGAAACTCCAAGCTGACGCCTGAAACCTGGTATTCACCGCGCCCGAAGCTGCCGCAGGGCGATCGGGTCTGTGACCTGCCCTCTCACTTCAATACCGTCAGCGTCACATCGACCTTCAGCACGTGTCCGGTGACGGGATCAACAGCAGATGCGCCCTCGACGGTCTGCCCATTCCTCAACACAATGCTGAAGTTGTCCCGAAAGGACGGCATCAGAGGGCGGGGTGTACGATCATCCGAAGTGTCCGCTCCTCCCCCAGTGGTTCTCACGGCTGCCCCCGTGTTCGTCTGTAAGGCACTTTCCTTTTCATCATCCGGCATCCCGACCCAGGAGCGGTCAATGGTGAACACTAACTGATAATCGCCCCCGGCGCGTTCGTAGGCCCCGTAGTCTATGTTGGTACCCACGTTCTGATAGTTGAAATCGTGGCTCCCAGCCGGAATCGGAACTTTGACACCGTAGCGCAGGGAATTTCGGGGGCCGCTATACGGCTTTGCGGGTCCTTGGCTCACTGTGTACAAGGTGTACGGAAGACTGCTGGTTTTCTTTGAACCCACAAATTCGCTGATCACCACAAGAATTTTCAGGGGAACTCCCGGCTCCTCCGGACGAGCCGTTAGTTCGTGTGCGGCCTTATCGTTCGTTGCCGTTTGGCCTTTGTCTTGGCCGTTGTCGTTCTGCCCATACGCACCCGGCAGAGCGAGCACAATCGCGAGCATCCCCAGTGCAGTCCGTAATGATTTCATTTGGCGGTCATCCTTTCGCTGTTGGCGGAGTTAGGTTCTGCATAGGAGACGCCATGCACGCAAACTTCGTTCAGTGAAGCGCCGAATCCACCGCCGACTGCGCTGGCGGCAGATCGGGGTTCGAAGTCGGTGGGGTAGTCTCGATCGACTTGATCTCTAGCGGCTGAATCCTCAATGGTTTGTCCATGTCCTTCTGCGCGGCGATGAGCTGCTTGCCATCGATGCGGCCGGAACGAATCTCCGCCGCGAATTGCATCACCGCTTCGAGCTGGCCCGCTGGAACAAGCACTTCCGGCTCCGCGGGCGAACGAAGTTGGCGAGCGGCGTGACTTTGACGCGACACCAGCCGGGCCACGCTCGATTCGCGATGCCCGGGGAGCTCGTCGCGGGCCCGAACCTGCCGTTGATTCGTCGAGGACCCTTCGGTTTTCAGGGACTTCTCAGGAATTTGAGGCCGTGCGTTCGAAGCCGTGTCGACCCTAGGCCGAGTCGTTTGAAGCGCTGGATAGGGATGCCACGGCATCCACAAAACGACCGCGACAGCCAACGCAAGGGCGACCACCAGCGCCCCGGCCAGAGGCTCCAATGTCAGCCACGCAAGACGCTGTGCCGGCAGTTCTTCGGCAATTCGCGCGCGCAAACGAGCGTCAAAATGCGGAGATGGTTCGCCGGCCACCAGCGATTCGACTCCGTGATCGACCAGGGCCACCAGTTCGCGGGCGTGTTCGTAGGCATCGCGACAGGCATCGCATTCGCCGACATGCGCGAGCAACTCGCGTTCGCGCCGTGGCGCAAGTGCCCCGAGCGCCGCATCGCGCATCCAGTCGCCGTATTTTTCGCAGCTCGTAGTGTTTTGGGAGTGCGGCAGCTTGCTGCCGCTTTCTGCTTCTCGCATAGGCCCCTCAGCCGGGCAGATTTCTGTCCCGCGTAATCGCATCCTGTCGCTTGCCATCGACCCCAAGCAGATCGGTTCGACGCAAGGACTCAGCCAATCGTTTGCGCGCCAGATGCAGTCGCGATTTGACGGTGCCTTCCGGCACGCCCAGCAGTTTCGCCACCTCGCGCGTGTTGTGGCCCTCGATCGCCGCGAGGACGATCACCATGCGCAGTTTTTCGGGCAATTCATCCAGCGCGGCAGCCAGATAGCGCTCGAACTCGCGCGTCGCCACAACGCTTTCCACCTGTGCTACGCCGCGGCCCTCGACGACCGCGCGCTCCCGGCGCTCGCGGCGCCCCGCCGATCGGATGCGATCGAGCGCCAGCCGCCACGCCGTGCGTACCAGCCATCCGCGAAAGCTGTCGCGATCGCGCAGGCGGTGAAAATTTCGGTACGCCCGAAGCATGGCCTCTTGCGCGATATCCTCCGCTTCCGCGGAATTGCGCAGCACTCCCAGCGCGACCCGATACGCCAGCTTGGGACAATCCGCCAGGCGCCGCTCAAATTCCTGTTCGAGCGAGGCGTCCTGGGTCACCGCGCTTCCCGGAAGGCTGGCCGCCAGAGCATCCATTTCGGTCCCATTCAGCCAGACGCCGGCCATAAGCTTTTGGTTCACGAGTTTCCGATCCCCAGCGAATTCGAGCGACAAATCAGCAACGAAGCGTACGTCTCAGGTAGCGCGTTTCGTCTTCCGTCGGGCCTGCATAAAAGATTGTCTTTCTGAGACCCCCCTTTGGGCCGAAGAATCTCTCTTCGCCCGCTCGTGTCGGCTGACAGATAGAAGCGGCGGATGCCACGCCCCTACAAGTCGAGCCGCGAGAGCAGCTCCGCCAGATTCGAATCATCCACGATCAGCTCCGGCCGCGATGTGGCAAAATTCTCCAAATCATCGAACGCCTGAAAGAGACGCATCTTGGCGATGGCGTACTCCTCGGTGCCGGTCAAGACGCGTCCGTTCTCGTTGGTCCACGCGTCGAGCGCGCTCCGCCGAATAAAAATGCGAATCGGGAACATCGTCTTGCGGTCGGCGGAAACGTAGTAGATGTATTCGTTGCCGGGGATTTCGGGCCTCACCGATGGATGCGCGTCCTGAAATTGATACTGATAGACGTAGCCCGTCGCCGCCGAATAGGACTTGATACGACGCACCGTCTCCGGCTTCGCCATGATCGGCATTATTTTGCCGAGTCGCTCATCCTGTCAACGGCCGTTCGCCGGCAGGAAGGGCCGTCGCCAGGTGGAGAACGGGAAAAACGAAGCTGCGGCTGATTCCCGAAGCGGGACCGGCGCGTTCCAATGTGAAACTGCCGGCAGCTCGGCGACCCAACTCGCTCCCCAATCGATCAACGGCGAGAGACCTGCACTCACTCGCCTCATCTTGATCGTAAAAGCCTGATTCCATAGGTGTCTCGCATCCCAAATCCGCAAGGGAGCATTTGCGTAGGTCGTGCCGCTTAGAAACTGCGCCCTTATGGCACATCGCTTGCCTCTCGCCAGCCGCATGGAAACGCGGAACAAAAACGCGGTGCTGGGCGCGGCACCTCCACGAAGCACGCGCCATCTACATCGGAATCGAATCCGCGATCTCAGCCTACTTGCCCTGGCGCTGTTCGAGACGACTGCGCTTGTTGCGTGCGCCGGAACCGTGGGGCGGGACGGCCCCAGCCCGGCAACGCCGCCTTCGTCAATCACGATGTCGATTCAGCCCGCAAGCGCGAGCCTCTTTCTCGGCCAGGCGCAGCAGTTTCAAGCCGCCATCGGCGGCACGTCGAACGCGAGCGTCAACTGGGAAGTGAACGGCGTCGCCGGAGGGAATTCCACTCTCGGCACGATCTCGAGCAGCGGTCTTTATACCGCCCCGGCCATTCTTCCCGCGAATCCGGCAGTGACAATCGCGGCCGTGAGCGCCGCCGATTCGACAGATTCGGCATCTGCGAGCGTCGCTCTCCAGGACGACATTGTCGTTGGCGTCTCGCCCGCCTCCGCCAGCGTTCCCGCTGGAGGCACGCAAGTCTTCACCGCCGCGGTGGCGGCTTCGGGCAGCCCCGCGACCAGCGTTACGTGGACTGTGAACGGAATCGCGGGAGGCAGCAGCGTCGTTGGCACGATAACGGCAAACGGAGGCGACTCCGCCACCTATACGGCCCCCGTTGCGCCGCCATCTCCAACCACCGTCACGATTACGGCCACAAGCGTGGCGGACTCGGCCAAAAGCGGCACGGCGAACGTGAGCATTACGTGCGCGAACCTGATTTCGCCAGCGACCACAAGCGTTTCGCTCGGCCAGACACAGACGTTCGCGGCTTCGCTCTGCGTCGTCGCTGGCGCGGCGATCACCTGGGATGTCGACGGAATCGCCGGCGGCAACGCGAGCCTCGGAACGATTGCCCTCGACCCATCCAGCGGACAAACGAACTCGGCGATTTACACCGCGCCCGCCGATCTCCCTTCGGCCGATCCCATCACCATCCACGTGACGGCTGGAGCCGCGTCGGCAGCCGCCACGGTGACTCTTACAAGCGGCGTCAGCGTCGTGATTTCGCCCGCCTCCGTCACCGTGAGCGTCGGGCAGCGCGCCACCTTCGCGTCAAACGTGACGAACTCCCCCGACACGTCGGCCACGTGGAGCGTCAACGGCGTGCCGAACGGCAGCCCAACTGTCGGTGAGATCTGCATCGTCGGCTCAAGCCCCTGTGTTTCGCCAAACGGCGCAGTCTCAGGCAGCATCGACTATGTCGCCCCAGTCGTCGCACCCATCGTGAACCCGGTCACAATCACGGCAACGAGCAAAGCGGATCCGTCTCGCACCGGAAGCGCGAGCGCATTCATCGCCGCGCAGACCAGCCCGGTTTCCGTCTCCATTTCGCCGGCATACGCCTTCGTGGTTCCCTCGAGTGCGCAGCCCAGCACGCTGCAATTTTTTGCCGTGGTTTCGGGAACGACCGCAGGCGCAGTCGCCTGGAGCGTGCAAAGCGCGGTCGGCGGCCAGGGCTGCGGTGGCGCGGCGTGTGGATCGATTGACGCGAGCGGCCTCTACGCCGCGCCGTCCGGCGCGCCTTCGCCGAACGCGATTGCGGTGATCGCCACCAGCCTTGCCGATCCAACCAAAAGCGCCACGGCGACGGTCTCCATCACCAGCGGCCCCACGATCACCGCGCTTCTCCCTTCGAGCGTGATGGCGGGAGCAGTGCAAAGTTTTCCCTTCGAGGTGAAGGGCGTAAATTTCGTCGCAGGAGGCGGCAGCGGCGGCTCAGGCTCCACGATCTTGCTTAACGGCGAGCCGCGCAGCACCACGTGCGCCAGCGCCGGCGCGTGCACCACCGCGATCAATCCTTCCGACGTCCAGTCCGCCGCCACAATCACCGTCCAGATACGCAATCCCGGCTCGCCCGGCGCTCTCTCGAATCTCGTCCCCTTCGTGATCGTTCCGTTCGACGTTTCGAGCGGCATAATTTCGCTCGCCGAATCGCAGCCGGCCGCAAGCGATCAGAACATCGTCGTTGTCGAGCCCACCACCGCGGCCGCTTCATCGCCGATCAATGTTGATTTCGTCGGCTTTCTCAGCGCGGGCAATTGCGGCGCCCAAGGCTCGCCGCTCACCATCACGCGCCCTTCCTCAGGAAGCACCGCCGTGAGCTTGTGCGTGCACGGAAACGGGCTCGATCCGGCTTTCACCTATACATTCAGCGGCCCCGCTGGAGGCGCCGACATTGGAGTCGTCGCCTCGGCCGTCGCCGGAATCTTTCCCAACACGATCGAGCTCGATCTCACGATCTCGAACGTCACTCTTCCCGGAGTTCGCTCGCTCTTCGTCACCACCCTGAACAACGATCGCGCTGTCGCGACCGGAATGCTGGAGGTCAAATGAAACGGAACGTGAGATTTTGCATTTACCTGCTCTGCGCCGAATTGTTGCTCTGCTGCTGCGCGTTACGCGCCACAACGCTGGAGCGCATGTCGCTCGCCCGGATGGCTCAGGCGGCGCAGGTCATCGTGCGCGCCCGCTGCATTTCGAATTCCACCGGGTGGGCAGTGGGCGAGATTTGGACCTTCACCACTTTCGAAGCCGGAGAAACCTGGAAAGGCGACTCGACCGCGCGAGCCCCCGGAATGATTACGATTCGCCTCCTGGGAGGCACGGTTGGCGCGCTCACGTCGCACGTTTCGGGCGTGCCGCGATTTCATCCGGGAGAGGACGTCCTCATCTTCCTGGAGCCAACCTCGCGCAACGACTTCTCCGTGCTCGGCTGGGCGCAGGGGACGTTTCGCATCCGGCGCGACCCGCGGACCGGGGAGCAAATCGTCACGCAGGACACCGCCGCATTTGCCACCTTCAACCCCAAAACGCGACGATTCGAAACCGCGGGCATCCGAAATCTGCCGCTTGCTGCGTTTCGCGAGCGCGTCCAGTCTGCCATCGCGCGCAATGGAGAATGAGGAATGAAGCGGCTCGCAGCTCCACTCATCGCCACAGTTTTGATCTTCGTCATCGCAGCCGGTCCCGCGCTGCACGCCTATGTCTTCGATACCACGATCCCGTCCGCCGGCGGGTGCCCGCAACCGGATCGCTGGAGCCTGTCGCTGGCAAATCCACTGACACGCCAGTGGAGCACGTCCCTGCCGCTCGCTCCGCCAACCATCATCACCGCCGCACCGGCGCAAACCGACGCGCAACTCGCCGAGATCGAGCAAGCCATCGCGGACTCATTCGCGGCATGGACGGGCGTCTCCGACACCACATTCAACGCAACAGCATATCCCGGCCTCTTCGCTCCTATCGCGCGCGTCAGCGCTCAGAATGCTTGCTCGAACGACGGCGAGACGAATGTCGACGGGCTGAATACGATCTGCTTCAACCAGGCGAGCGCGGCGTTCACCACCGGCGTGCTGGCCTTCACGCGCGTGATCACCGCGAATGCTCCGGGCGTGTCGGTTGGATCCAGTGTGACGTCAACTTTCGCGGGGCAGATTCTCGATGCGGACACGCTCTTCCGTCCGGACGGGCAGGGCACATTTGCGACTCCCGCCGGGCTCGCCACAACGCAAGGAAAGGGCGCGTACGATCTCGAATCGATTCTTGCGCACGAGCTCGGTCACTGGTTCGGGCTGGATCACTCGGCGGTATGGCGAGCGATGATGTTTCCCTACGCGCCGCCTCCCGGGCAATTCCTCGGTGATCGTCCCACGGCGCAAACTCCCGACGGCCCGCTTTCCGACGACGATCGCACCGCCATTCGCGCCCTCTATCCCGATCCAAACGATTCGCTCGACGCCGGCTCCATCCGCGGACGCATTTTGCCCGCGAATCCCTTTGCGCTGGCCGCAATTCCGCCCACTTCCGCCGGCCGTTTCGTCACTGGAGTTGTCGGAGCGAGTGTTGTGGCAGTCGACGCGGACTCGGGTTCGGTTGTTGCGGGAACGCTCAGCGGCTGGACCTGCAATGCCTCGAACCCGCCGCTTCAATTCGACGGTTCATTCGACATCGAGCGGCTTCCCCTCGGCCACAATTACGTGCTTTATGCGGAGCCGCTGGACGGGCTGGTGACGCCCGCTGACCTCGGCGACGCGCTGGACACGCTCTGCCCCCAGAACGGCCCCGCGGCGTGCGCGCTGCCGCCGGTGAACGCGAATTTCAACCCTCGGGGGTTGCCGAGCAGCCAGTAATGCCCGGCGAGGTTTAGCGCCGCGGTCGTTTTTGGCAAAATAGCGAAGAAAAAGAGAAGGCGAAAAAACGGATTTTTTATCGAGTAGAAATTCGCCCGAGCTGTGTTTTCAGGAGGTTACGGGGATTTCTACTCGCAGGCATTATCGAGTAGACGTTCACTGTGGCGTAGGGACTTTCCTCCGCTGGGCGGCGGCCGCGCTGGCGCAAGGGGCAAAAGGTGATGAAGCGCCGGGGTCGCGATCGCGGGCACTTCCCCTTCGGGTCCCTTAGCTCTGACCCCTGCTCTACTGCTGGTTCGAGCCCGCTCCGGCATTCGCAGAAGCATTGTCCGCAGGCTTCTTTTCCAGCGCGGCCTTTTGCGACTCGAGCGCCTGCTGTTCTTTCTTGGTGGACTCGATGGCTTGCATGCGTTCTTTGATCCGGTCGCGTATATGCTGCTGCTCCGATTCCGGCGCGGTTTCGAGTTCCTTTTGTAGCTTCTCGACGAATTCCGTCTGGGCATCGATGTCGCGCTGTTCCCACGAGATCATGCTGTCCGCGCGTTCCACGGTCTTCGGGTTCGAGAGCGCCGGGGGAGCGCTGGGCGTCTTGTCAACCTTGGCCGCTGAGTTCTGCGCCGGCGCCGCCTTGGCAGCCGCCTCTTTTGCTTCCCTCGCTTCTTTCTGTTTCTCTGACTCCTGCTCCACATCGAGCGACTTCCCCTCGGCCACAATTACGTGCTCTATGCGGAGCCGTTGGACGGGCTGGTGACGCCCGCTGACCTCGGCGACGCGCTGGACACGCTCTGCCCCCAGAACGGCCCGTCGGCCTGCACCCTTCCGCCCGTAAACACGAATTTCAATCCGCGCCAGTTGCCGCACAGTCAATGATGGTGGAAGCGGAGCCCTTCAGGCCCGCGAAGAACAGCGCCCGCTCCCCGGTTTCAGCTGCTTGCGGGAGGCGCTGTTAGGAGGTCGAAGCAAGAATGGGCACGATCTTGCAGCAGCGGAAAAGATTCGGGCGGTCTTCGGTGGAAGGACAGGGCCTGCCTTTTGGCAGACAGACTTCAGCCCGGCGAAAAAAGGCCTAGCCCCTGGGATCGGGCTTCCATATCCCTGGGCTTCGACTGCTTACGGTTGGTTCGAACCTGAACCATCGTTCGCCGAAACGTTTTCTGCGGCAGCTTTCTTTGCGAGCGCATCCTTCTGTGCCTGAAGCTGCGCGACATCGGCCTGAGTTTGTTGCGTGGTCGCAGTGTAAGACTTCAGTCGCCACTCAAGACGAGTCTTTTCCAGGCCCTCGGTCGCGGGATCGCTTACCTGCTTCTGTAGCGTCCGCAAGTATTCCTTTTGGGAGGCGAGAAGCTGCTGCTTCTGGGCAATCATACCGTCCGCCTGCTGAACCGTTGTGGGTTTTTGCTCCGTTGGTCCGGCTGGGGCTGTCTGAGATGCGGATTGCTTTGCGGCAGCTTGCTCCACGCTTTCTTTCTGCCTCTGGATCAGATAATCATCGGACGGCGAGCGGACCGAATCTATGTTGTCGTCGGTCCACACCTTTGGCTTTTTCGCTTTTTGCGCCGCCTGCTCAGGCGTTTTTTGCTCTTGCGAAGGGGCTTGGGCGAAGGCACCCGAAGCCGTTGCGGCTAGAGCCGCGAAGATCACCGCAACACGAATCATGTTCTTCTCCATTTTGTGCCTCTACTTCGAGATCTCTTTCGCGGACAAGAGTTTGTAGTACTGGGGCTTCTGGACATAGTTGATCCAGCAACTGTTGTAATAAACTCCGTTTCCGCCTCCGCCATTGATCGTGAAATCCGCAGGTCCGTAAGTGCCCGCCGGAGTGCCGGCGGTGTTGGCAACGAAAATCGCCCCGTTAAACTGCCCGTTTCCGCCGCCGTTCTGGAGATATGTGGTCAGGCCGTTGCCGACCACCAGGATGATTCCGTTCCAGCTCGAATTACCGTCATAAGTCAAATTGCCGGTGACAACGAGGATCCCGGAACCGGAGGTATTACCGCTGATGTCCATGTTTCCGTTTACGTAAGTCACCTGCGGGTTAGTCGCCATTTGGCTGCCGCTCATGTTTGTCCACAGACTGCCCGGCGCGCTCACGATGCTGGAGTAGGTGTATGACCCCCCTCCCGTTCCCCCGCATCCCAGGCATACGTTTGCATTCTGCTGGAGAAGTTGCAACTCCTGTTGCAGCGCTGTGGGGTTCGCCAAGTTGCTGGGGAGCGAAGGCGTGCTGACGCTGGGAGAGGTGCCCGTTGTGCCTGGGTAATTGCTATCACGGTTGGTCGGAATCTGGCCGTCGACGTAATTCACGTTCGTTTGGTTCCCGGCATTGTCGTTTCCGGTCGATACGCCGACAGCCGGCCCTCCGCCAGATGACGTGCTGCAGCCCGTGACCGCCGGCGGCCGAGTGAAAGAACAGCCCGAAATGCTGGTGAGTTGAGAGGTGTCGTTTCCGTCCATACAGTAGCCGCTCGAGTTCGGTGGGTTGAAGCTTCCAATGGGCCCCGGCAGCGTCAGCGCGGACGGAAAATTTAAGTTGAAGGTGAATGGAGCGACCTCGTCTTGCACCATCCGTTGCGTGCCGTTCGCCGTTACCGCAAACGAAGTGATCTCATAGACGGGCTGGAGGTTACTCGCCGTCAAGCAAATCCCGCTTCCGGACACGCATACCGTGCCGCTGGTCGGGTCATAGAAGACTTGTTTCGTCGCGGCCTGTGTTGGGTTCACCCAGCGCGCTGTCCCAGTGGTGGTGTCGAGCGTCTCGTTGAGCTTCAGATTGATTCGCACCCACTGGTAAGCCAGAGGATTCGACGACGGCCCGGAGTAGCTCGAGTTCGTCGTGTAGGAGGAGTACCACGTTGAGCCGCTCGGCGCGGAAGCGCCGGCTGCGGTCATCTCGTTGACGAATTCCTGGTCGTAGGTGGACACATTGCCGTTCTGCGTCGATATCGTGCCGCTGCTGGACCATGGCGAAACGCCCGAAGCGACCAGATACGTGGCGTAGTTGGTTGTGGTGCATCCGCTAGCCGCGACGCCGGCGGGAGTAACGCACGGCGGCGTAATCGCATTGGAATTGCTGGGCAGCAACCGATCCCGTGCTTCCTGCAAGCCAGCTTTTGCTGCGAACAAGGCCACCTGCTGATCTCGGTAGTTTGCGTCCACGCTGGTCTCGCTATTCGAGATGAGGATCATCCCGGCCGCGACGGCGGTTATCAGAAGTAGACCGATGATCGCAATCACCAGGGCGACGCCGGCTTCGTCTCTCGATTGGCTGCAAACAGCCTGTGACCGGGGGTTGAAGTTGTTCATTGAGTGGCTCCTTGATCCTTGCTGAAGCTGCTTTGTGCTTCTCGTCAGTATGTCCAGACACGTGCAGGAAACCTGAGATCCGGCGTTCGCGAAAATCCTCACTGGCACGTCATCTGCATTCCCGCAACGTTTGCCACCGTCGCGGTGGTTGCCGCCATCGAGCAATTCACAATTTGAACGTCGCCGCTAAGATCGGCTTCCAACTGGTGGCCAGTGCGTGGATCGACCGAGGTCGGGTTTGCCACACTCAGGTTGATCTTGATCAGCCTGACTTGTGCGGTATGCGGTGCGTCACTGGTGATATCGACCGGTAGATTGATCACGCCACCCGCCGCGTCGTAAGCTGAAAATATCGCATTTGTGGTCAGCACGTTCTGAACTTCCTGAACGTAAGAGCCGGCTGCGATACTTCCCACGCTCGTGAGCGGATTGGCGGCGTTCGGCTTTGGCTCTTGGAACCGCTCCATGCACTTCGCACAGAGGCCATCTCCATTGAGTTTGTAGCTGACAAGCGACACGCCGCTGCCGTCGATGTCACCCTCGAAATCCAACTCCGTATTCGTGAGCTTGACGAGGCCGACCGCCAGCCCGGAATCGTTGATGAGCGGCAACGGCCAGGTTGTAGAGTTCGAAGTATCGAAATTATTCACGTTGGGATAGCCCATCTGCCGGGCCTCGCGAACCACCTGAGCCATAAAGTCCCGCGCCTGCTGGAAGTCGTCGACTCGGCCCTGCTCCGCCGTCGCCCTTTGCTGCGCCTGGTCGATTTGCGTGAGAAGTGCCGCCATCACGACGGTGATCATCGCAACGACGACCATCAGCTCAACCAGCGAGAATCCACGAACAGGGCGTGTGTTTTTTACGTTGTTTGTGATTTTCATGTCAGTTCCCGTCATTGCCGACAATCGTGCGGATGTTGACCGACGAAGCGCGCTGCAGTGCCGTTCCAGACGTGTCCATCGAGCGAGCCCCGACAACTACGAACTCTGTCTTAGCGGGACTCCCGATAGATTTGATGTTCCAGCGCACGTCGTAAACTGTCTTGGTTCCGGTGTTGACGCCGCAAACCGTGTACGGCATGGCATAGTTCGCCGTCACGCTGCTGAAGCTTTGACTGAAATCGACTTTGCCTGCTGATGTGAGGTTTGCGCCGCTGCCGGTCGTTGCCCCGGTCGTAGCTATAGTTAAGTTGTTGTTCGCGCAATCCGTGATCGTCACAGTGGACACGCCGCCCCCAACCGGAACGGAAGAAATCCGGCTGATGACCATTTCCGCTAGCGCCGTGCTCGTCGTGTCCTTCTTGCTTCGCGAATTGCTGCCGATCGCCACGCCCACCACGGCCACTGAGCCGACCAGGCCGATGGTCAGCACCAGCAGCGCGATCAGCATTTCAATCAGCGAGGTTCCGCGTTCTTTCTTCGATCCACCAATTCGGCGCATTTCGAGTCCTTTACCTTGGAGCCGTTGGCTCATTGCCATTTGGCTCCGGTCCATATCCACACTTTGCTGCGTCCCAAGGGCGAAACCGACACCGCTGCCCAGTCGCCATAAGGATCCGTGACGCAGAACACCACTCCGACCGTAGCGGATTCCAAACCGAGCGAATTAAATGAAAGAGTCGCTGATGTTGATGGCGTGAAGCCGATCACGGAACTGAGGTTCCCCGGGGCGTTCGAATATGATCCGCTTGTCACGTTGGCCGGGTACGTGGCGTAGACATCCCCCGCGTGGAACGAACTCCCGGATCCGGTCGTATCGGCAAATGCGCCGGTAGAACCACCAGCGACGGCTCCCACGTAGATGTTGACCGTCGTGTTCTTACGTTCAGCAAAAGCGCGCGCCTGCTGAACCACCGACAGCACAGCGTCGGCGCCGCTCCGCGTGCGCGACACGTGGACCGCAGTGATGAGCTTCGGCACCCCGATCGCAGCCACGACAAACATGATCCCGACGACCGTCAGAAGTTCAACCAACGTGAAGCCGCGATGGCTCGCTGGAAGCGAGAAGGTATTACCCTCGTCCAGATTGCTCGATCTGGTTCTGCTCTGGGATTTCGTGCCGCTCACGTCGCTCCTCGAATGGTTCGTTCTGCCGGGGTGTCCTTGACTGCCCGCTGGAATGCCGCCTTGGACGCCGCCTGGCTCAATCACAAGGGCACACCGCCTGCCAGTCTGTCCTTGCGCTGCAACTGACAGACTCTAGATGGTTTAAGCCGGTTGTTACGGAGCGGAACAGGAGGGCAATCGCCTGGGTCGGTGGGTAGAAACGTAACCGACACAGAGTCGCGCTACAGGATTCAATGGGGGCGAAAGTAGATCGAAGCTGGGGGCAATTACTGCGACGAGATGTTTCCTCCGCGAGGGGAAACGTGGGGTTTAGCGCTAACGGGAATCGAACCCGTATTTCGGCCTTGAAAGGGCCGCGTGCTAACCGTTGCACCATAGCGCCACGGATTCAGAAGTGCCCTCTAGTTTAGCAGAGAACCGGGCGGCGAATCTCGATTTGCATTGGGATACGGCGCTCGCATGCGCGCCCGCGCCAATGATCAAAGCAGGCTTTTGACTCTCAACCCTCAACCGTCAACGGACATCATCGCCAGCCGTTTCGCTCGCGCAGCGAAGTGATGTGCGCCACATGATGCCGGCCGTGCCACGCATAGAGCTGCAAAGTTTCCTCGAGAGTCATCGTGCCGCGTTCCGGATGGCGGAACGTGCGCTGCCAGTCGGCGGCCTTCAGCGACTTCAGAAGCACGAGCCAGCGCTCGTGCAGGTTCTCGAGCAGAAGCAGCGACGGCTCGATCGGCCCCTTTGCATCGGCGAGTTCAGCCCAGCGCGCCTCATCATAGGGCTTGATCGTCGGCTCATTTTCCGTGAGGGCGAGCTTGAAACGCACCAGGGAGTTCATGTGGCTGTCCGGAACGTGATGGACCACCTGTCGCACCGTCCACCCGCCCGGACGATAGGGCGTGTCGAGTTGCTCCTCGGTCAATCCAGTCGCCGCGGCTCTCAGTTTCGCAGGCGCTTCCGCAATGGCGGCAATCAACGCGGTTCGCTGCGCATCGCTTACGCCCTCTGTTTTCTTGAATTTTCCGATTGGGTATCGCAGATCAGCTTCCATCGTCCCTCCCGGCATGCTTCGCGTCCCGACAAGATAGAACCGTCACGAGGATTATTCATGCGACGGTTGCGACACGCAATCCCGCCAACTGTATGCGATGAGGCCTTCTGAGGACAATTTGGATGGTGCGTTAACCAGCCCAGAACAGCGCCGGCACCCGGTAGTGGCTCGGCCGATGCGGAAATCAAGCCGTGAAGGAGGTACCGCAGCCGCAGGTTCGCGTGGCCTGGGGATTCTGGAAAACAAAGCCTTTACGCATCAGGCTTTCCTGATAATCCAGCGTCGTATCGGCAAGGTACGCGTAGCTCTTCGGGTCCACGAAAACGCGCGCGCCGTACTCCTCGATAACGTTGTCGCGTCCCCGCGGCTCGTTCTCCAGCCTCATCGCATACGTGAGCCCGGAACAGCCGCCGCCGCGAACGCCAATGCGCAGCCCGCCGGACTCGGCTGGCACGCCTTCCTTCACCAGCAGTTCGCGAATTTTGACCGCCGCTTTTTCCGTGACGTGAATCATCTCTACCTGAGTGGGATGCCGGAATTGACTCCTACGACTCTTCTATTCTAACCCGGGCCAAGAGGAACTGCACGCCGCAGTATAGGTCGCGTCACTAAGCCTTAAACGCGGCTAGCGCGCGTTGAGCCCGGGACCTCCGCACGCGTGTCATTCCGAAGAGGAGCGGCCCGATCTCCGCGCCTACATTTGTCCGCTGTGCGGAAATCGGGCGAATTGGCGACGATGAGGAATCGCGGCGCCGGAACGGCGCACACCCGGCTCGCGATGTTTTCGACAGGATGACGACAAATTCAGGCTTCTAGTTACGATGGCTCTCTTTCGCCGTTTCGTACAATGGCGAAAGCTCGCGCAGGCGCTTCACCGTCTCGACCACGCGCGCGCTGACGTAGTCGACTTCCTCTTCGGTATTGAAACGCCCCAAGCCGAAGCGAATGGAAGAGTGGGCCATGTCGTCGCTCAGGCCGAGAGCCTTCAGGACGTAGCTCGGCTCGATATTCGCGGAGGTGCACGCCGAACCGCTGGAAACGGCGACATCATTGATGCCCATCGTCAGCGACTCGCCATCCACATGCGCGAAACTCACGTTCAGGCTTTGTGGCAGGCGGTGAGTCATCGACCCATTGATAAAGACTTCGTCGAGGCCCGACAAGATCCCATTCTTCAGGCGGTCCCGCAGCGCCAGCAATTTTTTCGATTCTTCCTGCATTTCTTTTTGGCACAGCTCGCACGCTTTGCCGAGCCCGACAATCCCCGGAACATTGAGAGTCCCCGAACGCATGCCGTGCTCGTGGCCGCCGCCGTCGATGATGGAAGCGAGCTGCACCCGTGGATTCTTGCGGCGCACGTACAGTGCGCCTACGCCCTTGGGCCCGTACATTTTGTGCCCGGAGATCGAGAGCAGGTCGATGCCGTCCGCCTGCACGTCGACGGGAATTTTCCCTGCCGCCTGCGCCGCGTCCACGTGAAAAAGAATGCTGAGCTCCTTCGCGATTTTCCCGATTTCGGCGATGGGCTGAACCGTGCCGATCTCATTGTTCGCGTACATGATCGAGATCAGAATCGTTTTCGGCGTGATCGCTCCGCGCAGCGAATCGAGATTGACGCGTCCATCCTTCTCCACCGCCAGATACGTCACCTTGAAGCCGGATTTTTCGAGGCGCTTGCAGGTGTCTAGCGTGGCCTTGTGCTCCGTCACCTGCGTAACGACGTGGTTCCCCTTGTCGCCGTAGATTTCAGCGGCGCCTTTCAGGGCGAGATTCGTCGATTCCGTCGCGCCGCTCGTCAGGATGATTTCCTTCGGCGAAGCATTGATCAGGCGGGCGATCTGGGCGCGCGCGTTTTCGACAGCCTCTTCGGCCTTCCAGCCGAACTCATGGCTGCGGCTCGCGGCATTGCCAAATTTCTCGCTGAAATAGGGCAGCATGGATTCAAGCACGCGCGGATCGACGGGCGTCGTCGCGTGATAATCCATGTAGACTGGAAGTTTGACCGCCACTGGCTTTTCCTAACCGGCTGAGATGTCCCGTCCGCGCCGTAACTATACCATTTTAGTCGGACCGCAAGGCGTCTGCCAAGTCATCCACAGGAGATCCCGCGGCGCGCGCAAGTTCGTCGAAATAGGATCGCAATTCGACCGGCGCCGGAGCACGAAATTCGACACGCTTGCCGGTGCGCGGATGCGCGAAGGCAATCCGGGCCGCGTGCAGGAAGTTGCGTCCGAGCGGCGGCAGCAGGTTCCCGCCGACGCGCTCCTGCCCCGGCGCGCCATAAAGCGTGTCACCCACAACGGGAGCGCCCAAAGCCGAGAAGTGAGCGCGAATCTGGTGCGTGCGTCCGGTGTGGAGGTCTGCCTCGACCAGGGTACACGCGTCGAGCCGCAGCCGGATTCGCCAATCGGTGCGCGCCGGACGTCCTTCGCGGCGGCGCGTGGTCATTCGCGTTCGACGGCGTAAGTCGCGCGCAATCGGCATGTCGATGCGCCCCGATTCGCCCTTCACGCGCCCGTGCAGCAGCGCGATGTAGGTCTTTTCCACCTCCCGGTCGCGAAACGCTTCGACCAGCCTCTTGTGCGCCGGGTCGTTGCGCGCAATCACCATCGCGCCGGACGTTCCTTTATCCAACCGGTGCACGATTCCGGGTCGCAGCGGTCCGCCCACGGTTGAAAGTCCATCCATTCCGCCAAACCGGTGGAGCAGGGCGGCGACCAGCGTACCGGCGTCCCTGCCCGCTCCCGGGTGAACGATCATGTTCGCCGGTTTGTTGATCACCGCGATATCTGCGTCCTCATAGATCACGTCGAGAGCGATGGGCTCGGCCTCGACGCCCGCCGGCGCAGCGGGCGGAATTTCTACCGTGACGCTCTCGCCGGGCTGAACGCGATAGGAAGCCTTCGGCGCAATCCCATTCAGGAGCACACGCCCTTCATCGATCAGCGACTGGATTTTCGTGCGGCTCAGCTCGGGAAGCTGCGCGGCGAGAAAGCGGTCGAGGCGCGCTCCTGCATCTTCCGACGGTACGACGAACCCGCGATTTTCGATCGGAGATTTCAGCGTTTCTCTCCCGGCTCACCTTACCATGCCGGGCGAACTTGCCGAAAAGACCGCCCGGCCGATCGCTCTCCAACCCAAAAAAAACACTTTGTCATCAGAGTCCTCTGCATAGTAGAGTACTCTAACCGAACAAAAGGAGACTCACATGTCGATTCCCCCTCAAGAAGCGGCTCACGCGTTGCGCGACATCGAGCATGCCCAGCGGCACAGCGCCGGGGCTTATCGAGATCAGAAGTTTTCGCCCCATCTGTTCCTCTGGGGTGCGATCTGGATCGTCGGCTATGCCGGTACCTACATTTGGCCGGGAGCGTCGGCGATCTGGCTCGCGCTGGTCCCCATCGGCATGATCGGCAGCTTCTGGATGGGTTCGCGCGGCGCTGGCGATCGATCGCGTGCGTTCTCCGGCTGGCAATATGCCGCGACCGCGCTCGCCATCTTTCTTTTCATTAGCGCGCTGATGGCGATTCTGCCGCCGAAGTCCGGCGCACAGATTGGCGCGTTAATCCCGGTTCTTGTGGCGTTCTTTTACGCGGTCGTGGGAGTGTGGACGCGCGGCACGCGAATCGCTTTGCTCGGCCTGGCGCTTGGTGTGCTCACGGTCGGCGGGTATTTCTGGCTGCCGCAATATTTTCTGCTGTGGATGGCGGGCGTAGGCGGCGGCGCGTTGATCCTGGGCGGCTTTTGGCTCAGGAGGGTTTGAACGAATGGACCAGCCCGATCCCATCATCCATCAGCCGGCGCGGCTAAAAATCATGGCCGCGCTGAGGGCGCTGCCTTCGCGCGAGCAGCTCGAATTCGTGCGGCTGAAGGCCATCGTCGGGATGACCGACGGCAATCTCGGCGCGCACATCGTCACGATCGAGGAGGCCGGCTATCTCGAAGTCGAAAAAGATTTCGTGGGGAAGAAGCCGCGCACGCGCGTGCGCCTCACAAAAGCGGGCCGTCGCGCCTTCGAGAACTACGTCGCCTTCCTGCGCGAGATTGTCGGAAACGAGTCGTCCTAGATCAAACGGAGGGCACGACCGGCTGAAGGGACGACGCGCCGCGCAAGCCGCGATACCACAGGAAGCCGCCCGCCAGAATCAGACCCATGCTGACCACCTGCATCAGCGAAAAAGAATTATGGAACAACATGGTGCGTCCCGGATCGCCGCGAAACAATTCGATCGTGCCGCGCTCCGCGCCATAAAGCAGAAAATAGGTTCCCAGAAGCTGGCCTTTGAAGCGCTGGCGCCTGCCCATCCAGACCAAAATCAGGAAATTCACGAACTCCGCTCCCGCTTCGTAGAGCTGCGTCGGATGCAAACGGATGTCAAGCGGCGTGCCTGCGATTTGCGCGGCCAGCGGATTCGAGAATGTGACGCCCCAGGGAAGCGTCGTCGGTTTGCCGTAACAACATCCCGCTGCGAAGCAACCCAACCGCCCGATGGCGTGGCCGATGGGAAGCGCTGCGGCAAACGTGTCGAGGACGGAAATGAGCGGCATATCGTAAATGTACGAATAAACGAGGATGACGAGCGCCGCTCCGAGCACCCCGCCGTAGAAGTCTCCACCGGACTGAATCGTCGCGAGGCTCAGAATCTCGCGCGGGTTCGCCGTGTAGTAGCCCCAATCGCTGAACACGAGCCAGGCTTTCGCCACGAAGAGGGCCGCCAGGATCGCGTAAATGCCGATGTTCCACACGCGCAGGGGATCGAGCCCCGCACGCCGAGCCTGCCGCCGCGCGCACCACAACCCGATGACCACGCCGGCCGCGACCAGCACGCCGTAGGTGTAGATCGGGATCGAGCCGAGCTTGAACAGGACGGGAAGCATTCAATTACGCAAGCCGATTCTTGTCGGGCACGAGTTCATAGATTTTGAAATGTTCATAACTGCTTTTGGTTTGTGGCCTCCCGCGACGCGTTGAGAATCTGGAAGCACTGTACCAAAAACCTGAATTTCTTTTTGTGTGCAGCCTCCAGTGGCTCTTCGAATCTTGTTTCGCGAATTGGCAAGGGACGGCTTCCTTTCTATCTTTTTTTCTGAAGAATCCTGTAGTCCCGGTACCTAATTTGAAGCCTGCCTATCGGCAGGCGAGCGCTGGAGGTCGCAAAAAGTCGGTTCGTAGTATCTCTCACTTGGCCAAAACCGGCGGCGACTAGCAAGGAAACGGGTGCCATGCCAATTCGCAGAGCAATATTCGACGCGCCGCGGGAAGCTGCAAACAAAAAGCAGTCCCGATCTTCACTCGGACGTTATTTCGCGCAGCTCAAATCTAAGCCTAAGCGGCAGAGACGTTTCCTTCTTAACTCGCTACGAGGCCCTTTCCTGGCTCGGATGATGCCAGTCGCGGAACAATTCGAGGACCACGAGGGCGGCGCCGATCACGATGGCCGAATCCGCCAGGTTGAACGTGTACCAGTGATGGCTGCCAATGTAGAAGTCGATGAAATCGGTGACGCTGTGCCGCAGAACGCGGTCCAGCACGTTTCCGGCAGCGCCGCCTAGAATCAGCGCCAGCCCGCAACGTCCCAGCGAGCCGCCGGCGCGGTTCGTCACCAGCAGCCACACTAGCAGGACGATCACCGCCAGCGAGAAAACGATCAGCAGTGGCGCCATCCATGGCGCGGTGGAGTCCGCGCCCAACCCGAATGCGACACCCGGATTGCTGGTGTGCGTCAGGCTGACGAGTCCAGGAACGATGACGTGCGAGGAATCGAACGCCACCCACCGGTCGACGACGTATTTGCTCGCCTGGTCGGCCACCAGGGCCGCCGTCGCAATCAGGCCCAGGCGGCGCCATCCGGATGCGGAAAACTGAGACATCAGCACGGAAAAACTCCCCTAAATTATACCGCCCTCGCGTTCGATCTCGTCCAGGGCGACGGCGCAGCGTTCGCACACCGTTGGATACCTGGTATTTTCCCCGACGTGCACCGAATAGTTCCAGCAGCGGTCGCATTTTTTCCCGAGCGCCCGCCCAGCCTCCACCTGAAGTGACTCAACTCCGTCTCCGGGAGTGCCGTTTCCGTCCAGGCCCGCGAGCTCAACTTGCGAGACGATGAACATGGCCGGAAGCTGCGCTGCATACTCCCGCAGGATCGAGGCAAGCTTGCCCGAGGCTCGCAAGGTGACACGCGCTTCGAGATTCGCCGAGATCGTCTTCGCCGCGCGCAAAGGCTCGAGCGCCTTCAGCACCTCGTTCCGGACGCCAAGCAGCCGTTCCCAGTTTTCCGCGCGCTTTTCATCGAGTGCCAACTCGAATTCCTGCGCCTCCGGAAACAGGGTTATGTGAACGCTCACCGGGTCGCCCGCAACGCGCGGCAGGAATTTCCACGCTTCTTCCGACGTGAACACCACCGCCGGCGCGATCAGCCGGATCAGCGCGTTCGCAATGCGATACACGGCGGTCTGCGCGGAACGCCGCCGCGGATTCTTCGCCGCAAACGTGTACAGCCGGTCCTTCAGCACGTCGAAATAGAACGCGCTCAGGTCCACGGTGCAGAAGTCCTCGATCGCGTGATACACGCGATGAAATTCGAAATTGTCGTACCACTCGCGACATCGCCGGATCAGCGCGCCGGTGCGCCGCAGCATCCACGCGTCCATTTCCCACAGCTGGGAATCGGGCAGAGAATCCCGCGCAGGATCGAAATCGTAGAGATTCGACAGCGCGAAGCGGAACGTGTTGCGAATCTTGCGGTACGCGTCGGCGAGCTGCTTCATCATCGGCTCGGACAGCCGCACGTCGGACGTATAGTCCTGCGACGCCACCCACACGCGCAACAGGTCCGCGCCCCACTTCGTCACGATTTCGTTCGGCTCCATCGCGTTGCCCAGCGACTTCGACATCGGCTGGCCCTTGTCGTCGAGCGTCCAGCCGTGCGTCACCACCTGGCGATACGGCGCGCGCCCCTTGGTGCCTATCGCGACCAGCAACGAGCTGTGGAACCAGCCGCGATACTGGTCGGGGCCTTCCATATAAACGTCCGCGGGCCGCCACGAGCCGTCCGGGTTGCTCACCGCTGAATTCGTCAGCACGTAGAGATGCGTCGAGCCCGAATCGAACCACACGTCGAGCACGTCCTCTTCTTTCTTCCACTTCGACGCACCACACGCGCATTGGGCGCTCGATCCCAGCAATTCCTGGGCGGAATGCGTGAACCACGCGTCGGCGCCCTCGTGCTCGAAGAAGGGAAGTACGTGCCGCAGCGCCTGGAAATCCTTGAGCTGCTCGCCGCACGCCTCGCAGTAGAAAATGATCAGCGGGACGCCCCAGAACCGCTGCCGCGAGATGCACCAGTCGGGCCGCTCGGCCACCATGTCGTGGATGCGCGCCTCGCCCCATTCCGGCTTCCATTTCACTTTGGCGATTTCCGTCAGGGCCCTCTTGCGCAAATTGTCGTGATCGAGTTCGATGAACCATTGCTCGGTCGCGCGGAAGATCACGGGATTGTGGCAGCGCCAGCAATGCGGATAGCTGTGCGCGAGCTTCTGTTCGCCCACCAGCATGCCGCGCCGCTTCAGCAGATCAATGATGATCGGATTCGCCTCGAAGACGGTCTTCCCCTTGTATTCGGGCAAGCCTTCCGTGAAGCGGCCGTCGTCATCCTGCGGCGCGTAGGCTTCGAGACCGTATTTCTGACCCGTGTAGAAGTCTTCCGCGCCGTGCCCCGGAGCGGTGTGCACGATTCCGCTGCCCTGCTCGAGCGTTACGTAGTCCGCGAGTACGCCCGGCACCTCGTAATCCAGAAACGGATGCCTGAACTTCGCACCCTCGAACTCGCGGCCTTTCCAGCCGCCGGTCGCGCCGCGAATCTCGATCCCCAGTTCCGAAGCGAGCGCGTTCACGCGCTCCTTGGCGAGCAGCAGCTTGCCCGCCGCCGTATCCACAACCACGTACTCGAACTCCGGATGAAACGCGAGCGCGCGGTTTGCCGGCAGCGTCCACGGAGTCGTGGTCCAGATCAGCGCGCTCACGTCCTGGGAGCGCCAATCTCCTGATTGGCGGTGTTCGGCAATTGGGAATTTCACCCACACAGACGGGCTGGTGTGGTCCTCGTATTCGACTTCCGCTTCCGCCAGCGCCGTGCGGTCGTAGATGCACCAATAGACCGGCTTCAGCCCGCGATACACATATCCCTTCTCGAGGAAATCGATGAACGCAGCGGCCGTGCACGCCTCCATACCGAAATCCATCGTGAGGTACGGCCTGTCCCATTGCCCGAAAACGCCCAGCCGCCGGAAGTCGCGCTTGTGCGCCTCGACGTACCGCAACGCATACTCGCGGCAACGCCGTCGAAATTCCGCCGCCGAAACTTTGGTCGTTTTGCCGCCGAGTTCCTTCTCGACTTTCGTCTCGATCGGCAACCCGTGGCAATCCCATCCCGGAATGTACGGTGACCGGTATCCCGCCATCGTCTTCGACTTGACGATCATGTCCTTCAGAATCTTGTTCAGCCCGGTGCCCAGGTGGATTTCGCCGGTCGGATACGGCGGCCCATCGTGCAGGACGAACGGAGGGGAATCCTTCCGCGCCTCCAGGATGCGGTCATACAGACGCATCTCTTCCCACGCGGCAAGCTGCTGCGGCTCGCGCTCCGGCAGTTTTGCTTTCATGGGAAATTCGGTGCGCGGCAGGTTCAGAGTGCTTTTCAGGTCCAGAGTCTTCGTCATTTCGGGTACTTCATCCGCCCTTTCTCGGGTTCAGGTTTGCTCGACGAAACTTGAGCTGAAACGGGTTTCAGGGTTTGCCCCGCAAACCCTGACCAAAGTTGCTCCAGGATTTGCCCCCAAGGCTGTTTCCGCGAGGGAAACTCAAAAACCGGGTCAAGCATCGTATGTTACAATGATTCCAGAAACCTGTCAGCGGCGGTCCCGGCGTTTGAGCCCAACGATCGAGCGCAAGGACCGATACATCCTTTTTAGACGCCCGGCGTCTAACTTTTGGGTGCTGGCAGAGGCCAGGTAACCAGCTATGTCGAACTCGCCTTCTCGTCTCGATGATGTGGGAACTTCCGACGCCCGGTCGACTCTCAGACTCGGGCGGCTCCCTGCCCCATCGCGCGAATCGTCTCTAACGAGCCTGATTTCCAATCTCAAGGATTTCCTCACGGAACGTCCCGTGAAGCTGCGTCCCGGCCAGGAGACTGCCTTTCAGATGCCGACGTTCGGCGACAGCCTCCGCGAGAATTTCTCCGAATTTCTGAAGCCGACGCCGCAGAACGTGCAGTCGGAGTTGCTGGTCGGCTGGACCCAGTACAGCTTCTGGCAGAACGTGCGCGACGCGCTCTTCCCCAGGAAGCTTCCTCCTCTGCAGGTGACCAGCAAGCCCGTACCCGTAAAGGACATCTGGACCAGGGACACGCAGTTCACGCGCGTGCAGGCGCTCTCCGTCACCGTGCACGTCGCCGTGCTCGTTTTGATCATCGTGCCGCTGCTGCCGGAGATCTTTGCCCCCTCGCCCACCAAGGCCAGCAACCTGGAAGTCACGCAACTCGACAATGTTTCGCCTTACCTGCCCCGCCTGAAACCTGCCGCGAAGAAAGCCGGCGGCGGTGGCGGTGGCGGCCAGCACATGCAGGTTCCGGCCAGCAAGGGCAAGCTGCCCAAGTTCGATTGGAATCAGATTACTCCGGCCATGGTGAAGGCTCCTCCACATCCGTTGTATGCGATGACGCCGACTGTTCTCGGTCCGCCTCAGTTGAAAATCCCCAGCCCCAACATGAACAATTGGGGCGATCCGCTTTCGAAGGTCATTAACGATTCGAGCGGCTCGGGTGCCGGTGGCGGCATTGGTTCTGGTGCAGGCGGCGGTGTTGGGAGTGGAAGCGGCGGCGGCGTCGGTCCTGGGTCCGGCGGTGGCACTGGCGGAGGCGTCTTCAATGCTGGGACAGGCGGCTACGGCTATCCCGCGTGCCTCTATTGCCCGCAGGCGCAGTACTCCGACGAAGCCGTCAAGGCCAAGTACCAGGGCACAGTTGAGATTCTCGCGGTCATCACTCCAGACGGCCGCGCCACCGAGATTCACGTGATAAAGGGCGTCGGCCTCGGCCTCGACGAGAAGGCCATCGAAGCCGTCCGTTCATGGCGCTTCCGCCCCGCCCTCGGCCCCAACGGCCAACCCGCCCCCGTTCGCCAGGTTATCGAAGTCACCTTCCACCTCTACTGACATTTGGTTTCTTGCGGCGCCGGCGTCCCGCCGGCGATTTTCTCCGCCCGCCGAAACTTTTCTCCCCCTCCGACTCGTATACCCAAGATGTTCGCGGTTCTTCGGAAAACGAGCTGCTCGATGAACATGGCGCCTCATCCAGGGCGAATCCTGCTCCTGTTCGCCACCTGCGTGGCTACACTCAACGCGCAGCAAACTTCCGTCACGCGCCTCGACGGCACCACAATCGCGTCCGCCCAAATCGACGCCGCCGTCGCCAGGTCCATGAACGCTGCGCGCGTCACCGGCGCCGGCATCGCCATCTTCAATCGCGGCAGGATCGTTTACCTCAAGGCCTACGGCTTCCGCGACACCGCCAATCGCCTGCCGTTGACGCCCGACTCGGTAATGACCGCGGCGTCCCTCTCGAAATCGGCTTTCGCCACCATGGTGATGACTCTCGTTCACGACGGCACAATCGACCTCGACAAGCCCGTCTACGAATATCTTCCCAAGCCGCTCCCCGATTATCCGCGCTACTCCGACCTGGCGAACGACGCGCGCTACAAGCAGATCACCATGCGCATGCTGCTCGACCACACGAGCGGCTTTCCCAACTGGCGCTTCTTCACCGAGGACAAGAAATTGAGGATTTATTCCACGCCCGGCTCGCGCTTCGCCTATTCGGGCGAGGGAATCGACCTCGCGCAGATGGTCGTCGAAACGGTTACCGGGCAGCCGCTCACGGACCTGATGAACGCGCGCCTTTTCCAGCCGCTCGGCATGACGCGCTCGAGCATGGTCTGGCAAACGCGACTCGAAAACGATTTCGCCGACGGCTACGACGAGCAGGGCGAATCCCTCGGTCCCGAGCGCCGGCAGAGGCCCGACGCTGCGGGCGGAATGCAGACCACTTTGCGCGACTACGCGCGCTTCGTTCAGGCCGTGCTCGACGGCGCGATTCCCGGCGCGAATGCCCGCGAGACGATGCTCAGCCCGCAGGTTCGGATTTTCTCGAAGCGCGAGTTTCCCTCTCTCTCGACGGAAACGAACGCCGCCGACGATCGCGCCATCCATCTCAGCTACGGTCTCGGCTGGGGACTTTTCTGGACGCCGTACGGAAAGGCTTTCTTCAAGGAAGGGCACGACGAAGGCTGGCGCCACTATGTCGTCTGCTTCGACAAACCCCTCAAGAAGGAAAGATCCGGCATCCTTATCATGACCAACAGCTCCAACGGCGAAGACATCTACGACCCGCTCCTCCGCACCCTCCTCGGCGACTCCTTCACTCCCCTCGAATGGGAAAGCTTCCGCCCCGCCCGCTAGCCCGTGAGGTGGAAGCGCGGGCCTTCAGGCTCGCGAAAGTAGGCGCGAGGAAAAGGGGCTTTAGCCCTGGGCGTCGCTCTCCGCTTTAGGTTTGAACGTAGCGCCGCGGTCTTTAGCGCGGCAGCATTTGGTTTCGACTTACGTTTGAACGTCCTGGCCTGTCCGCCGGGTACCCCAGTTCTACGAGTACTACGTAAAGTTTGTACCTAGAAATTACGTCCATTCCGTGCTATAGTGGTCCGTTTTTATGCGTGACGAAACCGCCGACTCGGCGAGGGTCGGTGTCCTGAGAGCGAACAACGTGAGCGGAAGGATCTTCAACGCGGCGGAGGAGAACCGACGAACAGCGAGCAAGGGATCTCTCCTCAATATCGCGGTACGCGTGCCGAGATATTATCGCCGTAAGTCTATGCCCATCAACAAAAGCGCCAAAATATCTCGGTACACTTTTGCGGGGCATCGAATGTGCCGAGTCGATTCTGGAAACAGAAGCGAGGCGAGCTTGTGTTCGGGCCGGTGCGTTCTGCTAGGATCAGCGGCATGAAATTTGAGGTGCGCGCTACAGTGGCGCCGGCGTCTCGCCGGCGAATTTCCTGGCTCACGGGCGAATGCGAGCGCGGATGGCAACGCGGTGTGATCGCGCCGAGGTGTACTGCGGCTGCTACCTTGTTTGGTCTTGCTGTTGCGATTGGCGTGATTGCAACGGGGGCGAGGGCGCAGGCGGCGGCGACGGGGTCGATCCAATTCGGGGTGCGCGCGACGCCGGCCAGCGGAATTGAAGAGCCGGTGCGCGGGTTTCCGTTCTACCTCCTGAGCAAAAGCTTCGAGGACATCACGAAGGAGGCGGCCGCTTCCTATCCTCTGCCCGATATGGACGCGTTCATCGACAAGCTCAACGCTTCCCGAGAATTGAAGGCCTGGATGAAAAAGAATCGATGCGTCCAGCTTTCGGGCGAGGACTTTCTGCAAAAGGTGAAGCCGGAGGACGTTATCATCGTTCCTGAATTCTATTCGGCTTACCTGCAGAGCAGCGGGGCGGCGTCGCTGGATTTCCCGAGAGCAAAATACAAGCCGGTGGACAAGACGAAAGACCCGGCGAAATATGAAAGGCTGTCGGCGGAATACCACCAGGCCGTGGAGCATTATGTCGAGCAGAATCCGCAGAGCAAGGATGGAATGGACCTCAATCTGGTGGACCAGGATCCCAGCGCGCAATGGCAGGCTTTGACCGCCAAGCGGGAACCCGAAATTCGCAGGCGGACCACCGAACTGGCGCAGTCGAAGTATTTCGTGGCGCGCATGGAGACGGATCTGCAAGGGCAGGGGAGCGTCAACGGATTGCGGCCCGGCACCTACTGGCTGAGTTCGCTCGAGCTCAGCGCGCAAGTGGGGGACGCGCGGCCGCGATGGGATGTTCCGGTGACGGTGCGCGCGGGACAGACCGCCTATGTGGCGCTGTCGAACGTCAACGCGATCCAGCCGGCGGAGGATTCGCGGTAGAAGCGGTCGGTTCCGTTACGGCGTCCAGGCAAAGAGAGTTCCTTCGACTTCGCGGCCTCGGGCCGCTCCGCTCAGGATGACAAGCTACACGAACAATCCCCAGGGGATGATTGAGTTGCTGGCCGACGCGGACGCCTCGGCGCGCGAAACAGCCGCCCACGCAATCTTTGAGGCGGGAGCGGAGCTTGTTGCGCCCCTGCTGCGCAAATGGATGGACGATGCGGAGCTTGCGCGTTGCTTCAAGAGCGCTGCGAATCGTTGCAGCGAGGCGGATTCGCCGCTGACCGCCAACTCTGCCGAAATCACGGTGGGAGTCGCCGTTGAGCCGGACCGCTTCGACGCGATTCGGACCGCGAACGGATCGCCCCGGCTGGCCGATGTGCCTCCGGATCAAGACGCGAAAGAATTCGAGCTCGATCTTCCCGGCGGCGTTCGTCTGGACATTCTGACGAGCCGTGAATCGCAGGGAAACGGCGCGATTGCGCGCTATCTGTGGAGATTTGGGGAGGGAATTCAGCAGATCGAAGTCGGGACGAACGACGTCGATCGCGCGACCGTGATTCTGCAAACGCGCTTCGGAATTCAGCCGATTTATCCCGCGACGCGCGACGGCGCCGACGGAACCCGCGTCAATTTTTTCCTGGTCACGACGCCCGCGGGATCGAAGCTTCTCATCGAGCTGGTCTCCCGTGGGCGGGATGGACGCAGTGGGGAGTAGCGGACCGCACGGATGGAGATCTGCAGTTTTATTTCAAAGTGATTGAGTAGCACGGCGTCGAGGCCAAGGCCTCACCGCTTAAGATGCGAGCTACACGTCGGGAGCTACACGCTCCGCCATCCGATCAGTCCGCGCTGAGGAAAGATTCACGACCTTCGCGTTGCCAGCGCCGTCGACCGCGTGTCTTCCTGTCGCTGCATCGGGGGAGCCGACTTGCATTTGGGTCAGCCAGTTGCGGATCAGGTCGCGCCAGCGAAAGTTTTGTTCGACATAGCGTCTGGCTTTAGAGCCCATCTCCTGAGCCATGGCCGCATTCTCGGCGAGGGTGAGGACCGCACGAGCGATCGCTTGCGGGTCGCCGGGAGGAACCACGATTCCGCCTCCTGATTCGAGAATCATCTGCGTACCTTCTCCGCAGGCGGACAGAACGACGGGCTTTCCCGAAGCCATCATGACGAACGTTTTCGCCGGCCGCGCGCCCTCGCTCAACGGGCAGTTGCGCAATGTAACGAGACAAACCGAGGCCAGCGACATGTACGCCGGCAACTCGCTCACGGGAACGGGATCAAGGAACGTGGCGTTCTGCAAGTCCAACTCGCGGGCCAGCTCGAGGAGGCGCGGCTTCTCCGATCCTCCACCGATGAAAAGAAAATGGATTTGGTTGCGATCCTCGAGGATTTTCGCGGCGTGCAGAGCGTGCTCGAGTCCGGCAATGTAGCCGTGATTCCCGGCGTACAAGACGACCCGTTTCCCCTGGAGGCCGAGCCGCTGCGCGAGAGCGGCATCGGGCGGCATCGGACGGAACAGGCCGGTATCCACTCCGTTCGGCAGGAAGAGCACTTTTTCTTCCGGGACGCGTTTCTGATCGAGCAGAATCTTCTTCATCTTCCGGGTGACGGCGTTGACGTAAGACGCGCGACGGTAGCTCCACGTTTCGAGCGCCCGCGCGAGGCGGAGAAAGAGCCCGTCGCGCATGATGCCAAGTTGCTCGACAGAATCCGGCCACAGGTCGGCGACGTTGAAAATCAACTTCGATCTCCAAAAGCGCGACGCGATCCAGCCGGGAACGGACAGAAAAAGGGGCGGCGATTCCACAAACACGAAATCGGCCCGGGCGGAGCGCAAAATCCCCCAAGCACAGGTGAGGGCGAACGAAAGATAGTTGAGGATTCTCTTCAGCCCTCCGCCCATGCACGGATAAATCCAGGTGCGATGGACGGGGAGACCTTCCCAGGTGTCGCGCTGATACAAGCGGCCGCGAAATTCAGGGAAGATGGCGCCTTTCGGATAATTGGGGAAAGCGGTGACGATTTCGACGCGATGTCCCAGACGGGAGAGCTCGCGAACGAGCGAAGCGAGACGCACCTGCGGCGCGCCCATTTCGGGGGGAAAGTACTGCGTCAAGAAGAGGAAGCGCAACCCGTCTTTTCGGTGGTTGAACGTCATGGGGCGACCATTGCGTCTCCGGGGCGCGACGTTTTCGTCAATTGGCCATACAGGCTGAGGAGTTTGCGCGTTTCGCGGTCCCAATTGAAATGCTCCTCGATCGCCCGGCGGCCGCAACGGCCCATCGCCTCGGCTTCGCGCGGATGAGTGAACAGATAGCGAATGGCGAGCGAGATCTGCCCGGGGTTCAAGGGATCGACGCAGAAACCGCACCCGGCACCTTCCACGATCTGCCGCCAAACGGGGAAATCGGCCGAAATCACGGGAATACCCGCAGCCATGTATTCGAAAAGCTTGATTGGCTTGCCGGCCATGGCGTTGGGCTCGGGGTGTTGCAGCACAAAACCGGCACTGGCGCGACTCAAAACACCGGCGACTCCCGCCCGGTCCAGAACGCCGCAGACGCGAACGCGATTCCAGCCCGGCTCTTTTGCGAGGGTGTCCTGCAGGTTCGGCGGGGAAAACGGACCGGCGAGGGCCAACGAGGCTTCGAGATCATCCGGCAGCAGGCCCATGGCGCGAACCATTTCGAGCGCGCCGCGCTGGACGGAGACCGCCGATCCGACATAGGCAATCGTCGTTTCGCGACTCTCCCAGGGGCGATTCGGCATGGAGGCGAGTTCGGTCATGAGCGGGTAGTTGTGCACGACGACGGTGCGGCTGTTGAGGCGATAGAATCGCGCGGCGATGCCGGGAGTCGCCGTGACCAGACCTGAAAAGAAACGGCACACCGAGTTTTCGAGGACTTCGACGATCCGGGCTGCCGATTTCCCGAGCCACTTTGGCAGATAGGGTTTGTAGGGCATGCAGCGAGGCAAGTCTTCGTGAACGTCGTAGATCACTTTCTTGCCTCGAAGTCGAAGAGCGAGACCGATCGGGATCAGTTCGGGATCGTGAAAGTGATAGATGTCGGCGTCCTCGCGGACGGCCTGCCGGTACATATTCCAGAAGGTCCGCGTGAGGCGCTCGAAACGGTTCCTCCCTTTCGGTGCGGCCCGAAGCCGAATCCCATCGACGACTTGATCATGAGTGCATGGCCCCAGGAGCGTGACATCGTATCCCGCGGCAGCCAGCGACTTGCATTCCTTGTGAAAGATGCGAACGTCGAAGGGCGGGTGTACGGACGTGAGCACACAAGCCCGGGAATTTGCGGCGAGAGGCTGACCATCGAGAGCGCGAACGGTCTCGACAGGCCTTGCACCGAGGCGATGGCGCGAGGAAGCCGCGTTCAATACAGATTCAGCGGATTTGTCAGATTGCACTTTTGGAATCCGTTCAAAGAGTCGAGGATTGGAGTCAATATATTCTCCAGCGCGGGATTGAGCATGCTGTCGGTGTGCCAGAGAAGGGCAAAGACGCCTCCGACCTTTCGACATTGTTCAATGCACTCGGTGACGGCGATCAAGCTCTGGTCCCGATCCAATCTCATGTACGACGTCAACGTGCAGTCCATGACGATCAGAGGGAGCTCGATGAGATTGGCCTGGCGGTTGAGCTCGAAGAGCCACGGGTGATAGGGAAGGCACGTGCCCGCGCGAAATCCGACCTGGTCGGCGAAACCCACGCTGCTATCGTAGAGAAGACCGCAGTTCTCCCAGTCCAGCCAGGAATGAGGGCACCAGCGGAGATAGTCCTGACGGCCGCCCATGATCTGCGTGCCGAGTATTTCTCGGACTGTTTCGACTTCCTTCCGCAATTTGTCCGGCGACCGGAAGGTCTCGTAGCCCGGGTGCACGCCGAGTTCGACATCGTATTTCTGCAGCCATTGAATCATCGACCGGACTTTGGGGTGGTAGGGGTCGTAGTTGCGCGTCCTGCCGGGCCGCGTGGTGCCTTTCCAGAAGACCGCCGGTTCAATCCCGCGGCGCAAACAAAGAGTCACCAGGGTTCGAATGTTTTCGAGCAGCGTCGGATTAAATCCCGGGAGCAGCCCGAGAAAATCGTGGGCGGTGGCAGCGGGGTTATGCCTCCGAAGCGTGTGTCCAAGAGTGGTGCGGAGATTGAAGGGGAGTCCGATGCTGTCGATGTCGTGAGAGACATGAACCCGCAAGGAAGAAGGCCACGGCTTCCAATTGGGCATGAGCCACTGCAGGGTCTGACGGAACGCCAATCCATATTCGTCGACGACAGGTCGCCGAAGAAAGCGGTCGCGGTAGGGGACGCAGGCCGTCGCCGGGACACGGCCGTGCTGGTCCTTCTCCTCGATGAGGTGCTCTTCCCAGCGCGAGAGGATGAGGAGAGCGGAAAGCGGCAAGTCGACGGTGCACTCGACGCTTTCCGAGTCAATCGTGCGGAACAGAGCCCTCGATTGCGCTTGCGACTTGTGAACGAAGGGAATCACAGCGTCCTGAATGGATGGAATGGAGGACTCATTGAGCCAGCCAAGCCTGACGGTGTGGAACTGGCCGCCGATGAGTTCAGGCCAAATGCCAGGAGGGGCATCCGGGAAGAACACGCGCTTGCGCGAGCCCGGAAGAACGTAAATCGTGGTGCCCTTGTCGGAGACTTCCGTTCTCCAGGTCCGGAAAAAGTCTTTGCTGACGCCTGCGCGCCGGGCCAACTCCTTCAGCGCATAGGCTCTGGCCTCGCGAGTTAACAAGCTCGGGACGCGAGAGGTTTCGCGAGTAAGGTCGACGGTCTTCGTGGACACGGCTTGCGAAACACCCACCTCTGACATACGGTTCTCCTGGGACTGAGTTCTCCGTCAGTTTCTGCCATTCACTCCGTTAAAAAATACCGTTGCGACGCGCCCCCGCCATGTGCCGACTTTCCGCAGAGTCCACGTCGGCATGGCCGGAGCGCCCCAACGCCGGTAGTACTGCTCGACTCCGCGGATGCGAGAGCCTTCAAAATCAAACGCGCGGCCGGAATCGAGCGCATCCCGAATAGCCTGCCAGGTGGCGAGATAGCCGGCGTCCATATTGTGTTCGTTCCAATCGATGCCGGAAACGATCTGGTAAGAAGCGCGGGAATCGCGCACGACGAAGATCGAGGAGAGCGGGCGTCCTTGCGGTCCGCGCGCAACGTAAATCACACCGCTTTCGCGAGCCGCGGCGGCGTGGAACAAGTCGCGAACGAGAGATTCGGGGTAAGGCGTGGAGCGGCCCTGGCGCGAGAACGTCAAGCGATTCAGTTCGAGGAGTGCTGAGACATCGCCGCCGCACTCAACCGAAATGCCTTCGTTCCGCCCGGGATTGAGTTTCTGGCGATGAGTGCGGGCAGCGTCGCGAAGCACTTGCTCCGACGTGGTACCGGCGCTGAACCGGAAGGTGTAGCCGATCTCGACGTGGAATCCGGCCCACAGAAATCCCTGAAAATCCGGGGCCTCGGTGCCGGCGATCTGGCAGAAGCTGTCAAAGGGACAGATCGTGCGCGCCAGGCATTCTCCCTGCGATCGCATCAGGAAGAGTCTGTCTCGGGCACAGCCGGCTTCGGATAGGTCGAACACAGGACCGAGGTAGGGAGTCAGGGCGGGGGAATGGCAGAGCGTCAACCCGCCTCTTCTCTTGCGCGGCAGTGGGATGCCCGCAGAGAGTTCGCCCTGCTGATTCCAGCACCCGAGAATCTCGAAATCGCAGCCGGTCGCCTGGAGCCACCATGATTTGTGAAAGATGGTGCCGTGCGGAGATTTCTCGACAAGGGCGTCCCAGAGCGGCAGCTGGTCGTTGACCAGTGTTTGGGCGTGAAGTTCCTTGCGAGACTGCGCGGCGCAGCTAGACATCGGAAGTCCTCCGCTGGAATGCGAGGTTCCAGAAGAACGGCAGCCAGGGCGATCCGGTGCGTTTCAGGAAGAAAAGGAAGAGAGCGGTGACCACGATGCCGACGCCCAGTGCCGAAGCGAAATTCACTTCGCGCCCGAGCGCAAGGCGAAGCCCATAACTGACGGCGGCTAGTCCCAGACTGATGGCCACAGCGGAGATGGACCGCGTCCAGTTCATTTCGAGCCGGTACATCTTGCGCAAGGTGCGGGCGGTCAGGACGGCCAGGACGGCGATAGCAAGAAGCATGGCCAGGGCGATACTCCACAAGAGCTCGCTTATCGGGCTGAAAAATGCGGCTGCGCCGAGCAGGACGAGGAAAATCCCGAAGCTGATCAGGATGTTGAAGGTGTTATAGGGCGTGACGCTCGTCGCGTCGATGACGCTGCGAAGCGCCGCGAAAAGCAGGTAGAACGGGATGGCCAGCAGCGTCAAGCGAACTACGCCAATTCCTCCGGCGAGACGATTGCCGACCCATGCTCGAAGCACGACGTCGGCAAAAACAATCATCTGGAGGCAGACGAACGCGTAGCATGCGACAACCGCTTCCTGAAGCAAGGAAAGATGGACACGGAGCTCGGCGGTGCGATTCTGAGACACGAACATGCTGACTTTCGAAAGCAGAATCAGGCCGAGGGGTTCGACGCTGGCGGCAATGCCCATCAACATGCTCGTTCCGAGAAGCAGCGGCGTGACGCGCGTGAGCGACATTTTTTGCGAGGCAGCGATGGGTCCCAAAGCGAGGAGAGCGCCCAGCGCGAAGATCGAGGGAAGCCGTGGAACTCCATACTCGAGGAGTTTCTTGGACGGCCACCGCAAATTTCGGCGAGCGACTCGCAGAATCTGGGGCAGCAGGGGCAGAGCGAACAGAAAACTGAACAAGATCATGAGCGTCCCCATGGTGCCCACGATCACGGCCGTGGAGTGCGAGCGAGCGAGGGCGAACACAGACCCCAGGGGAACAACGACGAGATTGATGACCTGGAGCGTGTTGGCTTTCTTCATGGCCAACTGCCCGCGATAGAAGCCGTAAACGATGCCGTGAGCGTCACCGCCCACGAGAAACAACGAGAGCGCAAGGACCAGGCTGCGCAATCCCTGAGCCCCGAAGATCCAGCGGCTGAACGTGCCGCCGGCTCCGTTGAGGATGGCGAAGGCAAGGACCACAACGACACCGCCGCACAGAATTCCTGCCAGAAGAAAGCTGTCCCGCTCGCGGGGCTTCGACGCGTCGGTCATGGCGACATAGCGGGGAAGAGCGCTGTCGATTCCGAGCAGAGTCGCGGACTGGAGCCACGAGTACATCCGGCGGATCAGCAAGTATTCCGCGAGCGCAACCGCGCCGAGAATCTTGCCGAAGACGGAGACCATGGCCAGGCTGGTCACGAGGACGGCTGCGCTCGTGAAGCCGGTGAGGCCCAGGTCAACGAACAAAGGATGAATGGAGAAGGGATGAATGGAGAAGCGGCGCTTTTCGCGCCTGCTCTCCACCCGATCGTCAGTTTGCGTGACCGTTTCGCGCACAGCTCACCTTTGGTCTCGAGTTGCACATCGTTCCCGGCCTCTGCGCACAGGAATCGTTCAGCTCGCTACAGAAGAAGACGCGGACTGGGGAAGAACGGAATGACTCGGTTCGGCGCGACGAGCCGCGCTTTGCTCGACGAATTTCTCGCTGGGAAGCAGCAAGAGACGGCCCTGGTTCAAATAATAGGAATCGCCGCATGCCTCGCACGCCGCCTCGCGTCCGTTGAGCCGAAGGCGCAGGCCACAACGGCACATCCAGCCAACCTGTTTTGCCGGGACGCCCATCACGAGGGCGTGATCGGGAACGTCACGCGTCACGACCGCGCCGGCGGCCACGAACGCGTACGCTCCAACCGTGTGCCCGCAGACGACGGTACTGTTTGCTCCGAGACTTGCGCCGCGCTTCACGACCGTCTTGCGGTATTCGTCCTTGCGCGACACGTGGCTTCGCGGGTTCACGACGTTGGTGAAGACCATCGACGGCCCGCAGAAAACGTCGTCCTCGAGCTCAACGCCCGTGTAGAGCGAAACGTTGTTCTGGATTTTGACGTTGTTGCCGACGGTGACGTGGGGAGCTATATGGACGTTCTGGCCGATGTTGCAGCCCTTCCCGATTCTGGTGTTCGCCATGATGTGAGTGAAGTGCCAGATCTTGGTGCCTTCTCCGATGTCACAGGGCTGATCCACAAAGGCGGATGGGTGGGCAAAGTAAGGCGCCTTCGCGGGATGAACCTCGCGAGGTTTGCCATTGTCGCGCACGGAAGTTCCGCAGGCCTCGAGGATGCGCAGGACGCGCAGGCCGTTCTCGCCGTCGGTGCGCGCCTGGGAGCGCGTCCGTATGCAGTCGAGAAAGTGCTGGCACTCGAGGGCGAGCGGCTCTTCCTGGGACAGAGGAATCACGGTGCCTTCAGATTTGTGCGCAACGGGCCTGCGGTCGATCCAGTCAATGCGGTGGGGATAGACGACGAGTTTGCGGTCGCTTGACGTGTCGTCGAAGACGGCCATCTTTCGGTCGCCGACCACGACGAGCTTCTGCTCCTTGAACGGATGAATCCAGCTCACGAAGATGTGGGCTTTCACTCCGCTCGGGAAATCGCAGGTTGTGAGGGTGACGTCCACGATGTCGGGATTCAGGTGCGAACTGCCATGCGCGGCGACGAGACGCGGCTCTTCATCCAGAAGATAGAGAATCGCCGAGATGTCGTGAGGGGCGAAACTCCAGAGGATGTTTTCTTCCGTGCGAAGCTTTCCGAGGTTCAGGCGGGAAGAGTAAATGTATTCGACGCGACCGAGTTCGCCGTCGCGGATCAGTCTCTTCAATTCGAGGATGGCGGGATGATACTGGAGAAGATGTCCCACCATGAGGATGCGGCCCTGCTTTTTCGCCAATTCGGCTATTTCTTGGCCTTCCTCGACGTGCAGAGCCAGGGGTTTCTCGACGAAGACGTCCTTTCCCGCCAGCAAAGCTTGTTTCGCGAGACGATAATGAAGAGCGGCGGGCGCGCTGATGACGACGCCTTGAACGGCCGGCTCCTCCACGAGGCTTCCGAAATCCGCGACGGGTTTCGCGCCGTACCTGGCGCACATTTCCTCGAGCCGCTGCGTATCGGTGTCGCAGATCGCGGCGAGGCTTCCCAGCTGATGGAAATTTCGGACCAGGTTCTTGCCCCAATACCCAGATCCAACCACAGCAACCTGAGGCGTTTCCGTCGAACTCATCGGTTCATTCTCCTTGGGAATCCTTCGTGTGTTTGTAGAACGCGGCAATGGCTTCCGCGACGCCCAACTGAGCCGCTGCTGTCAACTCCGCATAGACGGGCAGCGCGAGCACTTCCTTGCAAGCGGCCTCGGCATGCGGAAAATCGCCCTCGTGATAGCCAAGATTCGCAAACGCGGGTTGAACGTGAAGCGGAGACGGGTAGTAGATGTCGGTCGGAACTTTCGCGGCCGTCAGGTGCTTGCGAAGCGCATCGCGGTCTTTCGCGCGAATCGTGAATTGATTGTAGACATGATATCGTCCGACAACTTCCTGAGGCCATTGAATGTGACTGGCCAATCCGAAATCGCGGAACAACTCCGAATAGCGCCGGACGTTGGCGCGCCGCTGCTCGGTCCACTGGGAGAGATGCTTCAATTTGACGCGCAGGATAGCGGCTTGGAGCGCATCGAGGCGGCTATTGGTTCCTAGAATCTCATATCGATATTTCTGGCGGCTTCCGTGGGCACGCAAAAGACGCAAGCGGTCTGCCTTTGCGGGATCGGAAGTTGTCACGAGCCCCCCATCGCCGGCGCAGCCGAGGTTTTTCGAGGGGAAGAAGCTGAAGCAGCCGTAGTCTCCCAGGCTGCCGACAAATTCGCCCTTGTAGCGGGCTCCGATCGCTTGCGCTGCGTCCTCAATAACAATGAGTTTCCGGGCGCGCGCGATTTCGAGGATGGGGCCCATGTCCGCGGGCAGGCCAAACAGATGAACGGGCATGATCGCTTTCGTTCTGGCGCTCAGGGCCTTTTCAATTTCCGCGGGATCGATATTGAAGGTTTCCGGGTCGACATCGACGAAAACCGGCTTTGCTCCCGTTCGCGCAATCGATCCGGCTGTGGCTACGAAGGTGAAAGGCGTCGTGATAACTTCGTCGCCCGTACCGATCTCCGACGCCAACAGCGAAAGATAGAGTGCATCCGAACCCGAAGCGCAGCCGACGGCCGAACGCGCGCCCACCAAAGCCGCGATTTCGGTTTCGAGCGTCGTTACCTCTTCGCCGAGAATAAAATGCTGGCTCTCCAGCACGCGGGCTATAGCGTCTGAAACCTCTTCGCGGATCGCTTCGTATTGCGCCTTCAGATCAAGGAAACTTCCCGGCGTTTCGCTCGTTCGTTTCGCCCGCGGCCCCGCCGGAATTGCAGAGGAAATCGCGCCTGTCATGCTGATGTTCATTTGTTGGTTCCTTCTAAATTGAATTTGTCTTCCCGCCACTCACCGCGCCGCTTCGGCGCGATTTGCAACCGGGCCCACAACAAAGAAAGTGCGAATCACGTCATCGGACTCCAACACTCGAAATACAAGTCAGAACGCGCCGAGTCGAATGCCCAGCCCGTAACCAGCAACTTCCGAAGCAGCACGGGTGGCTATAGAGCCGAGAGCGTGCAGCGACTTCTTCGTGCCGCTTTCTGGAATGAACAGAATGTCGTTGGCTTGGAGATACTGGTCGCGCTCCTTGCCGCCCTTCACTTTGTCGATGTTGATGGGAATCTCCTTGCGGTCTTTTTCGTCGCCGGAGTTGCGGACAATGACGGCATGGCCGGCCGAGGCGACTGGGGTCATTCCTTCCACGAGGGCGAGCGCCTGAAGCACGGTGATCTGGGAAGTGGAATTCTCGACAGAAAATGCACCGGGTTTCATGACGGCCCCCACGATGTATATGACCGGAGCGGTTCCGACGCTCACGACATCGCCTGCCTTGACTTGAACGTTCAGAGACGGATCTTTGCCAGAGATGAGCTTCGAGAAGTCCAAGCGCGCGACGTCCCTGCTTGGAGGAGGAGGCGTTTCAAGCGACGCGTTCCGCGCGCCCGCTCCTTTCTGGTTCAAGCCGGGCGCCGCGCTTTGCGGCCGGGTTGCTCGAGCCTGGAGAGCTACCGCCGTGGACGATCCTGCCTTGGCAATCGTGACCTCGTTGCCAGCGTTGGGAAGCAATCCGCCCGCCTCCGAAATAGCCTCAAGGACGGTGGTGTGAGTTTCCACGGGGTAAAGGCCGGGTCGCACGACCGCGCCCACAACCGTGATGGTGTGGCTGTGGTATTCGTCAACGAAGACGCTCACGACGGGCTGTTGCAGAATTTCGGCCGACTTCAGCGCCTTCGCAATGGAATTGGAAAGCTGAGTGGTGGTGCGTCCTTCGGCCCGGACCGGCTTTGGCACCATGGGGATGGAAATCTCACCGGCGTCGGAGACAAGATACTTTCCATTGAGATCGGGTTCGTCCGCGACTTGAATCTGCAACACATCTCCGGGACCAAGAACCAAGTCTCCTCCCTGGGGACCTGTGGGAGGCGGCAGCTGAGCGTTGGCACCTTGAGCCTGCGGAAATTGCGCGTTCGGCTGTCCCGGCTGACCTTGCTGTCCTGACTGGGCGTTCTGGTTCTGCTGGTATAAAGGAGCCACGCGAGTCGCTTGTCCGAACGCCGCCGGAACCGCCGCGGCGGTCACGAGAATGGCCGCACCCGCTAACGCGATTCTCAATTTTTTCATGCGGCTGGCGAGAGGCGATACCATTCGACACCTCCTCTAGGCTGTCTTTGTTCTGGCGTCATTGCCGTAGCCGTACCAGTAGTATTCCGTCTTCAGGTCAACACCGTTGAGCACGACTCCGAGCACGGGGACGCGCAGTTCACGCAAAATCTCCGTGCTTAGACTCATGGCCTGGCGCGTCGTTGTCCCCGCGCGGGCGACGAGGACGACGCCGTCCGCCAAGCACGAAAGCCAGCGCGAGTCGGCGTACGGAATGACGGGCGGAACATCAATGACGACGTAAAGGAACTTGTTGCGGAGCTGCGCCACCAGATCTCTCATCTGCGATGAAGCGAGCAGTTCCACCGGGTCGGGAGGTGCCGAACCGGCCGGAAGAATCATCAGCTTATCGAGACGCGGCGCGACCTGCAGCGCATCGTCAAGACTCAAGCTCTTTCCCAAAACTTCGCGCAATCCACCTTTCATCGTTCCCATACCGAAGGAGCGCGCAACCTGCGGATTCCGGAGATCGGCGTCTACCAGGCAGGTTGAGCCGTGCCTCGAAAGCGCCATGGCGAGGTTCATCGCAATTGTGGTCTTTCCCTCGCTGGGGAACGACGAGCCGATCACCAGCACCTGACGAGGGTCTCCTTCAACGCGGACGGGCAAACGGATGGCAGTGTCCAGCGAGTGCATGGCTTCGGCTTCCGGCGAGCCGGGACGGTCGATGAAGAAACGCGAGCGCGCACCGTGGAGCGACTTGCGGGGCTGTCCCAGGAGCTTCGCGTCCGCGCGTAAGGCGGGCATGTTGGGGGGCCCGATCCTCGGGACTATGCCCAGGCACGGCAGGCCGGTCCAATCCCGGATGTCGTCAATACTGGCGACCGTGTCGTCGAAATTTTCACGGACAAAAGCCAACGCGCATCCGGCGAGAAGACTGAACACGAAACCCAGAGCCATGATTTCAACGCGCTGCGGACGAGCCGGCGATTCGGGCACACGCGCGTGTTCGATCACGCGGAGATTGTTGGCGAAGAGAGAGCTGGAAATCGCGATTTCCTTCAACCGCGATTCGAGGGTCACATAAAGGTTCGATTTTGCCGCGGCTTCCTGCTTCAGCAGGTTGTACTGCACCATGCTCTGGTCGGCTTGATCCAGGTTTACCTTCATCTCGTTCAGTGTGTTTCTGAGGAGCGTCTCGTGGGCGGTCGCGGCGTTGTAAGCCGTTTTCACCTGGCTCAAGACTCGCTGGCGCTCGAGGTCGGTCTGCTTCTGCAGCTCGTTTGTTTCGTTCTTCAGTTTCAGGACGATCGGGTTCTTCTGCCCGTACACCGCCAGCGCTTGAGAGAGATCGGCTTGACTCTCAGCCAGGTGCTTTTCCAGATCCTGCAGCACGACGTTGTCTCTCATCTGCGGCAGAGAGGCGGTGTTACCGCCTTGCACCATTCGCAGATAGGACTGTTGGTTGAGGCGGTCCGCTTCGGCCTGGGTGAGTTCGTGGTTCAGTTCGACGACGCGCGCCGTAACGGGATTCTGCGGGCCTCCCTGGAGATTGTTTCCATCCGCTCCGTTGACCGCACCGGTATCCACGATGCCATGTTCGGTCTGGTAGTCCGTGAGCGCCTGATTCGCTTTGGCGACGGCCATTTTGAGGTCGTTCAGTTCGCCCGACAGCGCGCCGGCAGCGGCCATGGTTGCGTCATACTGGCTGCGACGAGCCCTTTGCAGGTAGGTATCGATGAGATTGTTCGTGACCTGCGCGGAGAGCTCGGGATTCTTGCTGGCGAAGCTGATGGCGACGAGTTCGCTGTTGTGAATCTGGCTCACGGACAACCGGTCTTCGAAGTTCTTGACCATTTGCCCGACTGTGTCCGGGTCGCTCTTGAACCCAAGCTCACCCTTCAGATTCGACCACAGAGGAAGGATGTGCTCCTGGCCGGCGATTTCCGGATTCTGTTCGAGGTGGAGATTGTGAATGACCGAAAGCGCCAATCCATCACCTTTCAGGATCTCGAGCTGTGTCTGAAAGTAGTCGGCCGAGGATGAAGAGGCTTGCTCCGGCTGCTCGTTCAAGGACACCGCTTCGGGAGTCGCGGGAGGGGCGATCTCGATGCGAGCCGTCGCCTCATAGGTATCGGTCATAAAGAAGACGATCACCGCAAGGACGACGAGGAAAATAGTCATGAAGCGCGTGATGACGCGCCACTGTTTCTGCAGCGTGCGCATGAAGCGCTTCCACTGCAGATTGTCGTCGTGAGCGCGAAACCCGTATCCGGTGGCCCTGAGAGGGTAACCTTCCGGACTCATGTACGGCCGGTCTGCCAGCGGCGAATGATTCAGAATGATGTCGTGCATCGGTGTCTCCGTGAGCGCGAACTCCGGCGTCCGCAGCAAAGCGGCGCGGATTGCCGGATATCATTCACGCGGGTTCAGCTTTCCGAGCATTGAGAACGATCAGAGAGGATCGGTTTTTCGCATCGACATCTTCGGCGTCCCGGCCCTTGAAAGGCAGCGGCCCGGCGGGACGCGGCTCGGTCTTCTGCTGCTGACGCTTGGCCGAGAATGAGGGAACGAGACGCGACAGGTGAGACTCGAGCATCTCGCCGTTGTCCGACGCCAGGAGCAGACTCTCAAGTTTGTTCGCTTCCTCCAGGATCGAGAACGGGGGTTTTCTGGTCTGCGAGATCTCCAGAATCTGGCCGAGAGCGGTGGGCTGGGGATTTTCCCAGTCTTCCCACAATTCCTCGTGGAGCTTCTCGCCCTTTCTCAATCCGACGAATTGGATCGGAAGTTCATCCTCGGGAACGAAGCCGGAGGCCAGGCTGACCCTTCGGGCCAATTCGTAGATATTCAGGGGTTCGCCCATTTCCAAAATGAATGTTTCGCCGCCTCTGCCGAGTGCAGCCGCGCGGAAGATCAGATAAACCGCTTCCGAGACGCGCATAAAATAGCGTGTGGCTGAAGGATCCGTGACGCGCAAAGGCTTTCCTTGCTGCACCTGATCCCAAAAAATCTGGAGCACGCTTCCGGAACTCCCGGCCACGTTTCCAAAACGGACGCTCATGAACCGCTTGGATTTCGTTCTGGCGACTTCGCGGGTGAGCATTTCCGTGAGTTTCTTCGACAGTCCCATGAAGCAGCTGGGGTTCACCGCTTTGTCGGTGGAAACGTTCACGAAACGCTCGATTCCCGAATCCGCCGCCGCCAACAGGAGGTTTCGCGTGCCCAGGACGTTGTTTCGGATCGCCTCCCTGGGGTGCATCTCGAGAAGGCCTACATGCTTGTGCGCTGCTGCATGGAAAACGATCTGCGGTTTCTCATTGGCGAACAACCGCCGGATCACGTCCGCTTGAACGATATCGGCGAGCAAAGGCTTTACCGCAACGTTCGGATACCGCTCTGTGATTTCCAGATGCGTATAAAAGAGGCTGTTCTCGGATTTTTCCAGGAGAAGCAACAAGCGCGGATTTGCCGCAGCCACTTGCCGGGAGAGTTCCGATCCGATCGTGCCGCCCGCGCCGGTGACCAGAACGACTTTTCCGCCGACGACGGAGCTGACCACCTCAGCATCGTAAGAAATCTCGTCTCGCTGGAGCAGGTCATCGATCTGCAGCGCGCGCAGGTCTCGCGGAGAGACGCGTCGTTCGGCAAGCGCCGTCACCGTCGGCAAAAGCCGAACGGGCGTCTGGCATTCCAGGCACTTCATCAGAATGCGGCGTGTTTCGGCACGATTTGCGCTCGGGATACAGACCAGGATCTCGTTCGCGTCCTTGTCCCTCGCGATTCGCTTCAGGTTGTCGATATCTCCGACAATTGGCACGCCGCATATTTCGGCACCATGCTTCATGGGATCGTCGTCGAGAATCGCGACGGGAAGAACGGAGGAATCCGGGTCGAGCGCCAACTCCCGGGTAACAGCCGCCCCGGCGTTGCCAGCGCCGATGACAATCGCTCGCTTGCCGGTGCGCCTGCCGAGCGCTTTCTGAACTCGAAGAATGCGAAAACCGAAATGCATCGTGAAAAGGAGCGAAAGAAGGACGCCGGCATCGAGGAGATAGAAGGAAGGGGAAAGGCGCAGCGGACGTGGCCACACCATGGACGCGGCCGCGAATGTGAGCGAACTCACCAGAACCGCTTCGCCAATGCGGATCGCATCCGCGATTCCTGCATGGCGCAACATTGACCTGTAGGTTCCGAAGTAGAGGAACGCGGCCAACCAGATGACAATCAGATATGGCAAAGCGCCCAGCGCATGCCGAGCCCAAACGTGTCCGTGGGAACGCTCGAAAAAGTGGACTGCCGCCGCGAAGGCGACAATCACTAAAGCCAGCTCCGCGCACACTGCAACTATGCGGAGTCGCGACTGCCAAACTCCCTTCCAAAGCCCCGCGATTCCGGATGAACGCAGCAGACCCGTGTATGTAATGTCAGTCATGTAGAACCCGCGATCACTTTCCTCTCACGTCCAATTTTGGCTGGGGGGCACTGCGTTGTTGTTCGGGACCGCGATCTGACCTGCGGGGAGGGACTGCCCGTCCCCTCTCGACCGAGTGTCTCCAACTGGAGCGACTTGTGCGCTCACCGCACGGCCGATTCGTTTCGCGCGGCGCAAGTGGCCGCGGAACCCGGCCCATTCCGCGCGATTCCGCTGTTTTGTGAACCTCAAACAGGCTAATCGGAAGGACGCAGTTTGAAGAATACCCTTCATGCCGTATCAATTTCGAAATCTTGCTGTACCGCGCGATTGCGCACTAAATGCCTGTTTTCCCATCATCAAAGCCTATTTATTCCCTGCTCAAAGGTTCTTCGTATTTCCGCTTTATCTTTTTTATCGTTGCGAGGTGAGTACCTACGTGAATTGATTTGGGTGAATTGATTTGGGAAATGGAATTTCGCGCGAGGAAGATTGGCGGGATCGTTCAGAGTTCTCACGAAGTGAAAAGCCGGCGATCTTTGGAAAATCAATTTGGAAGTTTTGTCCGCGGGATACAAGAATGACCTGACGCGGTCTACAGGAGCTTTCCGATGGACTCAATGCGTTCGCTCTCTTATACTTATTACGTTAGCAATCAAGCATTGCTCGCCGGTCCCCAGTCCGCGGCAGTGCACCTGCAAAGCCGACTCATTGAATCGCTTTGCGCTGCACAGATTGCTGACCTGACCAGACTCCACAACCAACCAGCCCCTGACGTCCGTGGTGTCGATTCGCTCGTTACGAGCAAATGAAGACTTTTGGGGAGCGCCGATGCTTTGGACAATTTTCATTCTATTTTTTTCGTTCTGGCTGCTCGGAGTGGTAACGCCCTCCACGCTGGGCGGGTACGTTCACGTTCTTTTGCTCCTTGCTGTGGGCACGCTGCTGTTACGTTTCGTGGCAAAACGCAACGCAGTCGATTGAACACTTTCTGCGGTTTCTCCCGCTCCGCGAATTGTGAGTGAAAGCAGAATTTCTGCGCGCGCATCCGGTCGCCCTGTTATTATTACCGAATACCGGGGCACGGCAGGCAGGTCCCGCCATATCGTCTGGATTTGATCGTCTCAAACTGATCTCTTGCGGATGGTCGCGGCTCGCCGGCCGGCGAATGCCGAGTCAACTTTGATGCCGAATCTCTCAACGCAACTGGGGAATTGTTGCAGCGTCGTTGTCTCGACGCGGCGGACGCTCTGGGGAGGCATCCGGGAATGAACGGGCAGGATTCATCGTCCGCCATGGCGACCGCGCAGCCCGAATCACAGGAACCGATCCGGGGCGAGATTCTCAGCACGGAGCGCCTCGAGCAGCACGCCGAGCTTCTGGCCGCAACCCACCGAGCCACGATGGAGCCGCGGAAGGGACATCTTCTGACTCCGCGGGTGCTGGAGAACGGCCGGATTCTCCTCGAATGCTATCGATCGCTGGCCAAGGCCGTCCAGCAGGAGTATGCGATCACCCCGGCCGCGGAATGGCTGGTCGACAACTTCCACATCGTTGATGAGCAAATTCGGGAGATTCGCGACCACCTTCCTCCCGGTTTCTATCGCGAGCTGCCGAAACTGATCGAGGGCGATCTGAAGGGCTTTCCTCGTGTCTTTGGAGTCGCGTGGTCCTTTGTCGCCCACACGGACAGCCGCTTCGATCCGGAAGTGCTGCGGATATTTGTCAACGCCTATCAACGGGTGCAACCGCTTACGATCGGCGAACTCTGGGGATTGATGATCACGCTGCGCATTGTCCTGGTCGAGAACCTGCGGCGGATCGCACAATCGATCGTTGATGGCCGCGCGGCTCGGCAGGAGGCCGATGCAATCGCCGACCGCGTGATCGGCATCGCCGGAGGAGCCCCAGCTAACCCCGAACACGTTCTAGCAGAAATCAGCGATGCGCCGCTTGCCGAGGCATTCGCCGTCCAGTTGCTCCAGCGATTGCGCGATCTGAGTCCAAACGTGCGGCCGGTTCTGCTCTGGCTCGACAAGCGGCTCGCCGAGCAAGGAACGAGCGCCGACGAGGTGGTTCGCGGGGAGCACGGGCGACAAGCGGCCATGAACGTCACGGTCCGGAACATCATCACCAGCATGCGGCTGATGTCGTCGCTGGACTGGCACGATTTTTTTGAGAGCGTCAGTCTTGTCGATCAAATCCTTGGCGAGAATTCCAACTTTTCGCGGCTGACGTTCGCAACGCGTGACTCCTACCGGCACGCGATCGAGGATCTGGCCCGGCACTCTCCCCATTCGGAAACAGAAATCGCGCGAATCGTGACGGACCGCATTAGAGCTGTTCGCGAGGAAGCTCTTGACGGTTCTCGTCCGGGCGGCGACGCCCTCGCCGATCCGGGCTACTATCTCGTTTCGCGTGGACGCCAGCAGTTCGAGCGAGAGATCGGATATCGCCCTCCGTTTGGGCGAAAACTTTTGCGCTGGTATGTTCGTTACGGCGTCGTCGGCTATCTGGGAACGATTTCGATTCTCACAGCGGCTATTGTTCTGCTGTACCCCGTGTTGCGCGCTGAAGCGGTGGGTGTCGGTCCGGGTTACCTGGTGCTGCTCGGGATTCTAGCCTTGGTGCCGGCGTCGGACCTGGCGATCTCACTGATCAACCGGTTCGTCACCGACCTCCTGCAGCCGCGTTCTTTGCCGAGGTTCGATTTGCGAAAGGGAGTTCCTGAGGCGTTTCGCACGATCGTCGTGATTCCCACCTTGCTCACGAAGATTTCTGACGTTCACGAACTGGTTGGGCGGCTGGAAGTCCACTATCTGGCGAATCAGGATGGCTGCTTGCATTACGCCCTTCTGTCGGACTGGCGTGACGCTTCCGAGGAAACCGTTCCGGAAGACGAGCCGTTGCTGAAGGAAGCGGTGGATGGGATCGCGAGACTGAATCGTCTCTATGGCCCGGCGCCTGGCGGCGGATTGCGTTTCCTGCTTCTTCACCGCAAACGCATGTGGAACCCGTCCGAAAACAGATGGATGGGTTGGGAACGAAAGCGCGGCAAGCTTCATGAGTTGAACCGCTTCTTGCGTGGATCAGACGAAACCACCTTTCTGCGGCTGGAGCCCGGAGTCTTTCAGCGCCTGGAAGGCGTACATTATGTGCTGACTCTCGACTCCGACACGCGGCTGCCCAGAGGCGCCGCGCAGCGGCTGATCGGGACGATTGCTCACCCGTTGAATCGAGCCGTATTCTCGGAGAGTGTCGGCCGCGTGGTTCAGGGCTACGGCGTCGTCCAGCCTCGTGTCACGTCTTCTCTTCCCACTGAAAATCAGGGCACTTTTTTCCAGCGCATTTTCTCGGGACCTTCCGGAATCGACCCATACCCTTCGGCTGTTTCCGATGTGTATCAGGACTTGTTCCACGAAGGCTCCTACACGGGCAAGGGCCTTTACGATATCGATGCGTTCGAAGGCTCCCTCGCCGGCAAAGTTCTCGAAAACAGTCTGCTCAGCCACGACCTGTTCGAAGGCACTCTGGCTCGCACGGCTCTGGTGACGGATTCCGAGTTCTTCGAGGAATATCCCGCGCAATACGCCGTTTCGACTGCCCGCCAGCATCGGTGGGCGAGAGGCGATTGGCAGCTGTTGCCGTGGATTTTTGGCCGCGGCCCGAAGTCACATCGCACGAGCGTACCGATCGTAGGCCGCTGGAAGATGTTCGATAACCTGCGCCGGTCTTTGTCCGCTCCGACCGCGTTCCTCACGCTGCTCGCCGGCTGGCTCGTTCCCCCCGGCGCCGCCGGTGTGTGGACCAGGTTCATTCTGGTCACGATCTCGATTCCCGCGCTGCTGCCGTTCTTGATGGGGCTGAATCCCCGCAGTGGAATCTCGAAGCGAAGCTATGTCCGCGGTCTTCTGTCCGATCTAGGGACGGGCGCGTCGCAGATCGGTCTGATCGTGACGTTTCTCTCCTATCAGGCATGGCTCATGGGCGACGCCATTCTTCGCACGCTCTTTCGTCTTCTGATTACGCGAAAGCACATGCTCGAATGGATTACGGCGGCCCAGGCCAAACGCATGGTCGATCTCCGGCTTCAGTCGGTTTACCGTCGGATGGCGGGTGGGGTTGTCCTGGCGATTGTGGCGGGTGTGCTCCTGGTGTTGTTCGGAACGCGCGGCGCGCTTGCGGCCGGCGCTCCCTTTGTTTTTCTCTGGCTTGCAGCTCCAGCGGTCGCCAGATGGGTCAGTCTGCCGCCCGCCTCTCCAAAGACTGAGGCCGTTTCCGCTCCGGAACGCAAGTCTTTGCGTCTCACCGCGCGCCGCACCTGGCGCTTTTTCGAGGTGTTTGTCTCCGAGGAAGATCACTACCTGCCGCCGGACAATTTTCAGGAAGATCCCCAACCCACGGTCGCCCATCGCACTTCGCCGACGAACATGGGCTTGTGTCTGCTGACCGCGCTTGCGGCCCATGATTTTGGTTGGATCGGAATCGTGGAAACCGCCGAACGGGTCGAACGAACCCTGCACTCGATGGAGAGGCTGGAAAAGTTCCGAGGTCATTTTTTCAATTGGTACGACACACGAACGCTCCAGCCGCTGATCCCCGAATACGTGTCGTCGGTCGACAGCGGAAATCTAGCGGGACATCTTCTTGCGCTGATGAACGGACTCCGCGATCTCGAGACTGCTCCGGTGGGCGAGAATTTCTATGCCGGACTCCGCGACAACCTGGAGCTCCTGCGGCAGGCGCTTGCGAATTCCGAGGAAACACGTCCCACTCATATCGTCACACGCAAGCAAATCCTGGCCGCGGTAGACGAACTCGCGGCCATTCTGCGAGAAGACCCGCGCGATCTCCCGGAACTGACCGGCCGCCTGGTAGGCCTTCGGTCGCGATCCGGCGCTTTGGCGGACATCGTTCAGACCTTCGCTCGCGAACGCGGCGATTCTCCTCATTCCGAATTGCAGCTCTGCGCGGACGCCGTAATGCACTGCGTGGAGAGCCATTTTCGCGATGCGGAGGCGCTCATCCCCGGCTTTGCATCCGAAGTAAGGGCTTACGGCTCGCCGTACGGTACCGCATCCCAGATATCTCCGGGATCGCATCTGCAAGTCGTCAGCCGAAGATCATCTCCTTCGCGGCCGATCCTAAAACTCCCGGCAAGCATCACGCTGGCTAAAAGCGCGATGTTCTTCGACGAAGCTCTGGAAGAACTGGATAGACGGCCCAGTCCAGGCGCGCAATCGGACGGAGACGAGACACCGGACGCTTCGGCTGTGATTGCGCTCGAGATCCGGCGAGCTGCCGACGGCGCCGCGTCCCTCGGCCGCCGCTTCTCCGACATGATCCAGAACGTTGGAACGATGTTTCGCGGAATGGATTTCTCCTTTCTTTTCGATCGCTCTCGCAAGCTTTTCTCGATCGGCTACCGCGCGAAAGAGGGAGTGCGCGATCTCAGCTGTTACGACTTGCTCGCCTCGGAAGCGCGGCTCACCAGCTTTGTCGCCATTGCGAAGGGGGACGTGGAAGCCTCGCATTGGTTTCGTCTCAGCCGCTCCTTCACGCCGGTTGGCCGCGGATCCGCTCTAATCTCCTGGTCCGGTTCCATGTTCGAGTACCTGATGCCCGCGCTCGTGATGCATTCTCCGATTGGCAGCGTCCTGCACTTGACCAACGAGCTCGTCGTTCGCAGGCAAATCGAATACGGCGCGGAACGGCAAGTTCCATGGGGCGTTTCGGAGTCCGCTTTCAACGCGCGCGATCTTGACCTCACTTACCAATACTCCGGGTTCGGCATTCCGGGGCTGGGCCTCAAGCGCGGCCTCAGCGAAGACCTGGTGATTGCGCCTTACGCCACCGCGCTGGCCGCGATGGTGGCGCCGTCGGCGGCCGAGAGGAATTTTGAGGCGATCGCGCGAGCCGGCGGCAGGGGCACCTACGGTTTCTACGAAGCCCTCGATTACACGAAAAGCCGCCTTCCGGAAGGCAGCAACGTGGCCGTGGTCCACGCCTACATGGCCCACCACCAGGGGATGTCGCTGGTTTCACTGGCCAACGTTCTTCAGGAAGAGGTGATGCAAAGACGGTTTCACGCCGAGCCCATAATTCAGGCCACGGACCTGCTGCTTCAGGAGCGAACGCCACGCGACGTTCTGGTCGCGCACCCCCGGGCGGAAGAAGTGAAGGCGGCGGCGCACGTCCGGGAGACCTTCCCCGCGATCGAGCGCCGGTTCGACACGCCCCACGAATCATTTCCGCGCACACAACTGCTCTCGAACGGAAGATATGCCCTGATGCTCACCTCGGCTGGCTCCGGCTACAGCCGTTGGGGCGATATCGCCGTGACTCGCTGGCGCGAAGACGCAACCCGCGATGCCTGGGGTTCCTATATTTATTTACGGGATGTCCGGTCGAACGAAATTTGGTCCGCCGGTTACCAACCCTGTCTGGTCGAGCCCGACACGTACGAGGCGGTCTTCTATGAAGACCGCGCCGAGATCACGCGCCGCGACCGCTCTCTGGTGACAAGCCTCGATGTGGTTGTTTCTTCCGAGGACGACACCGAACTGCGCCGGCTCTCGATTACCAATCTCGGGGCACACGAGCGCCAGATTCAGGTCACCTCGTACGCGGAGGTTTGTCTGAACACACAGGCGGCCGATGTTGCGCATCCCGCGTTCTCGAATTTGTTCGTGGAGACCGAGTTCGACCGTCGCCTTGGGGCGCTGCTCGCAACGCGGCGCTTGCAATCTCCTGAGCAACCGCCGGTTTGGCTGGCTCACCTTTCGATCGTGGAGGGCGACGAAATCGGCGAAATGCAGTACGAAACGGACCGATCCCGGTTCATCGGGCGCGGGCGCTCGCTGCGCACGCCGGCGTCCGTGGTGGACGGCCGCGTCCTGTCGAATACGGTTGGCGCCGTTCTCGATCCCATTGTCAGCCTCAGACGGACGCTGAGAATCCCGCCCGGCAAAACAGCTCGCGTGATTTTCTCAACCGCTGTTGCGGCTTCGCGCGACCAGGTTGCCGCGCTGGCGGACAAGTATCGCGATCCGAACGTCTTCGACCGCATTCTCACTCTGGCGTGGACGCAGGCGCAGGTTCAGCTTCACCACCTCAATATTCAGCCCGATGAAGCCAACCTGTTTCAGCGACTCGCGAATTTCGTTCTATTTTCGGATTCATCACTGCGCCCGGCACCGGATGTGCTGAGCCGGGCGTCGATCGACGTGAGGCAGCTTTGGGGGCACGGAATTTCCGGTGATCTGCCCATCGTTCTCGCGCTGGTCGATCAGATGGAGGATGTCGACATCGTCCGGCAGTTGCTTCGCGCACACGAATACTTTCGTCTGAAACAGCTCGCCGCCGACCTCGTCGTCATCAATGAGGAGCCCTCCTCGTACGAACAGGAGCTGCACGGCTCGCTGGTATCGCTGGTGCGAGACAGTCAATTCCGCCATTTGGCCGGCGACGGCCGCAAGGGAGACGTCTTCCTCCTGCGCGCTGATTTAGTCCAGCCCGCGGTACGGACCATGCTCGAGAGCATGGCTCGCGCTGTTCTGGTCGGAAGGCGCGGGGCCTTGGCAGAGCAGCTTGCGCGAGCCGCACAGCGTTCGGAGAAAGCTCCGGGCCCGAAAGCCACGCGACAACTCCGGAGGGTCAGGGAAAAGTCCGAGCAACTCGACTCCGCTCCGGACCTCGAATTCTTCAATGGTCTCGGGGGCTTCAACGACCGCGGGCGGGAATACGTCGTCATGCTGGGCGAGGGCTTGCGCACGCCGCAGCCTTGGATCAATGTGATCTCCAATCCGAACTTCGGCTTTTTGGTCTCGGAGGCCGGGTCGGGATATACGTGGTCGCTGAACAGCCGAGAATATCAGCTCACACCATGGTCCAATGACCCTGTCGTCGATCCGCCGGGGGAAGCGATCTACATCCGTGATGACGCAGACGGCGACCTCTGGAGCCCCACGGCGCTCCCCATTCGCGACGAGTCCGCGACGTATATTGCGCATCATGGCCAGGGCTATACGCGTTTCGAGCATGCCTCTCGAGGCATCGCGTGCGAGTTGCTGCAATTCGTTCCAGTGAGCGATTCCATCAAGATTTCCCGGCTTACCCTGCGCAACAATTCCGGGCGCACTCGCCGGCTCTCAGTGACCGCGTATGCGGAATGGGTTCTTGGAAATGAGCGGGCTGCAACGGCTCCGTCGCTGATTACAGAAGCGGACTCTGAAACGGGCGCGCTGCTGGCCCGGTCTTCGAATGAGGGAGAGTTTGCCGGGCATATTGCTTTCGCCGACTTGGGCGGGCGCCAGGAATCGTTCACCGCGGATCGCCAGGAGTTCCTCGGGCGTCACCGCTCGACGGAGTCTCCCGCGGCGCTTGATCGAGGCGCCGGGCTTTCGGGCAGAGCCGGCGCCGGCCTCGATCCGTGCGCAGCGCTGCAAACTTCAATCGAACTCCGGCCGGGCGCTGAAACCGAGATTATGTTCTTTCTTGGCGATGCGGCGAACGCGGATGAAGCTCGCCGCTTAATTGCGAAGTATCGCGCCGCGAATCTGGATGCCGCCCTCGGAGAAGTGCATCGCTTGTGGGAATATGTTCTCTGCACCGTGGAGGTCAGCACGCCGGACCGGGCCCTCGACGTCCTCGTGAACCGCTGGCTTCTCTATCAAACCCTCTCCTGCCGAATCTGGGGCCGTTCCGCGTTTTATCAGGCGAGCGGCGCATACGGTTTCCGCGATCAACTGCAGGACGCGATGTCGCTTTGCGTGCCGAAGCGCGATGTTCTCCGCGGGCAGTTGCTTCGCGCCGCCGGCCGGCAATTTCCGGAGGGCGACGTTCAGCATTGGTGGCATCCTCCGTCCGGCCGCGGAACGCGTACGCGCATCTCCGACGATCGCCTGTGGCTTCCATACGCCGTCAGGCATTTCGTGGAACGTACCGGCGACAGGACCATTCTCGACGAGCGCGTTCCTTTTCTCGAAGGCGAACCCATCCCACCAGGGCAAGCTGATTCTTATTTCGATCCGCGCATATCTCAAACCGAGGTGACGCTATTCGAACACTGCGCCCGCGCCATCGATTCGAGCCTGGCGGTTGGGGCTCACGGCTTGCCGCTGATGGGAACGGGCGATTGGAACGACGGCATGAACCGCGTCGGCGACAAGGGGAAGGGGGAAAGCGTCTGGCTTGGCTGGTTTCTGCACACTGTGCTGACCAGCTTCATTCAGATTGCGGTTGATCGAGGCGAGCACGAACGCGCGCAGAAATGGCGCCTGCACATCAGCGCGCTACAAGCGGCACTCGAACGGGAAGCCTGGGATGGCGAGTGGTATCGTCGCGCTTACTACGACGACGGTTTTCCACTCGGTTCATCGCTGAACGCGGAATGTCGAATCGATTCGATAGCCCAATCGTGGGCGGTGATTAGTCGCGTCGCGGAGCCGGGTCGCGCATGGCAAGCCATGAACTCGGTATCCAAGGAACTCGTCCGTTCCAGCGATGGCCTCATACTTCTCTTCACACCGCCGTTCGGCAAAATACCTTCACCGATGCAGGTCGCCGGGAACCCAAGGGTGACTATCGGGCTATCTCAAAATGTTTCCAGGCAGACCGGCGAATTTGTACAGATGGCGGCGGGAGCGGCCACCGCGGGCAGCAATGGAGGCGCCGCGGCTGGTTCGAGTCCATCGGCTGAGCCGCGGCCGCAGATTTCGGGAGCGCTCGATATCGCAGGCGACCCAGTTGCGCAAGTCGCCGTGGCTGTGGAACGCGAGGGTGTGAGGGCTGCAGGGATGAGCGACGTTTCGGCATCGGCATCGCGAGTTGTACGCGAAGCGGAGCACGATCCGGGGTACATCAGCGGATATGTTCCCGGAATTCGTGAAAACGGCGGCCAGTACACGCACGCTGCCGTATGGAACATCCTCGCTTTTGCGCTGCTCGGCGATGGCGACCGGGCGCTCGAACTCTTCCGCATGGTGAATCCCATCAACCATGCCAATTCGCGCACGGCCGTTCAGCGATACAAAGTCGAACCGTACGTGTTGGCAGGCGACGTTTACTCCGAGTTGCCTCACGTTGGGCGCGGAGGATGGACGTGGTACACAGGCTCTTCGGGCTGGCTATATCGCATTGCCGTGGAAACCATCCTCGGATTCCAAATGCGCGGAATGAGCTTGCGCATCGACCCCTGCATTTCGCGTGACTGGCCCCGCTTCTCGATCACTTTCCGGTATCATTCCGCCGTTTATGAGATTCGGGTCGAGAATCCGTCGAGTGTAAGCCGCGGAGTTGCCCTGACGCGCATCGACGGCGTCCTGCACACGGGCGTCGCAGACATTCACCTTGCCGACGACCACCAGCACCACGAAATCCTGGTCGTTTTGGGCTAAATGAGTCGTTCAGGACCGGACGCGATGCTAATCCTGCCCGGATGTGCAGAAGAGGGGGGGGTAGATTGACTTCCTACATCTGTAGGGGTAAATTACCCCAACCTTTTGCTTTCTTCTGAGGTATCCCGGTGGACTCTGTGATTAGGGGCTCCAGCGACCACGTTCGAACGCAGCAGGGAATTCCTTCGCCCAACGGCGGTCGCCGAAGCTTGGTTCGCCGCTTCCTGCAGCGCGCCGATTCAGCAGGGGGTGCGCAAGTCAACTCCCGAAGTTCGTCCGTTTCTTCGAGGCGATCCATGATCGACAGGCTGGAAAGTTTCTTTGCCGAGGACTTGCCATCGAGCATGGAAGTCCTCCCTAAACCGCCGCAGGAGTCATCCGCCCCAACGCGCGTCGAAAAGGCCGAGGAATCGGGCCTGCCACCCGAGGCGAAAGCGAACGAGCCACGTCCGGATTCCGGCAAGTCTTCCGCCTTCACGGCCGTGCGTCTCATTCGGATTGCTGCAAAAGAGGCGATTGAGCGCTCCCAGGAAGCCTTCCGCGAGATCGAGGCCAGTCTCAAGAACCACGCGCAGGAGTTCGAACACCGCCAGGCAGCGCTGTCATGCGCATCGGAAGCGGCTTCGGCCGGTCTCCAGCAACTCCAGACGAAGCTCACGGGAGACATCACCGACCGGCTCGAACAAGTCTCTCAACCTCTCCTGGCTCGATCGGCCCAACAGCTGCATGAACAGAGCGCGGCGGCTCTTTCCGCGCTTCAGGAGACGCTTGAGGCGGACCGGCAGCGTTTCGCTGCCGAAACAGAGAAGCAGTTTGAGACCCTGCGCGCTTCACGACAACTGTTCATCGATGACACTCAGACGCAACTGGCAGAGACGGCACAGTCTTCGCTCGAGTCGCTGACCAAAGCTGCCGTGGAACGGGCCCTTGCCGATCTGGACACGTCCCGGCAACAGCTGATCCATGAAACGCAAACGCAACTAGCTTCCGCGGGCCGAGCGTCGCTCGAACCGCTCACGGAAGACTTGTCGAAGGACGTGATAGAAAAAGTTCGTGCGGACCTTGCGGGTTCAAGACAATCTTTTGTCGACGAAACCCAAGTTCAGCTGGCCCAAATGATTCAGGCGTCGCAGCAGGTGCTGCGATCTTTCGTGGGAACCACCGTCGACCAGGCTAATGCGGACTTGATGGCCGCGCATAAACAGATTTTAGACGACACTCGCGAGCAGATTGCCACGATGGCTCGCGCGTCCCTTGAAACTGAACTCAAGAACGCGGTCGAGCAGGGCCGCACCCGACTTCGCGAGATGGTCGACGCGTTTCTCGCGAAAGCGGTCCCCCAGATTGAGACTGAACTCGAGAGACTGGTGAGCCGCCGCACGGAAGCGATGCGAGCCCAAGCGCCTCCGCCGGTCGCTCCATTGCGAACTCCTTCGCCAGTCGTCCCACCGGCACGTGCACCCTTGGGGCTCACCACTTCTGAAATCGCGGCCGCGAAGACCGCCGAAGGACGTCCAGCAGTTCCGGTTCGGGCATTTACGCCGCCGGGACGAGGCCTCGACTTCAAATTGGCGGAAAGTGCTCCCAAACAACGAATCGACAGCCGCGACGTTTGGACCGGAATTTCGTCTGGCCTGAAACTCGGAGTCGCGCTAGGCGCCGTGGCCCTGTTTGCCTTTATGATTTACTTTTTCACTTCGCCCGTCATTCGCTTGCGTGCAACTCCGCCGGCCGCTTTCTTTGACGACAGCGCAAGCTGGACTGTCAAACAGCGCGCCCAGGAAAACGATCTCGCGCGAGCCTACTGGAACATTGCTATCACGAATATCGAGACACACTACAAGTTTGGGAGCGCCCTGCCGGCCGATCCGCCGGACAGTTTCACGGTGGAAGGGAAGAGAGCGCGTGGCGAGGCTGTGGGAGTCGATCAGGCCGCCAGGTCTCGCTATTGGGAGAAACTACGGGAGATTTGGCCCCAGGCGGATTCCTGGGAGCGAACCTCGAACCAGGGAGCAGCTTGGATTCGCAGCGCTTGGGAGACCGCTTCGTCGAAGGTGAATCAGCTCTTCAGTTCGAGCAGCGCTTCCGCTGCTCCGTAGGTGAAGCGGTCGCTATTCCGTCTTCTTCGCGTCGATCGCCGGAAGGTTTGCGCTGCGTAGCTTCTCGTTGAGCGACGGAATTTCCTCCGCTTTCAGCTCATCCCAATCCTTCTGAAGTTCGCTCAACGATGCTTCCAGGCCGGGGAGTGTATCCTCGGCCGCCTGCGTCGGCGCGGCGTCCGCGCTGTCGACGTATCCCAGGAAGATTGCCAACTCGCCGTTCAGCCGCGCAAAACCCGGCTTGCCGGTTTGCGGCCCGAAGAATCGGGCGCCCGCCCCTTCCAAATCCGCCGCTCGCTTGTCGAGAGCAGCTATGGAGTCCGCCAGGGTTCCTTTCCGTGCGCGTCCGGCCAGATCCTTTAGCTGCTCGCGCACTGAGCGGACCTGCTGCAAGGAATCGAAACTGCCGTTCATGTGGTCGATGATTTTGGTTTCCAGACTGAATTGTGCGTCGAGTCCCTCGCGCGGCGTCGTGACTCGCGGATCCATTTTGACTTCGAATTCGTGCGTGAAGGCCTGCCCGTCCGCTTCGAGCTTCACCGTATACGTTCCCGGCAGCACTCCGGCGCCAAGCGGGTATCGCGGCGTATCGTGCGGAATCGCGGAAATCGGATAATCGTGGAAGATCGATTCGGGCGGCGCCGTCCTCAAGTTCCAAATGAACCTGTGTTCGCCCGCCTCGGCCGAAAGAACCTGCGGCGGCTTGATCCAATACAGCGGGACGTTGATCTCCTTCTTCAGTTCGTCCCACGTGAAGGCCGGTTTATCGGTGCTTGCGAAACTACGAATTACTTTCCCGCTCGAATCGAGCACCTCGAGTTTTACCGGTCCCGAAGCATTGGATTTCAGGTAGTAATCGAATATAGCGCCGTCCGGCGGATTCTTGCCGGCGGGCTCTTCCGGCGGCAGAGGCGTGTCCGTATTGACGTCGCGCCGAATTCTGTAGGCGGGCGCAGGTTTGAAAAGAATGACGTCCGAATTTGCGAGATCGAAATTGATCTGCCGCAGCGGCGTGATGTCGTCCAGAATCCAGAACGAACGCCCGTGCGTTCCCACCACCAGATCGTCACCATGGATCCAGAGGTCGCGCATCGATGTCGGCGGAAGATTGAGCTGGAGTGATTGCCACGAGTCGCCGTCATTGAACGAAACCCAGACGGCCAGTTCTGTCCCGGCGAAGAGCAACCCGCGCTGCACCGGGTCCTCGCGCACCGTGTTCACGGAGGCGTTGTCCGGCAGCCCGTTCGTGATCGCCTGCCAGTTTTTTCCGTAGTCGTGCGTGACATAGATGTAAGGCCGCAAATCGTCGAGATGGAAACGGTTCACCGCCGCGTACACGGTTCCTTCGTCGAAGTGCGAGGCATCCAGCTGCGCCACCTTGCTCCAGGGCGTCGATCCCGGCGGCGTGACGTTCGACCAATTCTTGCCCCCGTCGCGTGTGATCCAGATGAGGCCGTCGTCCGTTCCCGCCCACAACAGATTTGCGTTCAACGGCGAGGGAGCCAGCGCGTAAACTTCGCCCCGGTGGGCGCCCTCGGACGGCATGCCATTCGCGAGGTCGCCGAGGTTAGGCGGGATGATCATTTTGGGGCGCGCAAGGTCCGGGCTGATCACTCGCCATGTCTGCCCCCCATCGGTCGTTTTGAAGACGACGTTCGATCCGAGATAGAGGTCGTGGGGGTCGGCCTGAGAGAAGATCAACGGTTCGGTCCGCACGAATCGATATTTCCCATTGCGAATTACGACGGGCGACACGTCCCGTGTCTGACCAGTTGTCATGTCGAAACGCGTGGCTTTGCCGCCGAAAATATAATTCGGGTGCAGAGGATCCGGAGCGACGTAGCCGTATTCTTCCGCTCCGACGGGATGCCAGTCTCGAAAGGTGATTTCGCCCCAATCGCTCCGGCTCGTGGTGCCGACGGAGCCGCTTTCCTGCTGGCCGCCGTAAACCCAGTAAGGAAAACGATTGTCGGTAATGACGTGATAGAACTGGGCCGTGGGTTGGTTGTACCAGGAACTCCACGTCTTCCCGCCATCCACGCTTATCGTCGCGCCCTGATCCACGCCGAGCAGGAGAATTTGCGGATTCTCCGGATTGATCCAGATCGAGTGGTAGTCATCGCCGCCCGGCGCGCCTTTGATGGCTGTGAACGTTTTCCCGGAGTCGGTTGATTTATAGAGGGAGGTGTTGCATACGTAGATCGTGTCTTTGTCATTTGGGGCGACACGAACCCACGCAAAGTCGTCGCCGCGTCCCCAAACCCTGCGTTCGTCGTTCACGCGGGTCCAGTTCTCGCCAGCATCATCGGAGCGATAGACTCCGCCGAGTTGCGGTGCGTCTACCATGGCGTAAAGCCGGTTTCCATCACTCGGCGCGACGGCGATGCCGATTCGACCAAGTCCCTGCTGGTTCGTCGGCAATCCCTTCGTCAGCGGCTGCCATGTGTCGCCGCCATCCGTCGATTTGTAAAGCCCGCCTTTGTGGCCCTCAATGGATCCTTCCCATGGAACTTGTCGTGCGGACCAGAGATCCGCATAGATGATTTGTGGATTCGCCGGATCGAAAGCGAGGTCTTCCGCGCCGATGTCCGGATCCTTGTAAAGAACCTTCTTCCACGTTTTGCCCCCGTCAGTCGAGCGAAAGACGCCGCGCTGTTCATTGGCGCCGTAGGGATGACCGAGCACCGCTACAAACACTCGATCGGGATCGTGCGGGTCGACCAGCACGCGTCCGATCTGCTGGCCGTCGCGCAAGCCGAGATGCGCCCACGTCTTTCCGCCGTCCGTGGACTTATAAATTCCGTTACCTACGGAAAGGTCGGGGCGCTGCAAACCTTCGCCGCTTCCAATATAGATAACGTCAGGGTTCGACGGGGCGATCGCCAGGGAACCGATCGACTGGGTCGGTTGCCCGTCGAAAATCGGCTTCCATGTCCGGCCATAGTCGATCGTTTTCCACACGCCGCCATCCGTCGGAGCCATGTAAAACACGTTGGGCTTGCCGGGCACACCCTCAGCAGCCACAGTTCGACCCGCGCGAAAGGGTCCAATACACCGCCAGCGCAAGCCTTCATACAGTTGGGGATCGAATTCAGATTCCTTCGCGATGACGGCGGATGAAATTGCAAACACAAGGAGTGCGACGGAAAAAATGGCCAACGATCTGAAATTCCAGGCTTTGGAATCCGTTCCGGCCGACCGACAAGTCCGCCCCAGAAATCTCATCTTCTCCTCCGGAGTGTAAGCTCGCAGAGGTTATACCAATCACCGTCCAAGTTCCATGTCGCATTGGAGCCAAATAACGCGGGCAAGACGAGAGTGGACATGCTGCGGTCGTGGCGGGCGTCTGCGGGTACCAATCACGCTTGGAGCAGCTGTGCGAAATCGCGAGTCCGACCCGGGTGTCGAGCGACCGTCAGGATCGCGCGACCCGCAATGCTTGGCGATTGTCAGACTCCTCCGCCCGCGACCGCATGGCGGAACTGCACGGTATCTTCTTTCGCAGGTATGAGTTCTTTGGAGCGGTTACGCTCGTCTCGCTTCGCCTGGATTACCATCCATTCGACGTCCGTGGGTCTGCAGGGCGATGCGATCACGTCAAAAGCGCCGAAGCGCATGGCCTCGAGGTATTCGTCCCAATCGGGATGCCGCGAGGTAACGACCAGCCGCAGCTTATCGGTGCTCGACCTAGTTTCATCCAGGACGTCGCGGTAGGTTCCGTCGATCAACGCGCGGTCGCAGAAAACGAGTCCGACTCTCTCTTTCTTCAAGACTTCTCTGCATTCAGCCAGGCTAGAGACGCCGATGGGATCCAAGCCTTGTCTTGTCAATGTTTGCATCAGATTGCGGCGGCCTTCCAAATCGGACGAAACAACAAGAATCTGCCACGAGATGTTCATGCGACCCTCCGTACTCGGCCGAGCGAGCTTGACACCGCGCACCAGGCTGCAGGTCATCCACCACCCGAAACTTGGGTCAGAGTAGGTGTCGCGTACGGCCCTTCGGCGATTCAACGGCAGTTACACGATAGATATGCTTGGTGATAGCGACAATCGGCTCGACCCCTTAGAACCGAGCAGGAAATCACTGTACATGACTTGTAGCAGCGCAGCGCAAAGCGGCTCCGGCTGATACTCGGGGGTCGGCGAAAGACCGGGAGTCTTCCGAAACGATTCTCGGAGGTCCACACGCGCCGGAGACTCAACTGGCCCTCAAGGGCTCCGGTTCGTGTACGACTTTTATTCAATTCCGGTACAATTCAGTATGGGAGGCGCACGATGTCCGAACTCGCCAGCAAAACCTGCGTTCCATGCCGCGGAGGAGTGCCGCCGCTCGCGGGAAAAGAACTTGAAAATCTAGCGAAGGAAGTTTCGCAATGGAGGGTGGTGAACGGGCACCACCTTGTCCGCGAGTTCAAGTTTCCGGATTTCAAGCAAGCACTCGCGTTCGTGAACAGAGTCGGTACTATTGCGGAAGAGCAGGGGCATCATCCGGATATTTTGTTGTCGTGGGGCAAGGCCGAAATCACCACGTGGACGCATAAGATCGACGGCCTGACGGAAAGCGACTTCATCCTGGCGGCAAAAATCGATAAACTCTAACAGCCGTTGTCCCGCAGCCCCAGTCGAGTGCCACCGAAGACGAGTTCAACGTTTCGCGCACGCGCGCCGGTTTTTTCGAGGGCAGCCTGAATTGCGACGACCGTAGATCATGCTCCCAGTCGCAAAAGGCCGCGAAGGCATCCGGGTTGAGGAATTCCAGTAAGATTTGCGAATTGCGAGCCCTGAGCATGAGGCCCAAAGTATCCGCGATCATCGCCAATCGAAACGGTGCGGAACATCTCCGCGTCTGCTTGCCCAGTCTCTTTGCGCAGTCGTACCAGCCCATCGAGATTGTTGTCGTTGACAACGGCTCGTCCGATGGTTCCGAAGCGGTATCTCGCGAGTTTGGAGCGAGATGGTTGCCGCTGGGAAGGAATGTGGGTCTTGCCCCGGCGCTGAATCGCGGCGCGGCAGTCGCGACGGGCGATCTCTTGCTGTTCGTCAATAACGACATGAGGTTCGACCGCGAGTTTGTGAGTCAATTGGCATCGGCTCTCGACCAGGACCCGAGCGCATTCGCGGCGGACGGAATGCAGTTCAACTGGGATGGTACCTTGGAAGGGCACTTGGCCACATACGTCGCGAGGACCCCGTGTGGCCACATGACCGTGGAGATCGTGCCAGGCTTATTTCTTTGTCAGAAGAGCAGTGAGAACCCAACGGAAGTTTTCATGGCATCCGCGGCCAGCATGCTTGTGCGGGTAGCCTTTTTTGAATTGCTGCGAGGCTTCGACGAGCGATTGCCCCTGAGCTACGAGGATGTCGAAATTTGCTGGCGAGCCTGGCTTCGGGGTTGGAAAACGGTATATGTGCCCAAGGCGGTGTGTTGGCACCGCGTGGGAGCGTCGTCGAGGACCACGGACGAAAAACTCCTACTATTCCGCGGCGTCTTGAGAGGTCGGCTGTTAATCGCTACCAAATATCTTCCCATACGATATGCGCTGACGACCTGGATCGTGTCGCTTAGCGGGCTTGTGCGAGACACGATCGGCGCAGAATGGGGGCGGATTCCGGTGCGCTGGAAGGAAATTGCCGACAGCGCATCGCTCGCGCGGCGGTGGTTCCGTGAAAAGAACGACATCTATGAAGCCGCCCGAACGACACCGGCGCGACAGCTTGAGTTTTTTATGCAAATGGGAAGCGCCGACGGCGCAGAAGTTCCTTCCGTCGAACTGAGCCACCCGGCCGTCGTGAGCGACGATAAGTGGACCGGCGCATCATCGGACTAATGGAGCAACGCGGTTAAAAATGCGGGCGCCTTTCATTACCGTTCTTCTCGACACGTACAATCACTCGTCGTTTATCGGGGACGCCATGACCAGCGTGCTGGAACAGGACTTCCCGATGTCGGACGTGGAAGTCCTGGTAGTGGATGACGGCTCCACGGATCGGACGCCCGAAATCGTCCGGAAATTCGAGCCGCGCGTGAGACTGTTGCGGAAGCCAAACGGAGGACAGGCTTCCGCTTTCAACGCCGCTATTTCCGAGGCACACGGTGAAATCGTGGCCTTTTTGGACGGCGATGACTGGTGGGAACGGAAAAAGCTGGAGCGCGTCGCCGCCGCCTTTGCCGCCCATCCTTCCGTCGGTATTGTGGGCCACGGGATCACCGAAGTGACGCGAGATGGAGTTCGTCTCGAGCGTCGCTTGAAGCAGGAAACTGCCTTCCAATGTGATTCGCCCGCGGGGGCCAAGATCTTCCGCACCCGAAAGAACTTTCTGGGCACGAGTCGAATGGCGATTCGTTCGAGTTTGGTCAGGCGCATCTTCCCCATACCCGAAGCCCTCGTTGTCGAAGCGGACGAATACCTCTTCACGATGGCCGCGGTTCTGTCTCGAGTGGTGATTCTCACCGATGTCCTTACCTTCTATCGCCTTCATAGCGCCAACCTCTTCCAGATCGCCGACGGAGATTCGTCGAAGGCTCGCCAGAAGCTCGCAATTCTGACCTCTCTTTGGGAATCTCTTTCGCACAAACTTGAGACGTCGGGAATACCTCTGGAGGTCGCACGTTTAATTCTTGAGACAATCGAAATGGAAGCGAAGCAAATCCGACTAGCTTTGGAAAACAGACCCCCGTGGGAAACGATGCGGATGGAATGGAGACTTCTGCAAATCCATCACGAGGACGCTTCGCGCTGGCAACGCGCGTACACTGCCGCCCGGTTGCTTCCCGCGGCGTTCTTGCCATCGAAAACATACTACCAGTTTCGACAACGATTGGTGGGAAGCCGATTTTATCGAGCGTTGCGTGGGAAACTGCTCCCTTTCCCCAGCCCAGCGCATTCTCAGCGAGACGAGACGGCGTAGACGCCGCCACAGTAACGAAAGCCCGGAATCTAATGGCTGGGGCCGCGGACGTGGAGCGCAAGAAGCAAACGAAGATGATATCGATCGGACTCAATTATACGCAGATGCACGATTCGTCGGCGTGCATCGTCCGCGACGGCGAAGTGCTTTTCGCAGTAGCCGAAGAGCGGTTGAGCCGCGTGAAGCACGATGCGCGTTTTCCGGCGCTGGCGATTCGCGCGTGTCTGGAGACGTGCGGGATTCGCGCCGATCAAGTCGATTACGTATGCCAGGGTTGGTCGACGCCGCGGGCCGGTTTTTTGCACGATCTGCGCTCCTACGCGTCCGGGAAGCAGCCCGTGGATTCGCGCGCTCTGCTGAATACGACGCGCCAGTTTGTCAGCATGTGGCACCAGCGGAGCGGCGAGGACCGTTTCCGGCAAATGTACGGGCCTGTGAAGGCGAAGTTCCGCCACGTGGACCATCACGTGTCGCATGCGATCAGCGCATATGCATTTTCGGGATTCGATGAAGCGTCCGTGCTCGTCCTGGATGGACGC
>DATGHM010000020.1:0-4160 GCA_035307985.1 Candidatus Acidiferrales bacterium
GTTACGAGCACTGATACCGGCAAGAACGGCGGCTGGTGGAGTTTTGCCGGAATCGCGAATCTCGCGCTTGGTTCGGGAGGATCCCAGATTCCCAAGCAGCTTTTCGTGCCTAAGGTGAATTCGGGTTCCGTCGACGAAGGCGTGGCCATGAAGAACGTTGGAGACCTGCTCATCGTCGACCATGCTGGAAATCAGATCCTGCGGTCCTCGGGCCCCATTTCGTCCGAGTTTTCGGAACAGAGCCCCTACACTACCGCAACGCCTTTCATAACGGGGCTCTCCGGGCCGATAGGTATCGCGCGCAAAACGACCGGCGAGATCTTTGTCACAAACCAGACCCACCCGGGCATCATGAAGTTCAATGCCCAAGGCCAAAGCGGCGCGACATGCGTGAGCTTTCAGAACCACAACACACCAGCGTTCCTGCAGATGTCGCTGGACGACGTCCTGTACGCTGGAAACACGCAGCAGAACGGCAAGGGACAACTGCTTGTTGTGAACGCGGGAACTTGTACGGTAACAAGAACATTTTCAAGTTCCACTTTTCCGCCCGTCGTGGGCATCGCCCTCCCGCCGATGAGCGCTAGCCTAACGGCAGTGTCGAGCGACCAGAGTACGTTCGCCTTCAATGTGGGCGATAGCGCACTCTTTCAGGTTCTTACCGGAGGATCCTGCACGTCGACTCCCACAGCAACGGCCAGCGAAGTATCCCCCGTGTCTCTGTCTGGGTTGATTGAGAGCATTCCCAATGGGGACTTGCCATTTGGCGGAACACCTGCCGTTGATCTCTGGGCGGACGGGTTCGAAGTTGTGTTCGACGCCACATTTTCTCAGTGCCAACTGGCTGGTAGTTCGTACGAAGAGACAATTTCGAGCTTTGTCGATCCGACCGTAGTGACGAGCGGAACAATGGCCTTCTGCGACTTGCAGATTTCAGGCTGTGAGACCGTCAACCTGATAGGGACTTATCCACTCGGCGGGCTGTTGCCTGCGGACTCGACGTACACGGGCGGAACGAAGGTCAACTCAAGATTCTTCGATATCAATGCGACGCCTTCACAGAATGGACAGTTTTGCGGGTACGAGTCGCCGTTTGGGACCACAAATCCGCCTGGGGTGGCCGCCAGTTTCAGCTCCGGGGGTACAATTTCGGTGAAGTTCAAACTGGCCGACTCGTCGGGGACATGCAAGAAGGGGCCCTTTATCCAAACCGCGGTGGCTCTGATTTCAGTCGCCCAACTATGCGCTCCTGGCTCGACGACCGGCGATTTGATTTGTTCGCCGAAAGGCCAGGCGGTTCTATCGCCAACCAATCTGGTTACGATTTTCCCCGAGGGCAACTCGACTCCCACACCGCCCATCTTCAAGTTTGGAAACAACCAATATCAGTTCAGTCTGAGCTTGAAGGGATATTCGCCGGGAATCTACAGTTTGACGACGACTTTTGAGACCGGCGAAACGACGGAGCAGACGGTGCTCTTCCAGGTTCAGTAGGATCGGCGCAGGAAGCAGGCCGGGGGATTGACCTTCGGCCTGCTTCTGTCATTCTAAGAAGCCGGGCGGCTCGCCTCGGCGATCGCCTTCAGATCTTCTCGTTTCAGAATCGAATCACTCTGCGATTCCTGCCGCATCTCCTGAAGCATGCTTGTGGCCTGCGCGAAATGGGTTGCGGCGCCGGACTTGTCTCCGCTCCCTTTCATTGCGACCGCGAGCCAGTAATGAGCCTGCGGCAGGAGTGATTTCATGCTGGCGGCCTGCGCGTTGCTCAGAGCAGCGCTGATCTCGCGCTGCCCCTGGGAATAGTTCTTGGACATAACCAGCGCAATTCCGGAATAGAGCGAACTTTCGACGGCGAGGTACTTCTGACCCAGGCCATCCGCCTCCTTCGCGAGTGCGCGAAAGGCTGCCGGCGCAGTCGACGCACGCCCGTCGAAGACCGCCAGCCGCGCCTGGTTGAATTTCGCCTTCAGGGCGTCGTCTCTGTCCTTTGCGCGTGCCGCGGCCTGGGCCGATTGATCGAACAGCGGGCGCGCTGATTTGAAGTCGCCGCCGTAAAAGAGCCGTTCCCCTTCGAAGTCCAAAATCTGGGCGACCAAGGGGTCCGCTTTGAACGAGCGCGCCAGCTTCAACGCGTCGTCGAGATTCTTCTGAGCCTCGTCAAACCGTCCCACCAGGCTCAAGGCGTGCCCGTAATCCGCCTCAATTGTGGCGAAATAAACGTCCTGCTGCTGAAGGTCGCGGAGATCTTTGAGCGCCTCTTCCTGCGATTTCAACGCGGCGCCATATCGCCCCTGCGCCTCGAACAGAAAACTCATGCTGTCAGATGTCATGGCGATGCTGAACTTGTCGTTCGCGCCGCGGGAAAGTTCGAGCGCGTGGAGATAACTATCGAGCGCTTTGTCATATTGGCCCAGCGTACGGTACGTGTCGCCGATATTGCTCATGGTTTGAGCGATGTCGCTCGACAACTTGAGCTTTTGCCTCAAGGCGAGGGCTTGCTGCAGATAGGTTAGCGCATCGTCGGAATGACCCTCGCTTAGATAAAAGCTTCCGATATTGTTCAGGGCCAGCGCCTGCGTGTTTTCGTCGCCGATCTGCACCATGATCTGTTGCGACTGCTTGGTGAGGTTGATCGCCTCGTCGTAGCGCCCCTCTCCGCCGAGGACGTTTCCGAGATTCAGCAGCGTGAAGCCGGTGCCAGACTGGTCGCCGATTTCCTGGTCGAGTTTCAGAACGTCCCGGTATTCCTTCTCCGCCTGGTCGGGCTTTCCCTGGCTGTTGTGGGCCTCAGCGATCTGAGACAGACTCCAGGCCATTCCCTTTTTGTCGCCAATCTGTTTCTCGATGTCGAAGGCCTGCTGGAGATTCTGGAGCGCGTCGTCCGGCTTGTTCATATTCCGATAGGCGGTGCCGATCATTTGAAGGATGCTTGCCTTGCCCTGCTGCTGTCCGAGCTGGACGGCAAGGCTCAGAGCGCTGTTCAAATGGCCCAAGGCAGCCTGTGGGTTTCCTTGTTCGATCTCGACGCGGCCAACGGCCAGAAGAGCGTCCACATACTTGGGATCCGTCTGCAGAGCTTGCAGGAAGTGTGCGCGCGCCTGGTCGAGAGCGCCGTGCGCCTCATAAACGGAAGCGATCTCAAAGTGAACTTGCGGATCATTCGGCATCAGTTTCAGCAGGTCGCTGTAGGTCTGGACCGCACTGTCGTAGTTCTTCGTGATCCGCGCGTTCGAAGCCTGGATCATGTCCTTTTCGGCGGGCGGCAAATTGTTACTCAGTTCGACGGCCTTACTCGAGAACTGCTCCGCTTCCTTGTCGTGGCCGAGATTCGAATAGGACTGGGCAAGCCGCGAATAAGCGAGGGCGAAGTCAGGGTCCGCCGTTGTCGCGCTCTGAAATTGCTTTGCCGCTTGAAGAGTATTGCCCTCTCGGGAAAGCTCCATCCCTTCGCTGTAGGCCCGCAACGCATCGACCGACTTCGAAGATGGAGTAAACGCAGCCGCCTTCAACTCCTCGACGTCCTCGGAGGGGAGTGTCAGGTTCTCCTGGATTTTTTTCGCCAGCGCGTCGAGAAGGCTCTTTTGGTCGGCTCCCTCCGCCTCGATAGGCGTCGTTCTCTGGGATTTCAGGTTCGCCAGTGTGCCGTCGATCCGAATCTGATCGCCCATTTTCACGTATTGGCCTGACACCACCTGATCGGCATTCGTGAATTCAGCAATCCGGTGGATCGTGCTTTCATCGAGGTCGGAATCAGCGGAGATGCGGAGATCCTCCAGGATCTGATGCAGGCGGTCCGGCGATACGGTGCGGAAACCCTCGGACTGGCCTACGTCCGTGCGTAGCATTTCAGCCAAGCTCTTTCCCATCCAGTCGATCGAGGCGTCGTGGGAGACATTGCGGAATGGCAAAATCAACAAGGAGACCGTCGGGCCGCCGGCCGCGTGTTTCCGAGGTCCAAAGATGCGGCCGCGGAAGAACACAGCGGCGATGGCCAGGATCAGCACCGCCGACCCCGCGGCGATCCACAGACGGTACCGCTGAAACGCGGAGGTGGCCGGCGGGGCCACGACTGGAGCGGCCGTGGCCGGAGCGATCGCGGGCAAGGCCGTCCTCGACGAAGTCATCGTCTGCTGCCCAAGATCGTGGATGATGTCCAGGGC
>DATGHM010000021.1:0-2847 GCA_035307985.1 Candidatus Acidiferrales bacterium
CATAACCAGGCAGGTGAAGCCATTGGTTCCCTTACGAAGCGTGCGCATGTTACCGCCTTTTTCCGTGCGTACGATGGCTGCGTCCTTCGCGATAGCTTTTGGAGCGGCCGAAAGGGCCTGCGCGATGTATTCGGAGTCGGAAAGCTGAGGCTGACGGGCGATTGCCGGCAGCGTAACGATGACTAGAGAAACTGCGAGGGCCGAAATTGTCCTCAACGCGTGCATAGACTCCTCCTTAACAGGGTGCTGAAGAACAGGTGATTTTCGAGATGAGAATGCAGTCGAGAGCGAAGAAGCGCGGGAGCAAGTTCCCACGCTGCTCTGTGCGCGTCCGCGTTTTGTTCTTTCGCACCACGTCCTCCGTTCGCTTCTCTCTAGGCAGCGGTTTTTCGGACCTCCAGATGCGCCAGCCGGAGCAGGTTGTACGCCGCGCCCCACAGGTAGGCCACTTGCTGGATTTTCCAGCGGCCCAGGTGCCGCACTTTGCGCAGTCCGCCCGGCTGCTTCAGCCAGCCGAAGATTTGCTCGACCTTCTTGCGCGCCTTCTGGCTGATCCGATAGCCGAGCGTTTTCATCCGCCGCCGCATTCTTCGTCGTGCGTCGCCGTCGGCATCCTCAGCAACCACTCGCTCAGCCGAGATCGGCACGTGCGGAGTGATGGCGAAGTCGTCTTCGATCGTGCGCAGGAACTCGCCGGCTTGGTAGCCCGCGTCGCCGCCGAGCGTCCCCGGCACGATGCGGTGACGACGCCGGAATCGCCGCAACATCTTTTTCGCCGTCTTCCGCTCGGCGTAGCCGTCGGCGCGCGCCACGCGGATATCCAGGCACAGCCCGTGACGGTTCTCCATCAGCACGTGCCCGCTGTGCGCGAGTTGCGCCCCCGCGCCCGGACTCTTCTTCGCCAGCCGCGCTTGGGGATCGGTCGTGGATCGGTGGGTTTCGTTCGACCGCTTCTCGCCGCGAAAATCCACCGAGGGGTTGCTGCCGCCTTCGGCGGGCGGACGGTCTCGCGGTTCTTCCTTCGGGCGAAAACTCTTCAGCGAGGCCCACGACTGGATCAGCGTCCCGTCCACCGTGAAATGATCGTTCGAGGCATACTGCTCAACCAGCGCGCTGGCCACCACCTGCTCGAAAAACTTCTGCACCAGCCCGTGCCGTTCGAATCGCTCGCGGTTCTTGGTGAACGTCGTGGCGTCCCAGACCAGGGCATCGGGATCGAGATCGCAGAACCAGCGGTACAGCATGTTCCAGTTGATGGCGTCCACCAGCCGCCGCTCGGAGGAAATCGAGTACAGCGCCTGCAGCAACAGTGCTTTCAGCAGCGCTTCCGGAGGAATCGAAGGACGCCCCGTCTCGCTGTAGGCCGCCTCCAAGGCCCGCTCCATCCGCTGCAACACTTCATCGGCCCGCCGCTTGATCGCTCGCAGCGGATGATTCTTTGCCAGGCGCTCCTCGGTGTTCGCGACGAAAAACATCGGGTTCTGCAATTTTGGATTTCCGCGCACGAAGTCCTCCTCTTTCTTGGAGAATGGCCGCCCCCAACGCGGCTTTCGACCTTCGTGCAGCTTAAAATGCACGCGCAGTTCCAAAGAACGAGTTTTTCAGCACCCTGTTAATGGTGGGCTCAAGCACGTCACCAATAGACTTTCTGCTGGCCAGTGCTTGTATCTTCGTCAGCATGGCGTCGAGTGCGGCTCTGGGGTAGAGTTTGCCTCGATACACGACGGCCGCAATTTTGCGAGTGTTGCCGATGTCCTCAAGCGGATTCGCGTCGAGCAGAACGAGGTCCGCGATTTTGCCGGGCGCAACCGTGCCGAAGTCGCGTTCTCTGCCCAGAAAGCGCGCCGGGTTCAATGTGGCGGTCTGCAATGCCTCCAGGGGTGTGAGCCCGGCCTCCACCAGCAGAGCCAATTCGTCGTGCAGACTGAAGCCCGGAATGGTGAACTCAGGTTCCTCCGTGACCGTGCCCGCCAGGAGTTGAACTCCTGCCCGGTGCATTGCTCCAACGATCTTAAAGTACTTCTGGTAAACCCGTTTCTGCACCGCAGTGTCTTCGGGGCTGCCAGTCTTTGAAAAATCATCCTTCACCTCGTTCAACTGGCTTCTTTTTCTTGCTGACATGTACTTGAATCGCGGATCGCTGGCAATCGCCGGATCATCCAAGTATGTGCTATTGCGCTGCGCGATGAGTGTAGGGGAGAACCAAGTGTGGTTCGCTCGAAGCAGAGCAAACAGTGCCTCGGCCTTTTGCTGATCGTAGGTCTCGAGCGCCCGTTGCATCCGCGCGCGGAACGCCGGTCCCGCCCAGAGCTCCTCCCAAGCATCCGGTTGGTCCGATGCGAGAGCCTTTGCAAGAGCGTCCCGCAAGGACTTGAGGAGTTCTGCCTCGCGACTCGAACAGGCGACAAGGATTCCCCCCTGAATGCCTGATGGCAGGGGATCAATGCTCTTTTGACCGGCTTTCGATGCCTCCTCCACGCTGACGGAAACGGGCACATGTCCCGCGAATGGGACCCCACGCTTCTTCGCTTCATCCGCCAGGGCGAAGTACGCATCGCGGGGAAGAGTCTCCCCGCCGCCGAGCTCGACAAAGTCGGCGCCATACTTCTGGGCGTTGATTACCGCCTGCCGGGCCTCCGCTTCACTAGCCACGGGAATAGACCACGTATAAACGTCCGTGGGTCCCTCGACCCAGCGGGTCGCAAGCACCATGCGCGGACCCAGCAATTGTCCCGCCTCAATCTCTTTCCGGAACTCGTGTTGATCGGCATAGCCCAACATCAGTCGTACACCGGTCACGCCGTTAGCGATGAAGAGGGGCGAGTAATCTTTCTCGTACCAATAGAC
>DATGHM010000022.1:0-32931 GCA_035307985.1 Candidatus Acidiferrales bacterium
GGGAAACGTACTGGACATGGCCGTCGGCATCATCATCGGCGCGGCGTTTGGGCGAATCATCACGTCGCTGGTGAGCGACATCATCATGCCGCCTCTCGGCCTGATTCTCGGCAAGGTGGACTTTTCGAACCTCTTTCTCAATATTTCCGGGACATCGTACCCGACGCTGGATGCCGCCAAGAAGGCGGGGGCGGCGACGATCAATTATGGATTGTTCGTGAACAACTGCATCGACTTCCTGATTGTGGCCTTCGCGATTTTTTTGCTGGTGCGGCAAGTGAACCGTTGGAGCAAGCCCGCGCCAGCGGCGCCTACAACGAAGAATTGTCCGCGTTGCGCGACGGAGATTCCGTTGGCGGCGACGCGGTGCCCGCATTGCACGTCGGAACTTGGGAAATAGGCGGATCGGGAAGGAATACCGGGAAAAAGCAGATCCCTCACCCCCATCCGCGTCTTTGCGCGCGAAGCGCGACAAAGAGCGCGGCTGGGTTCCCTTCGGCTGCGTTCAGGGCAAGCGGGATGACAAGAAGACTGCGTGGAGTGCTCGGTCAATCGGCGGGGGCGGAGCGGAATTCGCGAGACAAGAAGAAGAGAGATTCTTCCGCCCATGAGGTAGGCCTCAGAATGACAGCCCCGAAGGACACGTGAAGCTAATCCCCGGACGCGGGGCGGAATTCGCGGGCGCAGGCGTCGCAGGGGCAGATTTCCCGCAGATGGTCGAAGCTGAAGATGCCGGTGGCGTGGCCGTCGGTGAATTCGATCTGGATGGCGTAGTTGCCGACGGCGGTGGCGGATTTGGCTTTCACGCGCGGCTTGAACATGGGCAGAACTGCCGATGCCCCTCCCAATGAGCCGGCCGATCCGGCGACCTTCTCCTGCTTGGCGCGCTCGTCGTTGCACAACGCGCAGGGGCAGTGGTCGCGGAGATACGGGAAATCGTAGCGGCTGGTATGGCCGTCGGACCAGGTGATTTCCACGCCTTCGCCGGTCGAGACGTGGACCTTCACGCCGATTGGTTTCTTGCGGACATCGATTGGTATCGGCATTCCGTTCCATTCTAGCAAGAGACCGAAGTCGCCGTTCCTTCAACCGCCGACTACGGTCGGCGGCAAAAACGCTTCGTTCGTCTTTCATCGCCGGGTTTGGGATTGAGGTCCAGTTTCCCTAGCTGCTCAAATACGCGGTCGTAAAACGGTTTAGTCCGGGTTACTACGCTCACGAATGAATCGTGGCTTACATATAAGAAGAACTCGCCTGTTCCGTAGGACCAACTCGGCAAGTAAAAGGTGTCCCAGGCAAATATCATCGGTTGGAGCAGCATCCCAATCGCATCGTGAAGTTCGTCCGCCCGAAATTGGTGTCCCCGAGCCACTTCGAACGACTTCGGCTGACCAGCGGCGGCATTCAGTCGTTCGACGATGCGATATCCGATCCCTTCATCGAGCGGGTTCCAAACGCCCCAATTTGTGAGCCAAATCATGGCGCCGCTGAAGTACTGGTCTTCGTAGCCGACGGTTGCGAGACAGCGTGCGAAAAAAGGAAGCTGTTCGAGTTTTGGTAGGTATTCCAAATCGATGCAAGCGGCCTCGGGGTGTGTGTAAAACAGCTCGTCCTTGACAGCATGCACATAGTCATCGCTGTTTCCAAGATTCTCGAATCCATGGAACCACTCCGCGGTTTCGGCGGCAGTAAGAACCCGCATCTGTAGTCTCCTTTGCGACGGAACCTATGTCAGGGGCAGCGGCAACCCAAGCGGAACTTTCGTGCGGCAAGGAAGTTGCTGCCCGGCGGCTAAAGCCGCGTTCATATTTTTAGGGGGGCGGCTGACGGTATGACTGAAGTCATACCCTGACACGAAACCATAGCCGCCCTACAGGCGGAAGATAGTCGTGCCCTGCGCACTCCCAAATCTATCTGTCGATGGGGGAGTGGAGGCGAACGCAGCAGGGGCCCGGCGGGATGGGGTTGCCGTGCGGGCAAGTCTTGGGATGGCCGAGGAAGGTGCAGATGCGCTGATCGAGTTCGGGGCTGATGATGTGCTCGAACTTGCAGGCGTCGGTATTGGCGGCGGCTTCTTCAATGGCGAATGTATCGGTAAGGAGGCGTTCGGCGAGGCGACGGCGGCGGACGATGTCGCGCGCGCGATTTTCGCCGTGCGCCGTGAGGGAGACGCCGGTCTTGCGGACCTCGAGCAGTCCGAGAGCGCATAGCCGCGAGACCAGGTTCGCGGAATCCTCGGCCGTCCTGGGCGGGACGCAAACGAAATCCGGCGTGACTCCCTTCTCGTCGCAAAGCCAGATTTCCTCGAGCAGATGGTCAAAGCGCGCTTCCTCCTCCGCTGAATAATCGATGATGTTCATGAGGTGGCCGTGCGCCAGCTCGATCTGGCGGTCGGCGAGGCGGCCCATGGAGGCGTCGTGCGTGACCATGAGGATGGTGTGGCCTTTCGCGTGGAGTTCCTGGAAAAGGCGAATCACGGTTTCTTCGTTGGCGGCGTCGAGATTGCCGGTGGGCTCGTCGGCGAGAATCAGCTTGGGATGATTGATCAGGGCGCGAGCGACGGCGACGCGCTGCTGTTCTCCGCCCGAAAGCTGCGCGGGGAGGTGGTGCGCGCGATCGGCAAGGGCGACGCGGGCGAGCGCCTCGCGGGCCTCGGATTCGTCGGTGGTGCTGTGGAAATACTGCGCGAGCATCACGTTTTCGAGGGCGGTGAGATAAGGGACGAGATGGAATTGCTGAAAGACGAAGCCCACTTTTTCCGCGCGAAAGCGCGTGAGGCCGGATTCGTCGAGGCGGGCGATATTCGTGCCATCGACGATCGCAGCGCCGGAGGAGGGCGTATCGAGGCCGCCGAGAATGTTGATGAGGGTGGTCTTGCCCGAGCCGGAGGGGCCCATGATGGCAATCCATTCGCCCGATTCGACGCGAAAAGAGACGCAATCGAGCGCGCGAACGCTGCCATATTCCTTGCCCAGATTCTGGACTTCGACGAGTTCGGCCACTATTCTCCCCTCAATATTACCGCGGGCTTCACGTTGCCAAGCAAGCGCAACGGCAGAGCGCCAGCGAGGGCGACGCCCACCATCAGTGCGATGGTGAACGGGAAAACTTCCCAGCGCGGCGAAATTGCCGTTCCAAAAACGCGGCGGCCCATCCAATCGGAAAGCCCTACGCCCACGAGACAGCCTAGCAGGCCGCCGGCCGCGCCGAGCGCGCCGACTTCGGCAAGAAACAACGCCATCACGCGGGAGATCGAGCCACCGAGGGCTTTCATGAGACCAACATCCTGGCGGCGCTCCATGGCCAAGGCGGCCATGGTGGCGAGGACGCACAGGGCGGTGAGGACGAGAATCAACACGGCCATCCCGACGATGAGGCCACGAATGCGGTTGAGGAGATCGCCTTCGGCCTGGGTGACCTGGCGAATGGGACGAACGTCGAGCGCCGGGAATTGGGCGGCGAGGGCTTGCAAGAAGCGCGACATCGCCGCATTCGTGCCGGTGACGCTGAATTGCCAGAGCTCGATGCCGTCCGGCGTGGCAGCGAGTTTTTGAACGACGGGGAGATTCAGGAAGATCTGATCGTCCTCGCTGCCGCCTGTGTCGATTACGCCTGCGACGATGACGCGCGCGGATCGCGAGAGATACGTCAGATCGAGTTGGCTGCCCCTGCGCAGATTGAAACGGGCGGCGACGTTGCGGCCGACGAGGCAATGCGCAAGGTCATCACGAGAGCCGACGCGGGCTCCTTCGATCTTCCAGGTGGGCGCAAGAGCCTGCGCCTGATCGAGCCATGTGCCGGCGACGACGACCGGCGTGTCGCCGGCGCGCGCGACGATGTAGAGATAGGGCGCGGAAGCGGAAACGTCGGGCGAGTTCATCGATTTCAGGCCAGCCGCGATGGAAGATTCGCTCAAGAGCGACCGCGTCGCCGTGCGCGCGCCGGCGGTTTGCGCGTCGGGCTGTGACGCGAGGACCACGTTGGCGCCGAGAGAGCGAAATTCGCGCGTCAGCTTGCGCTCGAGGTCGAGCTCGAGATTAAGCAGCGCGGAAATGACGGCGGCGCCGCTCACCAGGGCAACGAGCGCAACCGTGAGGCGTCCGCGATTGCCTCGCACGAGTCTCCAGACCAGGCGGCGGAACATCATTCGCCTCGCAAAATCGGCGCGGGGTCGAAATGCGCGGCGCGCCGCAGAGGAATCAGGCTGCCAAAGACGGCCACGGCGGCTGCAATTCCTACGATCACCGGCAGAAGAATCAATCGCGGAGTCGCGGGACTGCCGAAGACGCTCGCCCCGAACGACCACGCGAGTCCCGTGCCGACGGCGTAGCCGACGAGGCCGCCGACGAGCGCGAGCATGAGCTGCTCGGAAAGAAAAATGCCGATCACGATGGCGTTGGTCGCGCCAATGGCTTTCATGATGCCGACCTCGGCGCGGCGTTCGAGAACGGTGGTGGCGGAGGTGGCGGCGACGGCGAGGGCGGCGGCAATCAGGGCAGCGAGGGTGACGATCCAGAGCAGCGTGCTGACGCGCGTGAGGATGCGGCCTTCGGATTCGGCAACGCGGCGAATCACGCGCACGTCCGTGCCGGGAAGAACCTGCCTGATCTGGAAGCTGATCGACGAAATGTAGGGCGAGCAGAACCAGCGGTCGTGCTCGGCGGGCGTCATGCCGGCGGGATCCTGCTCGGAGAGCGCGTCGGCGGGCTTGGTGAGCGCGCTGACAAACAGGCGGCGGAATTGGCCGGGATGGCCGGAGGCGCGCTGGGCGATCGAGAGCGGAACGAAGATCGCGTCGTCGCCCGCATCGCCGGTGGAAACGATTCCAGTAATAGCGAGAGAGAGCGGCGAGCGGGAAGCTGCGTTTGGCGCAATCCGGATCATTCCGCCGATTGAAGCCATGCCGGGATGTTCGGCGGCAAAGCGAGCGCCAACGACGCATTCGTCGGCATTATCGGCGAACCAGCGCCCGCGAATTTTCCAGAAAGGATGCGTGGAGCTGAGACCAGTCGTGAACAGTGTGCCGTCAGGAACGGAAAGGGAGTGCTGATACCAGGTCCCAATCAGAGTGGCAGCAACGGGTCTGGATCGGCCTACGAGATCAAAATCGACAGGAACGTCGAGAAAAGGCGTGAAGCCGAGAATGTTGTGACGCCAGAAAATCATTTTGAGCTTGCCGAGATCGGCTTCGCGGAGATAAGCGCCTTCGTCGACTGGACGGTAATCGACGCCGCCGATGTTGACGGGAAGCGTGTCGGCCTGCGGCGTGACGACAAGATTCGCGCCCAGGCTGCGGAATTCGCGCGCGAGGCGGTCGCCGACTTCGAGGGCAATCGTGAGCGTGGCGGTGGCGATCGCCATGCCGACCATCAGCGCGGCCGCGGCGAGCAGTTTGCGGCGAGGATTGCGGATGAAGGATTCCTTGACCAGGCGGATGAGCATTCTATTGGGCGTGGATCATGGAATTGGCTTCGGCGAGCGCCGAAAGGTCCACGATCACTTCTCCTGCCTCCACGTGAGACTTCACGGGAACCGGATTGCAGCCACCGGGTTGGCCGATCGAAGGAATATAGATGCTTGCACCGCAGTTGCGGCAAATGACGTTCTGCCCTTCCTGGCGATATCCCTGGCGCCCGCAAATTTCGCAGGCATCGAGAGCCGTGGCGTAATCGCCGTTCGTTCGATGGATGATGAGGAAGCGGATGGTCGCGCCGTTCACATCGGCCGCGTAGAAGTGGAGGCTCGAGTCGGTGAGGTCAGAAAGGGGGACGCGAACCTCGCCGTTCTGCGCGGTGAGCATGGCGGCTTGGGCGGGCGCGTCCATGGCGCGCGTGTAGACGGATTCGGCAGTCAGCGACAGCACGATCAAAATGCAAAGAATGGCGGCGGCGAAGCTCCAGAGGCGCTGGCGGCGGAATTCCCACTCGCGCATGCGGCGCTCGGCGGAGTTCAGAGCCGGATCCGGAGCGGGACGGCGGGCGCTAAACCATTCGCGCAGGACGGCAACCACGGCGACACCTAGAATCACGATGAAGAAGAAAAGTTCGTTGCGGACGATGGGGCCAATCGTGGCCATTTCCGTCCGGCTCGACCAGATCCACTGGGCTTCGCTCAGTTCGTGCACGCCGGTCAAGGCTAACTGAAAGGCGACGACCATGAGTATGACGCTCGTCACAGCAAAGAACCGATGCAAAGGAATGCGCAGCGTGCCCTGGAAGAAGAAAAGACCGACCGCAACAGCGAGCGCGATGCCGAGCCCCGTCCCAATCCAGACCTGGACGCCGGCGCTGGAGAACTCGACGGCGCGAAGGATCAAAACCAGTTCCGCGCCCTCGCGCAGAACCATCAGGAAAACGAAGAGCCCGATTCCCCATCCGGCGGCACGCGTGGATTTCCGGGCGTAGGCTTCGACGCGGTGCTCGATTTCCTTGCGGAGGGTGCGCGCGACGCGGTTCATCCAAATGACCATGGTCACGACGAGCGCGGCCGCGACCAGCATCATGAGGCCTTCGAAGCCGTCCTCGCTAACGCTCAAGCGCTGGAGCAAAATGGCGGTGGCGATGCTGCCAGCCGCAGCGGCAGCGACGCCGGCCCAAGCATAGCGCGCGAGGGCGCGGCGGCCGGTTCGGTTCAGATAAACGAGTACAATGCCAACTACGAGCGCGGCTTCGAGACCTTCACGAAGCGCGACCAAGAGGGCCGAGAGCATAGGTCAGTGGCCGCCATTTTGAGGTCGTTTTCCAGTTGCAACTGGCTTTCAACTAGCAATCGAGTCTACCGCTCCTGACCCTCAGGAAGCAAGGGGATTCACTTTTCTCGCATGCGACAACATTGACTGTAGAATAGGCGTCTAAACTCCTTTGAAGCGCCGACAAACCAATTCTTCGAGCCTCTTTCCGCGGGCATTTACCGCTTTCGTGGCGATCACATTCGCCAGCCTCGCCGGGACAGCTCATACGGCGGCGCGCCAACAGTCACCGAACAGCGTCGCTCGGCCGGACAAAGAGGCGCAAAGCGCCGACTCCGCAAACCCGCATTTCAAGCGGGATCCGAAGAAGGCCAAAGAGGCCTACCGCGAGGGCGCCGACTCCGAGCAAAAACAGGACTGGGCGGCGGCGTACGCGTCCTACTCCCGAGCCGTGGATTGGGATCCGGAGAACCACGATTACCTGATGAGGCGGCAGCTGGCCAAGGGGCGCCTGATCCAGGCGGACGTCGACCTCGCCGAAAAGGAAGCGGTTTCGGGCGAGTTGGGAAAGGCGCGGAAAGAACTGCTCGACGCGCACTACCTCGATCCTTCGGATGAGACGATTCGGGACCGGCTGGCGGAGCTGTCTGCTCTGGAACCATCGAACACGGAGGAAAAGCCGCAAGGCATTCAGTTGGAAAGCGAGATTCATCTCGATTATCACTCCGGCGAGCGGAATTTCAATTTCCGCGGCGATACGCAAGGGCTCTACGAGGAGATCGCGCGGCAGTTCGGGGTCAACGCCGCGTTCGACGCCGATCTGCACGCCCAGCAAACTCGATTTCAGGTGAACCACGTCGACTTTGTGACGGCGATGGAACTGGCCGGCGACGCCACGCATACGTTCTGGTATCCACTCACCAAGCATCTGTTCTTTATCGCGGACAACACGGTGCAGAAGCGGCGTCAATACGAACCGCTGCTGGTGCGAACGATCCGGCTGCCCGCGTCGGAGACTCCGGAACAGGTTACGGAACTCTCGCGTCTGGTCCGCGACGTAACAGGAATTCTGCGCGTGGAACAGGACCCGGCAAACCGGACGATCACTCTGCGCGCTTCGGCTCGTGCGATGGCGGTGGCCAGCGACCTGATCGAAAACCTGGAAAAGCCGGCTGGCGAGTTGGTGCTGGAAATGGAGATTCTGGAGGTCGACCGCGCCTATGCGCGGCAGATCGGAATCACGCCGCCACAGACCGGGAAGATTTACACGCTGGACAGCGGGCTGCTCGGATCGGGAAATTCGGAAGCGAACATCATCAGCACGCTCGAGCAGATTTTCGGCACGCCGTCCGCGCTCTCCGGGCTGACTCCCGACCAGATCGCCACGCAAATCGCGGAAGGCACACTGGATATTAATTCGCTGCTGCCTCCGGTGGTTGCGTTCGGAGGCGGTGCCACTACGTTCTTCAGCACGCTGCCGGGCGTGACGGCGAATCTGGGGAGAACGCTTGCACTGGTGCGGAGCGGACGGCGCGTGCTGCTGCGAGCCGAGGACGGACAGCCCGCTTCGTTCTTCGTGGGCGAGAGATATCCGGTTTCGCTAGCGCAGTATTCTTCGAGCCTGGTGTCGAACGTGAGCACGTCGCCAGCCACATCGCAGAATTTTCCCGTGTCGGCGCTGGACACGGGCAATGCACCGGCCTTTGTCACGGGGGCCGTTCTGCGCAAGAACAGCATCGAAGATCTGATCGTTGCGAACCAATCGGACAACACGGTATCTGTTTTTCTGGGCAACGGAGACGGGACGTTCGCTTCGCCGGTGACTTACCCAACGGGCCAGGGGCCGGTGTGGATCGCGACGGGAGACTTCGACAACGACGGAAACCTTGATCTCGCTGTGGCCGACAAGAGCGCGAACACTGTTTCCGTCCTGCTGGGCAACGGCGACGGGACGTTCAAGCCGAAGGTGGATTACGCGACAGGAAGCGTACCCGTTTCCGTGGTGGCGGCAGATTTCAACGGCGACGGCAATCTCGATCTTGCGGTGGCGAACCAGGCCGACAATTCGATTTCGCTTCTCTTCGGGAACGGGATCGGCGGGTTCAGCACGATTGCCGGAATACCCAACGTGCTTGCGGCCGGGCATGCACCGACGGCGCTGACCACGGGACATTTCACCACCGCGACTTCCTCGAATGGCAGTTCCATCATGGACCTGGCGGTTGCCAATCAAAACGACAACAGCGTTTCGATTTTCCTGGGGAACGGCAACGGAACGTTCCAAACGAGGACGGACTATGCGACGGGAGCGGCGCCGGTCTATGTGGCGACAGGCGATTTCAACGGCGACGCGATCACGGATCTGGCAATCGCGAACAACAAGGACAACACCGTTTCGATTTTGGTCGGTCAGGCGGGGAGCACAGGAGCTGCAAACGGCACATTTGGAGGACGCGTCGACTATGAGGCGGGGACGGGACCAAGCTCGATCGCGGTCGCGGACTACAACCTCGACGGCATAGAAGACCTCGCCGTGGCCGATTCAGGGGGCAACGCCATCGCCCTGCTGTTCGGGCTAACCGGCGGAACGTTCAACGTTCCGTTCGTATTGAATGCAGGAAACGATCCGCTGTCCATCTTTACGGCGGATTTTGACGGGAACGGGACGCCCGACGCCGCTATCGCCAACAACGCCTCGAATACGGTCTCTGTGATACTCAACAACAGCACCTCTTCTCCGGGCTTGGGCTCGCCGGGGACGCAATTTCCCTACTCGGAATATATTGATCTCGGACTGAAAATCAAAGCGACGCCGCGCCTTCATCGGAACGGCGACGTGACGCTGCAACTCCATTTCGATCTCACGGGACTAGCGGGGGCGAGCTTCAATGCGATTCCGGTGCTCACGAACGATTCGCTGGAGCAAACGGTTCGTCTGAAAGAAAACGAGACCACGCTGCTGGCAGGCATCCTCCAGCCATCGGTTTCAACTGCGTTGAACGGAACTCCCGGACTGGCGGAAGTGCCCGGGCTGGGAGCGCTGGCGGGAAACAAGAACGTGGCGGAAAACGATACGCAGTTGCTGATCCTGATCACGCCTCGGATGGTGCAGTTCGCGCCGAGGAAGAGTATCACGATCTACGCGGGCCACGGCGAAGGCGGAGGATTGGGCGGCTACATCTCTCCGTTCCAGCGAAGATTTCCTCAGCCGCAGCCCCTTCCTGGGAACAACCAGAACCCGATCAAGCAACCTCAGCCCTAGCAGGACGCTGAAAAAGTCGAACGGCGGCTTCAGGGGTTAAAACCCCTGATACAAAACGCCCACTTACGGCGGGGTTAAAACCCCGCCCTCCCGAAGACAAGGCGTTTTTCGGCAAGCTGCTAGGGCGTAACACGCCAGATTGTCGCGGTTCGCTCAAGCAGTTCAGCTCTGAGCGGACGTTTCCAGAACAACCAGCGGCTGATAGATACGCGGCACCACCGGCTCGGCGATGGCGATCAGGTGGCCTTGCTGGTTGAAAACGCGGAGCCGGGCGGGTTTCCAGTCTCCTGAGTCGAGCTGGTCGGGAGCGCCCTGCGCGGCGGTGATTTTGGCGGGCTGGACCTGAGCCAGGGGCAGCGTGAATCTGGCGCCGTGACGAACGCGTTTTTCGACGATGGGTAGCACGGTGGCCCAGGGCAAATCGGGCAGCATATTCTCCAGAGGAATGACGCGGCGAGCGAGTTCTCCGGCCCTGGCGTCCTGCTCGAGTTCACCCAGCGGAACGGCGTGGTCGAGCGTGAATTCGCCAACGGCGGTGCGGACGATTTCAGAGAGGTGCGCGCCGGAGCCTTGCAATTTTCCGAGATCGTGCGCGAGCGAGCGAATGTAGGTTCCCGCGCCGCATTCGACCGCATACCGCGCGGTAGAACCTTCGATGGCGGTCAAGCGGAATTCGTAGACGTCAACCTCCACTGGATCGAGGTTCACCGGTTTGTGTTTGCGCGCGAGTTCGTGAGCCGGCCGGCCGTGAATCTTCTTTGCGGAAAAAGAAGGCGGAGTCTGCCGGATTCTGCCGACAAACCCAGCGGTGAGCGCCGCGAGCGAATCCGGATCGAGCGAAGGAGAGGAATCGGGCCCGAGCGGCTCGCCGTCGGCGTCGTAGGTGTCCGTGGCGAATCCGAAACGGATAGCGCAGGTGTAGCGCTTCCGGCGGCCGGTGTAAAAGCGGGCGAGGCGCGTAGCGCGTCCCAAAGCGAGAACGAGCACGCCTGTAGCCAGCGGATCGAGCGTTCCGAAATGCCCGATCTGGCGGAAGCCCGCGAGGCGACGAACCATCTCGACGACATCGTGCGAGGTACGCCCGCGAGGCTTATCGACGACCAGAATTCCGTCGAATGGAGGAGGTTTGGGAGGTCTGGCCATCACAGGAGAACGCACAGGCGTCGCGCGAACGGGACGCGGCTATTCCTTTGAGCCGCGCGCCTGCCGCAGCAAGTCGTCAATATGCCGACCGTATTCTTCCGACTCATCGACTTGAAACAAAATGTCCGGCGCGCGCCGAAGCTGGAGACGTTCGACCAGTTCGTGGCGGATGAAGCCGGAGGCTTTCTTCAACCCATCGAGAGTGGCCGCGCGTTCGTGCGCTTCTCCGTCGATTTGCACGTAGACGCGCACGGTGCCCATGTCGGGGCTCACGCGCACCTCGGTAACGCTGAGCGGGCCGCAAAGGCGCGGGTCCTTCAACTCTCCCGCCAGCATCAGGCTGACTTCGTTGCGAATCTCTTCGGCCACGCGTTCGGAGCGGTAGCCGTGTCCACCGACGCTCATGGCGACGTTTCCTCGAAGTATTCGATTTCCTGCGAAACGAGGTCGCGGCCAAGGATGCGCTCGGATTCGGCAAGAATCGCGGCGAACGATTCCTCCAGATGCTTGCCGTCGCCAGAGAGACTGACGACGCCCACGCGCGAACGCTGCCACAAATCCTGATAGGCGAGTTCGGCGACGGCCACGTTGAAGTTGGCGCGCAGACGATCCTTCAGGCTGCGCAGCACCTGTCTCTTGTCCTTAAGAGATCGTGCGTCGGGAATGTGAATTTCGAGGGTGAGAAAACCGATCGGCATTTTGCGCTCCCAGCGTCTTCCGACACGCAGGCTGAAAGCTTAACTGCGGCGAGCTTCGGCCGTTTCCGGCGCACGCCCGCGGTCGATGATTGCCGCTTCGACCGGCGCGGTCTTTTCCACCTTGAAGCACTCGAGGACGTCGCCCACTTTGACGTCGTTGAAATTCGAAATGCCCGCGCCGCATTCGAACCCGGAGCGAACTTCGTTCACGTCGTCCTTGAAGCGACGGAGCGAGATCACTTTGCCCGTGTAGATCACGACGTTGTCGCGAAGCACGCGCACATCGGCGTCGCGCTTGATGATTCCTTCCAGGACGTGGCATCCGGCAATCATGCCGGCGCCCTTGACGCGGAACGTGTCGCGCACTTCCGCGCGGCCCAGGAAGGCTTCCTTAATGACGGGCGACAGCAGCCCGGCGACAGCCTTCTTCAGCTCGTCGAGGAGTTCGTAGATGATGGTGTGCAGGCGAATGTCGACGTTTTCGCGTTGAGCGAGATCGGCGGCCTTGCGCTCGGGGCGCACGTTGAACGCGACGATGATGGCGTTCGACGCGGAAGCGAGGAGCACGTCGGTTTCCGTGACGGCGCCGACGCCTGCCTGGATCACTTTCAGTTTCACTTCGTCGTTCGAGAGCTTCGGCAGCATCTCGGTGAGGACTTCGACCGAGCCCTGGACGTCCGCCTTCACAACGATGGCAAGTTCCTTGAGTTCACCAGCCCTGAGCTGTTCGTGCAATTGATCGAGCGTGAGACGCCCGGAGGATGCTGTCTTGGCGAGCGAGGCTTCGCGCTGCTTGCTCTGGCGGTACTCGGCGATGTGCCGCGCGCGAGCTTCGTCGGCCACCTGGAACTGGTCGCCCGCTTCAGGCACGCCCTGCAAACCGAGGACTTCGACCGGAGTCGAAGGAATGGCTTTCTTGATCGCTTGCGCGCGGTCGTCGAACATCGCGCGAACTTTTCCATACACGGCGCCCACGATGAAGAAATCGCCCACGTGCAGTGTGCCGTTCTGGACGAGAACGGTGGCAACCGGTCCGCGGCCTTTGTCCACGCGCGATTCGAGAACGGTTCCGCTGGCGGGGGCGTCGGGATCGGCTTTGAGTTCAGCGAGATCAGCGACCAGGAGGATCATTTCGAGCAAGCGTGGAATGTTCTGTTTCGTTCGGGCCGAGACTTCCACCATGACCGTGTCGCCGCCCCATTCTTCGGGCATGAGACCGCGGTCGGCCAGCTGCCGCTTTACGCGTTCCGGCTGTGCGTCCGGCTTGTCGATCTTGTTGATGGCGACGATGATTTTGACGTTGGCGGCCTTGGCGTGAGAGATGGCCTCTTCCGTTTGCGGCATCACGCCGTCGTCGGCGCCGACGACGAGGACGACGATATCGGTGACTTTGGCGCCTCGGGCCCGCATGCGTGTGAAGGCTTCATGGCCGGGCGTATCGATGAAAACGATACGGCGGTCGTCCACGTGCGCTTCGTACGCACCGATATGCTGCGTGATTCCGCCTGCTTCTCCAGCGGCAACTTCCGTTTCGCGAATCGCGTCGAGCAGGCTGGTCTTGCCGTGGTCGACATGGCCCATAACGGTGACCACCGGAGCACGCGGCTGCTGATTACCGGTGCGCTCCTCGCTGATTTTCTCTTCCTGCGCCATTTCCTCTTCGAACGAGACCACCTGTACGATCCCGTTGAAGGCTTCGGCGAGGCTGGTGGCTGCTTGCACGTCGAGAGCCTGGTTGATGCTTCCGAACACACCTCGATCCATAAGGGTCTTCAGCAGGTCTTTGGCGCGAATGTCGAGCTTTTCAGCCAATTCGCGGACTGTTATGCCTTCGGTGACCGTCACGGCTCTCGGTTCGCGCTGAACCGGCGCGACGGGTTCGATCTGAGCCGACTTACCTCCCGGTCCGACGCCAGGGCGAGTTCGAACCGGATGGAGCTTGCGCTCGCCTTCGGCAAATCTCTTTTCAATCAGCGGCCGGGACCGCGCTGGCATGGGGGGCTTGCGCGCGTAGAGCGGCTTGCCCGGCTCCGCCTTCGGGATTCCGCCCAAACCGGGTCCACCGCCCGGCCTCTGACCGCCAGGGCCACCGGGGCGAGGGCCTCCAGGACGCTGCGGAAAACGTGAGGGCGGTCCGCCAGGGCGTTGGCCTTCGGGCCTCGGACGCTGCTGCTGGCCCGGCACCGCGGGGCGCATGCCCACGGGCGCTCCGGGACGCGGCGCGACTGGTCTACCGGGCACGTTTTCGGGGCGCGAAGAAGGTCTTTGACCGATTGGAGTTCCCGCCGGTCGAGGCGCACCAGGCGCGGCGGTACGAGGAACGGCCGGCGATGCAGCTGCCGGACGTTGCGCTACGGTTCCCGCAGGTTGCGCGGGCGGGGCGCCCGGTGTCGCCGGGCGAATAGGGGTCACGGGTCTGGGAGCGGACGGCGCAGGCGCTGCCGGACGAGCGGCGGCGGGAGCAACAGGATGCTGAGCTGCGGGTGCCGTCGGTCTTGCCGGAGCAAGCGATTGCGAAGGCGACGCTGCAGACGCTGGCGGAGGCGCGGTTCCAGGAGTGGTCGCCGGTCGCAAAACGGCTGGAGCGCCTGGACCCGGCGGCGGTACGCCTGCGGGCGGGGCCGCAACCGTAGGCCGTTGTGCCGCGGCAGGAGCAGCGGTCCGTGCAGACGCACCTGGACGGGCTCCCTTTTTTGCCGCTTCCTTCGCCGCTTCCGCGGCAGCTTCCTGCGCAGCGAGGTCCTGGAAATGCTTGCGCGCCAGTTCTGCGTGCTCGATGTCGAGCGAGCTCGAGTGCGTCTTCTTCTCCGTGACGCCGATTTCGGGCAGGTACTCGATCAAGACCTTGGCCTTGACCTCAAGCTCCCTGGCCAGCTCATTAATCCTGATTTGGTTCGAATCTGACATTAAACTCCCGTAAACCTCTGTTCAAAACTCGACATCGGCGCGCGGACTCTTCTGTTTCGGCCTTTATGTCCCCGCTGAATCGTCTTCCGGCGGCTCCTCGTCGTGTCCTTGTTCGTTGCGATCGTGCGCCGGCGCTGGGGCTTCCTGCTCCGCTTCCGATGCGGCAGGAACCGCTTCCTCCGACGACTCCTGCGGCTCAGCGCGCTCGGCGGCTTCCACCGGGATCTCCACAGACGCGGAAAGCTCCTCGGCATTTTCCTCGACGTCGGGCGCTGCTTCCGCACCTTCAACCTCGGGAACCACAGCTGCTTCCGCACCTGTTTCTGCGCGTTCAACGTCGGGCGCAACGGCTGCTTCGCCTTCCTCAACAGGAGCGGGCGGCGTTTCGAGCGCCTCGAAGTGGGCCGCGACGGATTGATGGATCTTCTCGACCATCTTTTCGCCGATTCCGGGAATCTCGACGAGCTGCTCCGGCGTCATGTCCGCGAGCTTCTCGATGGAAGTGATCCCGGCAGCCTCAAGTTTTTCGATCGTCTTCGGCCCAACGCCCTTCAGTTCCGCGAGCGGAGTGCCGGGCGCGGTGAGCGCGGCCATTTGCGCTTCAATCTCGCGGCGCTTCTCTTCCTCGCTTTTGATGTCGATGTTCCAGCCGATCAGCTTGCTCGCCAGCCGGACGTTCTGCCCCTTCTTGCCGATGGCGAGGGAAAGTTGCGTGTCCTCGACGATCACCTCGAGGCGCTTCTCCTCGGGATCTACGATCTGTACGCGAGTGACTTTGGCCGGGCTGAGAGACTTCTGCGCGAATGCCGCGGTTTCCTCGCTGAACGGAATAATGTCGATTTTCTCGCCGCGCAGCTCGCGAATGATGGACTGCACGCGCATGCCTTTCATGCCGACGCACGCGCCCACGGGATCGACGTCCTTGTCGCGGCTTTCGACCGCGATTTTGGTTCGCTCGCCGGCTTCGCGCGCCACGGCGCGAATCTGCACGGTTCCGTCGTAAATTTCCGGGACTTCCATTTCGAACAAGCGTTGCACCAGCACGGGATCGGCGCGGGAAACCACAACCTGCGGGCCTTTCGCGGCGCGCTCGACCGCGCGAATCGTCGCGCGCAGGCGGTCTCCGATGTTGTAGGTTTCCAGACGCGACTGCTCGCGCTTGGGCAAGCGCGCTTCCGTGCGCCCGAGGTCCACGATCACGTCGGGACCTTCGACGCGTTTGACGATGCTGTTCACCAGTTCGCCGACGCGCGTGTGGAACTCGTTGTAAATCGTGTCGCGTTCCGCTTCGCGAACCTTCTGCAGGATCACCTGCTTGGCCGTTTGCGCCGCGATTCTTCCGAGGACGTCGGTCGGCTTGGTGTGCACGATCTCGCCGCCCACTTCAATGGTCGCGTTTTGCTTGCGCGCGTCCGTCAAGGAAATCTCGCGCAGGGGGTCAGCGACCTCCTCGACAACGATGTGAACTGAAAACACGTCCACCTGGCCGGTTTCCGCATTGAACTTCGAACGAAGCTCTTCCTCCGTGCGGTAATACTTCCGCGCAGCCACCAGCATCGCGTCCTCGATGGCCGCGACGATCACGTCGGGCTCGATATGCTTTTCCCGGCTGATCTGCTCAATTGTCTGATATAGCAGACTCGCCATTTCCTTCCTTCCCCACGAAAATCACCTTTACATCCAAATCCTCGTCTAGAACTCGACGACCAGGTTCGCCTTGCGAATCCCGACGAACGGCAACGCAATCTCTTTGTCCTTCACCTTCAGCTTCACCGAGCCGTCCCCGTACCCGCCAAGCCGGCCCTCGAAGTACTTCTGATTCTCCACCGACTCATTCAACCAGATCCGCGCCAGGCGCCCGCTGAAGCGCTCGTAATCCGCCGGGTTCCGCAGCTTGCGATCGAGACCCGGAGAACTCACTTCCAGCACATAGGCGGGACCCGGAACGAGATCCTCAACGTCCAGGATCACGCTCAACTGCTCGCTGACCCGCTCACAATCCTTGTGGCTGATCCCGCCCTCAGGTTCGCCTGAAGCGGGCGGCCGGTCGATATAAACCCGTAGCAGCCTTTGCTTTCCGATCTTCCACTCGACGTCGAAGATTTCTAGGCCCTCGGAGTGCGCCACTCGCTCCGCGGCCGCTCGAATCTGCTCCAGGTCCATTTTGCTCGATTTGCAGGACCTACTTCGCCGGTCCTTCGGCGGCCCGCTTCATCGTCCGCCGAGACGCCCGCCAATAAAAAAGTGGGCTCGCGCCCACTCGGCCGTGCGACCTAGATGAAAGCTGATTCAGTATAGTTTCCTCAGCGGTAAAACGCAAGCCGCCTTTCGGGACGAGCGAGCGGCACCGTGGACGCTCAGGATCCTGCTGAAAATACGCGGCTTTTACTGGGCGGGCGCTGGGTCCCGGGGTGGGCAGGCCCGTCTCGGCACATTCCCTGCGCCACAAACAATTTGCGTCGCTAATCGCGCGACTTCCGCTACAATCGCGGGCCGGTTGGCGCGGCATTCATTCCCCGAGACGTAGCGCCGAACCCCTCGGCACGAGGAGACACGATTGCCTCTCAGCCAGCGATTGCACGAAATCCGCACCGGGTTCGAGTCCTCGTTCTGGGTCGCGAACATCACCGAGCTGTTCGAGCGGCTTGCCTACTATGGTACGACGGCCGTCCTGGCCATCTTCCTCCACGAAAAACTGCAGCTCTCGCTCGGCCAGACGGGCCTGCTGATGGGCATCTTCGGGTTCGTCGTGTGGTTTTTGCCGGTTCTTGGCGGAACACTGGCTGACCGCTTTGGCTTTCGCCGGGCTCTGCTCTTCGCCTACGCCGTGATGACGGTGGGATACTTCCTGCTCGGCTCGCTCTCGTCGCCGTGGATGGAGCCGCTGCGGCACGCCATCGACCTGAAGTGGCTGGTCGGAGTCGTCCTGATGGTTCCGGCGCTGGGCCCGGGGCTCGTGAAGCCGTGCGTCGCGGGGACGACGGGGCGCGCGTCGAAGGAGAACGTCCGTTCGATCGGCTATTCGATTTACTACACGCTGGTGAACGTGGGCGGAACGCTGGGACCGATCGTGGCCTCGCTCGTGCGAACGCACGTGGGAATTGAGTACGTGTTCCGCGTCTCTGCGCTCAGCGTTTTCCTGATGTTCTGGGTGACGCTCTTTTTCTTTCGCGAGCCGTCGCAAACGAAAGAAGAACAGGTCGCGAGCGTTCCTGCCGCTATTCGCAACATGTTCGTGGTTCTCGGGAACTGGCGATTCGTCGCGTTTTTGCTGATCTATTCCGGCTACTGGGTGATGTTCTGGCAGGAGTACGTTTCCGTGCCGCTGTTTGTGCGCGGCTTTGTGGACCCGAAAGCGCACGTCGATGCCTTGCTCTCGATCGACGCTTTCACCGTGATGTGTCTGCAGATTGTCATCACGTACCTGACTCGAAAGATTCCAACGTTTCCCGCCATGACGCTTGGAATCTTCGTTTCGAGCCTGGCGTGGATTCCCCTGGCACTGCATCCGGCGATTTCGACGACCGCAGTCGCCCTTGCGGGTGTCGCACTGGGCGAAATCATTCAAACGCCGCGCTACTACGAGTATATGTCGCGGCTCGCCCCGCCGGGCCAGCAGGGATTATTCATGGGGTACGCGTTTCTCCCGGTGGCGATCGGCTATCTCATTGCGGGCCCGTTCGGCGGCTATCTGGTGCACCTGTTCGGCGACGTGCTGAAGCAGCCGCAAAAAATGTGGTGGGTCGTGATGGGCGTCGGTATCGTCACCACATTCTTGATGTGGGTTTACAACGTCATCGCCCGCCCTGCAGAGCAAACCGAGCGCAGCTCATGAACGAGCCGACGATCACCGAGCCCTTGGCTGGACGTGTGATGGGATCGCCGGAGAATGCGTTTGTCGTCGCTGAATGGCGCGATCCGGGCGCGCCTCCCGGGCCGCCGCGCTACATCGCGCCGCTACACGTCCATCATCGCGATGACGAAGCCTGGTATGTCCTGGAAGGCGCGCTGCGCGTTCAACGCGGCGACGAGATCGTCGAGGCGAGCGCAGGCTCCGGCGTCTTCGTTCCGCGTGGAATCAAGCATACGTATTGGAATCCCACGGCCACACCCACGCGCTATCTACTCGTCATGACCGCGAATATCTACGCCTTGATCCAGGGAATCCACGCGATGAAGGAGCGCACGCCCCCTGCACTCCGCACCCTCTTCGCGAAGCACGATTCCGAACTGGTTGATTCGTAGGGCGACCATGGGTCGTGCCTGCAAATCCACCAGCCACGCAGCTCAAAACTCGTAATCGAGCGAGAATTCAATCTGACGCCCGCCGAGTCCCTCGATGGGCTGATCGAAACCAGCGATCGGCGTCAATTCTGATCCGAAAACAGGATTGATCTGTGCAACGTTTGCGCGATTGAACAGATTGAACGATTCCGCGACCACGTCCAGATGCCTGGTCCCGCCGAACGGGAAATACTTCAACACACGGAAGTCCACGGCCACGATTGCCGGCGTCCGGATCGAGTTCCGGCCGAAACCGAGAGGCCGCGACGAAAGAGGAAAGGCATGGTTACGACTCGCATCAACGCCCACCAACGGATCGGCGGGACGACCGCTCTCAGCCGTGAAAATGGGCGCGACTTCGATGTGACTGAATGCTCGAGTAAGCCAGCCGGAGGACGACGGAGGTTTTTGTCCTTGGTCTTCCTCGTCCTCTCCGATGGGCAAATCCCAAAGCGCGTTAAGGACAAAGCGCCGGGGCTGGTCCTGGAGCGACAGGGCGTGTTCCGCGGCGAAGCTATACGGATTTTGCGGCTGCTCGTCGTAATCGGAGGCGTCGTCGTAAGTCCGCGAAAGCGTGTAACTCGCCGAAAATTCCAGCTCTTCGTTCATCTGGCGGCTCAGAGTAAACGAAACGCCATTGTAGGTTGAGCCTGCCGAGTTCTGCAGCTGATATACACCGTCGAACGACGGATCGATCCTGCTTGGGGAGAAAACATTTCGTCCGAGTTGTTGCGGCGCCGGATTGGGAACGCCAAGGACGGCGGCATTTCCCGGCGTGAGAATTACCGGAGGAGGCAGATTAACGTTGAGTGTTCGCGCGAGCTTCACCCCATGCACAAATAGATAGTCCGCCCGCACAGTCAGGTTCTTCGCTATCAAGTACTCGACGCCGGCGCTCGCTTGTTCGCTATACGAAGTGGGCAAACGTGGTTCCACGCTGAAAATCGAGGGGGATATGCCGGCCGCCGGTGCGACGAGCGGTCCGCCTTGCGCCCCGGCAAACAGGTTGGCCGCCGCTTTTCCGTCAGCCACTTGCTCGAACGATTGAGAACCGTTCTTCTCGATGGCTCGCGCGAGATTGGCGAGGACGTAGCGGTCGAAGAAAATTCCGTAACCCGCTCGAAAAACCCATTTCGAAAAGGGGTTCCAAGCCAAGCCGATGCGCGGGCTGAAATTGTTCGTATCCTGATTAAATCCGGCGGGTAGATGCTCGAAGTCGTAGCGCACGCCGAGGTCCAACGTGATTTGCCGCGGCAGCGACCAATGGTCCTGGAGGAATCCACCGAGGTTCGTAACGGAAAAATCGACGCGGGGGCTTCCGAACGCCTGCCGAAATTGATCGGGACTGCCCGCAAGAAAACTCTCGAGAGAACCAAACAGGTAGACGCCGGCAAAACCATCCGGGACATCGGCGCGCAGCCGTACTCGGTTTATCGTCCCGCCAACCTTCCAGAGGTGTTTGCCTCTCGTGCGGCTGTACGTGTAAACGCCCTGATAGTGATTTTCGCGGCGCTCGCTGTTCCCACCGTAAGTGCGTCCGAAGGTGATAAGGCCGGCGATATCAATCTCTGGCCCGAACGGCTGATTCGTGCGCAAGACCGCGCGCCGCGTGGCCGCCTGGAATCGCAAATCGCCGACTGCTTCCGATCCCAACACCGTCGTGAGCGCGCCCGACAGGGAATTGTCGCTGATGAAGCTGCTGCCGTGGGCGCTCGGGTCAAAGAGCCCACCCGTGTTAAACGCGTCTCCGGATTCTTTGTTGTTTGTGAAGGCGTACCGCAGCATCAGCGTAGTATTCGCCGTCACGTCATGGTCGAGTTTTCCGGCGGCTTCCGTTTCCGCGCGCGCAATTGGCGTGAACCCAGTCGTTATTTCGCGAACAGGAATGTCCGGAAACGCGCTGCTTGCGAGCGCCAAGTTGATGGCGGATGCCACTGCCGGGTCAATGTCCGCGTCGATCTGACCGCGATTGTGCTCCTGCTCGGCCGCCACATAGTAGAAAGTCCGATCCTTCACGATGGGACCGCCGAGGGAAAGGCCTCCCCGAAAACGTCGGAACGCCGGCTTCTCCGGTTCCGCTTGAAATGGTTCCGTTGCGTTGAACGCGCTGTCCTGAGCGAAAATGAACGCGTCGCCATGAATTGTGTCGGTTCCGGAACGCGTGACGACGTTAATCGACCCGCCGGACGCTCCGCCTGATTCGGCGGACAACCCGTTGTTGACCACTTGAAATTCCTGCACGATCTCAGGAGAAAGTTCCGTGCGGCTCGAGCCGCTGTACTCATCATTGTTATCGAGCCCGTCGATCGAAACGCTGTTGCTCCGCGCCCGGAGGCCGCCGAACGTGAACCCGCTGGCGGGCAGAGGCGTGGCGCCGCTCGCCGAGGCGTGCGGGGAAGATTCTGATACGCCGGGCGCGAGCAGAACGAAATCCAAAGCGTTTCGGCTGTGCACGGGCAGTTCTTCGATGCGCTCTCGGTCTACGGATGAGACCACGGAGGTTTGCGACGGCTCGAGCGCAGAAGGCTCCGCGCTCACTGTCATTTGCTGCGATGCCGAAGCGGGCGCGAGCACGATATCGAGATGGATGGTGTCGCCCAACGTTGTCTCAATACCTGTCTGGCGATAGGGCGCGAATCCCGGCTGCTCAACACGAAGGTCGTACCGCCCCAGGGCCAGCTGCTGGGCGCGAAAGAAGCCTCGCTGATCGGTCGAAACGGTGCGGGATTGGTTGGTCAAGACGTCGCGCAACGTCACCTTCGAATTCGGGAGCACACCCCCGGTGGCGTCGCGGACGGTTCCTTCAACGGTTGCGCCGATTTTCGATACCTGAGCGAATGCAGTTCCCCCATAGATCATACAAAAGGCGAACGAGATGATTGCGACTGCCAAAGAGAAAACGCCAGAACCAAAGCGGGAACAACGCATCTGGGGCCCCCAATCCTCCACAACTCGAGGTGTGTTCGTGGTTTGGACGCGTAACGGCGGAGTTCTGCGGGAGGCAGAAAGAGCAGCCCATCGGAACGGTTGCCACAGGGGCCCCTAGCCTCGGGAGTTACGGATTTTCAGATTGTCTAAAGGCGCAGTTCGAGAACGGGCGGACTTAGCGGAATGAGAAATCCAAAAAATCCAAAGAATAATGAATGGTCACCCCACCGAGGATGTTCGGTGGCGCCCAACTCCGACTTCATTTCGGCATCCGGCTCTGCGCGGGGAACGTCGGCGGCCGAACGCGCGATCGAATACATCGCTCCAACGCACAACGCAAGGACCACCATCGTATACTCGCCGTCGTTCCCGGTCTGAAGGGTGTGATCCCAGCGATCGAATACTTCAAGCAGCGGACAGATAACGCAGATGATCAGGATCGATGCAACGACGATTCTGGAAAACTGGGACCGCACCGCCGAATTATACTCCAAGCTGAGCAGCCGCGGCCAAGGCTTCATCGGTCGCCACAAAACGGGCGCCGAGGAAGCGCAACTCGTCGAGGGCTCGGCGGCCGTCCTCCGTTTTCAGCGTTTCGATCGCGTCCGTCACGAGCGAGACATGGCGGCGGCGTTCGAGCAGGCCCTTCGTGGCAAGCCCCACGCAATACTCCGTGACGACTCCGAAAACGAAGTAGTGAGCCTCTTTCGGAAGGCGGTTCACGATTTCATCGGTGAGCGGGTTATCGAAGACGTTGAGCGTCTGCTTTTCGATCACGATCTGCTGGTACGCGAAAAGGTCTTCCGGCAGTTTGAATCCGCGCTCATTCGGCACAGTGAAGTACTTGTCCGCAAGTCCCTCGGGAACGATCTGCGCGCCGGGTGTTCCACGAACGCAATGAGGCGGAAACGTCGCAAACTCGGGGTCGTCCGGCGTGTGCTGGCATGCGTCGGAGACGAGCAGCACTCGTCCCTGACGCGCTGCATCAACCAGCCGCTTCAGATTCGGAATCGTCTTTTCCGCGCCGGGGACGTATAGCTTTCCGCCAGGCAGCATGAAGTCAGCCTGCGTATCGACTTCCCAGAAAATGATCTTGCGCGTAGGCATTCGCGTCTTTCGGAAAATTTCAATGCGAGTCATTTCGGCGCGGAGCGCCGGATCCGACGGCGAACATTTTCGAGCATGGCCTTGAGCCGCTTGCTGTAGCGGACGGGATACTCGGCCGAACGGGAAATCTGGCGGTATTTCTCCGGAAGACGTTCGAGACCGACGAAGGTGCGGGCGCGAAGTTCCGTCACCAACTCGACACCGCGAGTGCGCCGTCCCCCGCGCATCACCTCGATCAACAAGGGCTGTCCACCATTCGCCGGCTCTCCCTCGAGCGCAATTTGATCGTAGGTGAAGTCACCCGTGCGGTTCAAATAGCGCAGCACCTGTTTGCGGCCGGGATATGTCACTTTGGCCTCGCTGAACTTGGCTGCTTCGCGAGTCTCTCCGCCACGTTCGACTTCCACCAATTTGTAGACCAGGTTCAGGTGCGGCGCGTCGCCCGGCGTCGCCAGCGCCGTGCCGACACCGAACGAATCGATTGCCGCGCCCGCTTTCAGCAAGTGTGCGATTTTCGTTTCGTCCAGATCGCCTGAAGCAAAAATCCGGACGTCGTTCCATCCTGCGCGGTCCAACTCTCGCCGGACCCACCGGCTGTCTTTCACCAGGTCGCCGCTGTCGAGCCGCACGCCGCCCGGCTTTCGCCCCATGGCCACGATCGTCTTGACGGCGTTGCGCACATTGTAGGTGTCGAGCAGAAGGACGGCGCCTTCAGGAAATGCGTCGAGAAAATGGCCAAAGGCCTCGGCTTCATTTTCATGCGCCATGACCCAGGAGTGGGCCTGCGTTCCGTAAGTATTCATCCCGAAAAGCTGGCCGGCAAGCACGTTGGACGTGCCGATGCAACCACCGATCGCGGACGCCCGCGCGGCCCAAATGCTGGACCCCGGCCCGTGGCCGCGGCGCGCGCCGAATTCGACCACTTGGCGGCCCTGCGCGGCCGTTACCACGCGTGCCGCCTTGCTTGCGATCAACGTTTGATAGCCCAGGGTCGCGAGCAGATAGGTCTCCATGATCTGTCCCTCGATGATCGGCGCCGTGACGCGCAGGAGTGGTTCCCCGGCAAAAGCGAGGGTTCCTTCCGGAAGAGCATGGACGTCCCCGGTGAAGCGGAACTTGCCAAGATAGTCGAAGAATTCGTCGCGGATGTTGCGGAACACCGGGTGACCCCGCAGGAAGCGGATCTCTTCGGCAGTGAAACGGACGTTTTCGAGGAATTCCAGTCCCTGTTCGAGCCCCGCCGCTACGAGGTAGTTGCGGTCTCGCGGCAGATTGCGGACGAACAGTTCGAATGTGGCGCGGGCATCGAAGCGGGTCTGGAAATAACCCGCGGCCATCGTCAATTCATAGAGGTCGGTTAGAAGGCCTGAATATTCGCGCATCTCTTGAATCTTACGAAAGATAGACTAGTTGTGGTGCGCCCCTGCCGTGGACGGAAGCCGCTGGACGATCGGTTCGGTGTGCTCGGCTGCACCCTCGGCCGGAAAACTGTTGGAAAGACAAAACCCCCAAGTCCCCGTCCCATTGTGGAACGGGCGCACTTGGGGGTTTTCTGAATTTCGCGCCCGGAAACTACTTCAGCACGGCGTCTTTGAAGGCTTTTGCTGCCCGCAGACGAACGACCGTTTTGGCCTTGATCTTGATCGCCTCACCCGTCGCTGGATTGCGACCCATCCGCGCCTTGCGGTGCGCCTTTACCGCGCGCCCGAAGCCCGGGATCACGAATTTGCCCGCAGACCTTGCTTCCTTTACCGCGAGCTTGAACAGCTCGTCAAAAAACGACACGATCTGCTTCTTGGAAACGGGCTTTTCCGGCGTGCTGACCTTATCGGCCAGGTGGGCAACGATCTTCGACTTGCTCATCGGACTTGCCATTCACTTCCTCCTCGCACCTGAGTGCTCATGGGCATCCGGCATACCGGATACCGCGAGGCACTATAAACGTCCTTCCCATGCAACGCAAGAAAAAAGCACTAAAAACCCCGCAAAAGCGGGCTTTTTCCTCAAGGTGAATGCAATGCCCATTGAATTCACCTGCCAGGGTACACGCGTGGGAGTCACAACGAGCGAGGAGCGGGCGCGACAACCGCCGCCAGAGAGTCTCCCGAGTCCCCGATTCTCCTTGACAGGTACGGTCTCGGAGCACACGATGAACTCGACGTTTCGTCGTTTGAAGCGAAACTCCCGCTCCGTAGTCCGAGCGCAGTTCCCGTAAGGGCCAAAGCTCCGCATCGAGCGCCAAGAAGCCAGCACCTTCGGGCCTCCTGATTTTCACTCCCGCGGAGTCAGCCTCCTGTTCGACGTACAGGGCCGCACACCCAGGACGCCAGAGTCTGCAGAGATAACCACGAACTCGCTTCAACGCGAGGAATCGATCTCGAATTTCGCACACAAGGAGAACACATGTCAGAAGGAAACAAGAATGCGGTACGCCACGTGTTTGACGAAGTCTGGAACAAGAACAATGTGGCCCTGATCGAACAGCTTTTTGCTCCCACATATACACACCACGACCCGTCATCGCCTGATGTGGGGCGAGGCCCAGAGGGCTATAAGAAGCTGGTGGCAATGTACCGCGGCGCTTTTCCCGATCTTCGATTCACCTACGACGACTTAGTTGCCGAAGGGGAAACGGTGAGCGTCCGCTGGAGCACCCGCGCCACGCATAAGGGCGATCTCCACGGCATCAAGCCAACCGGGAAGGAGATGTCCATTTCGGGGATCAGCGTCTGCCATTTCGCAGGCGGCAAGATAGTGGACGAGTGGGTCAACTGGGACAGTCTGGGCATGCTGCAGCAGCTCGGCGTCGTGCCTCAACTGGCCAGCGCCAAAGTCGCAGCGAGGTAGCTTTCGCGGCTTCTTCCAAATCGCGAGGACCGACCACGCGTCGGTCCTTGTGTCCTCACGCCCCGTCAGAACCTTCTACTGCGAGGAGAGGCTTTCGTAAAAGAGCGCGACGGCCTTTATGCCGGCGAAATAGTTTTCGAGCGCGATGTGCTCATCGGGAGCGTGGGCATTCTCGTCGGGGAGACCGAATCCCATCAGGACACAGGGTATTTTGAATGTGTCGTGCATCTGCGTCACGAACGGAATCGATCCGCCCTCGCGAATAAAGACAGCCTTTTTGCCGAAACCCGCTTCTAGAGCGTGAATCGCCTTCTGAAAAATCGGGTGTGTGTACGCGGCGACCCACGGTTTGCCGGTGCTCAGCACCTGGAAATTGCACCGGACGGTTTTCGGGAGCAACTTCCGGATATGGCGTTCGACCAGCTTCGCGATTTTCGCGGGGTTCTGATTCGGCACGAGCCGCGTGGATATCTTCGCGTAGGCCTTCGACGGGATCACCGTTTTTGCACCTTCTCCCAGGTATCCTCCCCAGATACCGTTCAGCTCGAGAGTTGGGCGGACCCACAACTGTTCAACGGCGGTGTAGCCCTTCTCGCCGCAAAGATCAGGCGCACCCACCATACGGCGGAAATCCTTCTCTTTCCAAGGCAACGAATTCAGCGCTTTGCGCTCGGCGCGGAAGACGCTCGCAACGTCGTCGTAAAAGCCCGGGATCGCCACGCGAAAATTCTTGTCGTGCAGCTTTGCAATCATCTCCGCCAGAATCGTGATGGGATTCGGCACCGCACCGCCAAAAGCGCCGGAATGCAAGTCCTGCGCCGGGCCGATTATTTCGAGTTCGTAATAATTCAGTCCGCGCAGGCCGTACGTAATCGAGGGAACGCCTTTGGCCAGCATGGAAGTGTCTGAAACGACCAGCGCGTCCGCTTTCAAGCGCTCGCGATTCTGTTGCACGAAATCCCAGAGGCTCACGCTTCCCACTTCCTCTTCGCCCTCGATGATCGCCTTCACGTTGATGGGCAGCTTCCCAGCTGTGTTCTGCAGGCATTCGAGGGCTTTGAGGTGAATGTGTACCTGCCCCTTGTCGTCGGCGGTACCGCGTCCGAAGAGATTATTGCCGCGGACGGTGGGGTCGAAAGGCGGGCTGGTCCAAAGCTCGAGCGGCTCGGCCGGCTGCACGTCGTAGTGACCATACAAAAGTACCGTGGGCTCGCCCGGCGCGCGCAGGGATTCGCCATAGACAAGCGGATGCATCTTTGTGGGCTCGATTTCCACGTTCTCGAGACCCGCGGCGCGGAGCTTTTCCGCAACCCAGCGTGCCGCTTTCTCAACATCCGGCTTGTGTTCGCTCTTTGTGCTGACGCTCGGGATGCGCAAAAATTGCTTGAGTTCGTTGAGATGCTCTTCGCGCCTGGATTCGATGTACTCGTTCAGGTTCATCTGGAAGACCTCTGCACATACGCTGTCTCGCCGCTGCTAACCACAGCTGTGTCTCCATGGAACTGACCTGGGAAATGTCCCTTCTGAATCGTCTCACCAAACTGCCGGTGCCGATGCGGCCGGGCTGCCGATCGCGGACGCCATATTAGGTTGCGTCCCGCGCCAAGTCAATGCGAAGGGGGCCTTTGCGTCAGTTTCCGCGCCGAAGATAGCAACAAATCATTCCCGGATCGCGTGCCGCCTTGACCCCCGTGCTAGACTTTTTCGAGTGGCTTCGTCCGAGCTGGCACGAACTCCGCAGCGGCCCTCGGCGGTGAACCTCCGAGTTAGTGTCGGCTCCGTTTCTCTCAAGAACCCCGTCATCGCTGCGAGCGGTACGTTCGGCTACGGCATCGAGTTCTCTCACCTCGTCGATCTGAACAAGATAGGTGGAATCGTCGTCAAGGGACTGTCCTTTGAGCCGATGGCGGGTGCGCCGGCTCCCCGGATGTGCGAGACGCCGAGCGGCATGATCAACGCTATTGGCCTCCAAAATATTGGAGTAAAGGCGTTTGTTGCCGAAAAACTTCCGCGGCTGCGCCGATACGAAACCGCAATCATCGCGAACGTCTTTGGCCGGACGATCTCCGAGTATGTTGACGTGATTCGTGTCTTGGAGGAGACAGAAGGCCTCGCAGCGTACGAGCTGAACATCTCGTGCCCGAACGTCGAAAAGGGAGGAGCGGAGTATAGTACCGATCCCGGCGTCACCGGCGAAGTGGTGCGGGCTGCACGGCGAGCGGCGAAGCGCCCTCTCTGGGTCAAGCTATCCCCTGTTGTTGGAAACATTGGAGTTATAGCGAAGGCTGCCGAGTCGGCCGGAGCAGACGCACTGGTCATTGCGAACACATACCCGGCAATGTGTCTGGATGTACACAATCGAACGTCACGTCTAGGTAGTACGACAGGCGGGTTGTCCGGTTCCGCGATAAAACCTATAACGGTGAGGTTGGTTTACGAGGCCAGTCGGGTAACAAACATCCCGATTGTGGGACTTGGCGGTATCGAAAGTCCTGCCGATATCGCTGAATATCTGCTAGTTGGCGCCTCCGCCGTAGAAGTAGGCACAGCGCATTTCGCGGACCCGCGGGCCTCGGAGCGGTTGGCAACGGGCCTCGAAACGTGGTGCCGAGCCCAAAAACTATTTGAAATCAGCGAGTTACGAGGGGCATTTCGAGCCGAAAGTGCTGTTCAAGAGCAGGCCCTTAAGCTATAATTTGCTGATTCAAATAAAGATAGGTGACCATGAGAGCCAAGGCATTCGTTGTGCTTGAGTCGGTGTTCTTAGGTGTGGCTTTGCTCGTGCTGACCCCGTCCGCGAATCCGACGGCGGCAGTGAGCGCGGACACAGCCCATCCATCTGCAGCGTCTCTGCAAAACAGCCTTCTCCCGACCGTGTCTGAACTGCAAAGGAGCAGCAAACTCAAGCCTCTGGCAGTCTGGGAATGCACCAGCAGCTGGTATGGCGAGGATTTTGACGGGCAGCCGACCGCCACAGGCGAGCCGTACGATATGTACGGCGCAACAGCGGCCCACCCCACGCTTCCGCTGGGCTCGCTGGTTCTCGTAACGAATACAAAGAACCACCGAAGTGAAATCGTCCGCATCAACGACCGCGGCCCCTACGTAGAAGGCCGCGAACTGGACGTCTCCTACGAGGTAGCACGGAACCTGGGTTTCGACCAGCGCGGGCTGGCTAAGGTCCGCCTGGAGCTCCTGGAGGTCCCTTCACGACCGAACCAGATTCACGGCGAATAATCGTCGCGCTCGACTACGACCGCCTGCGCCCGGCCGTGGCTTTGGCCCGGCGGCTGCGCGGGGCGGCTGGGATGCTGAAAGTCGGCAGCCAGCTTTACACGGCGGAAGGCCCGCGAGCCGTTGACCGGCTTGCGGGCTTTGGCTTTGGGATTTTCCTCGACCTGAAATTCCACGATATCCCGAACACCGTGGCGGGAGCTGTGTCCGCGGCGGCGGATCTGGGCGGCGTAACGATGCTGACGCTGCATACCTCGGGCGGGCTCGTCATGATGCGTGCCGCGCGTGAAGCCCTCACGGGAAAGAAAACGCGGCCGGCGCTCCTGGGCGTCACGATCCTGACAAGCTTGAATTCAACGGCCCTGCGGGAAATCGGGATTGCGGGGACGCCCGGGGCTCGCGCCGTATCGCTGGCAAAGCTGGCAAAAGAAGCCGGGCTGGACGGCGTTGTGGCGTCGGCGCACGAGGCGCGCGCGATCCGGCGCGCCTGCGGGCCCAAGTTCCTGATCGTCGTTCCGGGTGTGCGCCCGGCCGCGGCCAACGTAAACGATCAATCCCGCGTCGCTACACCCGCTGAAGCGATTCGCGCCGGAGCGGACTACCTGGTCGTAGGGCGGCCGATTACGTCCGCGCCGGACCCAACCGTCGCTGCCACCGCCATCGCAAAGGAAATTGCGTCGTCTCGGCACTCCTAGCCGCACATTCCCGCCCGCGTCCCGTTGTATTCAGGCCCGCCCAAGGAATGTCCCGAACCAGAGAGCTCATCTGGGCTAGTGTGTGTTCATGTAGTGGCAAACGTCTTTCACGGCGTTGTGCAGAAAGTTGGTCTGCGTGCCATACACCGCGTCGCCACCGTGCTTGAAGATGGTGAATTCGTACCGGCCGACCCAGCGAGCCTCGATCATGAAATCCGATTTCTTGGGGTCCAGCGTAAGGGTCACGTTGGAACACTTGTCGCTGAAATTCTTCAGGAGGTCGGCTTTCGGAACGTTCGAGGCTGGCGACAGAAAGACCTTCAGAGGTTTGGGGCTGGCGTACAGAGCCGGCGCCCCAACCGCCAAGAGCAAAATCGAGCCAAGCAAGACTTTCTTCATTGTGCTGTCTCCTCGCCGCCCCGGCCAATTTGCCGCCGGAACCGCTCGCGCCATTCTTGCAGGTGCGTCTCGCCCGCCGAAATCCCCTCTATAACGACGCATTCTGATATTGAATGGTTGCCGCCGATGAACGAGTTGTGAAGCCAGGCATCGATTCAGCTAACCGCGCGAACCTCTGCGGATGGGCGAGGTTTTGCGGATCGCTAGGTTTTCGCGATTCCCACGGCAAGAATGTCGGTTCCGCGAATCTTCAGAAGAATGCGGGGCAGAGGAGCCGGCGGAGGTCCCTGCAGGACCGACCCGTCCGTGACGGAAAACACGCCGTTGTGACAGGGGCATACGAAGGCATTTTCGTCGGCATGATAGAAGACGGGGCAGGAATTGTGCGTGCAGATGCGGCTGCAAGCGACGTAAGCCATCTCGCTGGTGCGCACCAGGATGCAAGGCGCCACATCCGTCGGATACTGAAAGATCTTCGAACCGTGAACGGGAATCTCGTTCGTCTGCGCGATCACGCGCGTGGGAGTCGGTTGCGAATGGTACCACTCGCGGAGCGCGAACAGGCCCCCGACAACGATGGCCCCGATCGCGGCGACAATCGATTTCCCGAGGCCACGCCGCGTGACCTTCGGCGGCTCCTGAGCCGGTCCCAAACTGTTCGTTGAACTGGTCGCCATTCTGTAGCCCGTGATCCCCTCTGCGTCCAGCACGGGTCTTTTCGTCAGCAAACTCGAGCGGCTACCGGGCGCAACGTGTAAGCCTACTGCGCCCCCTTGCAGACGTAAAGGCCCCGTTCGGGCCGTCGATTTCGTTTGTGGCGCGTACTTATCTGCTGACAGCTGTTCCCTTGTCCGCCAGCGTTCCGATTGCCCTGGGTGCGAATGTGCTCTACGGTTCGCTGGCGTCACCACCAATGCAGCCTGGGTGGCGGCCAGTGACCGTGATAGTTTGGGAGTAAGTTGATGTTTATAGTGGATGCGCTTGACGTTCTCCTTCTTCCAATTCCGGGGAGCTGTGCTTAGTATGTAGCTGCGCGGGCAGCTTCGCATCCGCGATGACCGGCGCCGGTTGGTTCGCGCTGGTTCCAGGACAAATCAAAAATGAAACCTTTGACCCGCGTGGGTTACCGGATTGCTGCTTGCGCCTGCCTCTGCACACTCGCCGCTTTCGTGTCCGTCGTTTTCGCCCGGGCCACTGATTCGGAACTGGCAATGGTCTCGGTGGAGACAGAAACGTTGGGACGGCAGATTCCGGTAGACTTTGTCGGTTTCAGCCTCGAAGTTTCGACTGCGGGTCAGGGTCTGCCCACCGGACCGAAGGGCGCCGCGAGTTCGACTGCCGAAACCGGGCCGCCCGAATATGCGCTCGGCTCGCCCGGGGCACCGAACAAGGTTTTCTTCCGACTCATGCACAACCTAGGTCACGGCGTTCTGCGGCTTGGCGGCAACAGCCAGGACAATACCTGCTGGGACGCTTCCGCGGCGCCTCATCCAGATTGGTGCAAAGGAAAGCTCACCTCGGCCGATTTTCGGCTCTATTCCGACGCGGCAAAAGCAACGGACTGGCGGCTGATTCTGGGCGTCAACCTCAAACAGAATTCCGGCCGCTGGGCCTTGGACGAAATCACGCAGGGAATCGCTAAGGCAATCGATCCGGAAGAGGTCGTGGGACTGGAGATCGGGAACGAGGCGGACCTTTTCAATCGGGGCGGCTTCCGTCCGCCGACGTACTCGATCGCGGATTTCGTGGAGGATTTCGGCTTGTACGCGACCGCGTTCCGGGAGAATCCGGTCGCCAAGCGGTACGCGGTTGTGGGGCCGGCAGTTTGCTGCCGTTGGAATAATGCGCATGATCTTGACGCTTTCATTGATGGCGTGGGCGCGGCGAACCTGAAACTGGTTACCGTGCACAAGTATCCGCTGACAACGTGCGGCGGACGCAGCGTAACCATCCAGGAATTGCTAGCGCCGGAGCTGATGACGAAGTTCAACGATGAAGAACGAAGTCTGGTCTCGGCGGCGCACGATCGCGAGCTGCCGATTGCACTGGCCGAGACGAATTCCGCGTCGTGCGGCGGCATGCCGGGTGTGAGCAACTCGTTCGCGTCGGCACTATGGGGTTTGGACTGGCTCTACTCGGCGGCCGAGGACGGCTTCAGCGAAGTTAACTTCCACACCAGCTACCGCGCCGGGGGAAGCTCCTATGATCCGATTGACACGTATGGTGACGGCGGCACTTCCCACCACGCGCGATATCGAGTTGTCGTCCGGCCGCTCTACTATGCCATGTACCTCTTTTCCCAAAGCGCTTCGGGAGAATATCTTGCGCCCGCCAAGATTCAAACGAAGGCGAACGTGCGCGCCTTCGCGACCACGGCCTGCTCGGATTGCGCGGTGAATGTCGTGGTGATCAACAAGGACCTGGTAGCGTCCGGGCGTGTGCGCATACGTTTGGCCGGCCGGGTGCGCGCAGCAAAATTGATGCTCCTGAGAGCTCCCAAGCTCGATTCGCAATCTACCGAAGAGATCAGCTACGGCGGAGCGCGTTTCGATGGGCAGGGCCATCTCCCGAATCCGAAGACCGAGCCGATTCCAGCGGATTCGAACGGCGACTACGATTTCGACCTTCCGAACGCTGCGGCGGCCGTGCTCACGATCCCGGCCACAGCGAAGGCTGCCCAATGATCCGGCCTTCGCGCGAATTCCTGCACAGCATCGGTAAATTGTGACGGCCGCACTT
>DATGHM010000023.1:0-2877 GCA_035307985.1 Candidatus Acidiferrales bacterium
CAATGGAGTGTGGAACTTCGCGTGTAAGTGGGGCATCGCGGTCAGTGCGCGAGCGCAACGTTGGGCCGGGTGGTTTGGGGCGGCAGTGGCGATCATCTTGACGTTTGTCGGCATCATGATCGCGGTCGGGTTCCGCAGTCACTGGTTCCCGCTGAACGGATACGTGCGCTAGAAGCGTGGCCATGGCGAGCCACAAATGGCGAGAGAAGGCAAAGGCGTTTTAAACCACATGGGAACACAGTTCAACACTGAGTTATGAAAGCAAAGAGCAAGCAACGCCGCGCGCTGCCGAAAGAGCCGGAGGGCGTGCCGGTGCGCCCTGGATTTGCTCCTATCTGCGTTCGTCTGTGTTCATCGGTGGTTTCAACAAGAGAATAATGGCGAGGCAACCGAAGATCATCGTGGTGGGCGGCGGGCTGGCGGGCCTGATGGCGACGATTCGCGTCGCGGAATCGGGCGTGCCCGTCGATCTCTTTTCGATTGTGCCGGTGAAGCGCTCCCACTCCGTTTGCGCGCAGGGCGGAATCAATGCCGCGAAAAACCTGAAGGGCGAAGGCGATTCCACTTGGCAGCATTTCGACGACACGATCTACGGCGGCGACTTTCTCGCAAACCAGCCCCTCGTGAAGGGGATGTGCGACGCGGCGCCCGGGATCATCGACCTGCTCGACCGTATGGGCGTGATGTTCAACCGCACGCCCGAAGGACTGCTGGATTTTCGGCGTTTCGGCGGGACGCTCCATCATCGGACGGCGTTTGCTGGCGCAACCACAGGGCAACAGTTGTTGTACGCCCTCGACGAGCAGGTCCGCCGGTTCGAAGCCGAGGACAAAGTTCGGAAATATGAAGGCTGGTCGTTTCTTTCCGCCGTGATCGACGATGCCGGCGTCGGCCGCGGACTCTGCGCGATGAACCTGAAAACCATGGAGATCAGGACGTTTCCCGCCGACGCGGTGATCTTCTGCACCGGCGGCATTGGCGCGATCTTTTACTATTCGACGAATTCCGTGGTCTGCACGGGCTCGGCGCAGTCGGCGCTGTTTCAGCAGGGCGCGTACTATGCGAACGGCGAATTCATCCAGGTTCATCCAACGGCGATACCCGGCGAAGACAAATGCCGCCTGATGAGCGAATCGGCTCGCGGCGAAGGCGGGCGCGTGTGGGTACCGAAGCAGCCGGGCGATCAGCGCAGCGGCAAGGATATTCCAGAGGGCGAACGATTCTATTTTCTCGAGGAGTGGTATCCGAAGTACGGCAACCTCGTCCCCCGCGACGTCGCCACTCGCGCGATTCACAAAATCGTCTTCGAGATGAGGATGGGCCTGGCGGGCGACCAGCCGGCGGTTTATCTCGACGTGTCGCACATCCCGGCTGACGTCCTCGACCGCAAACTCGAAGGCATCCTCGAAATTTACGAGAAGTTTCTGGGCGTCGATCCGCACAAGGAGCCCATGAAGGTTTTCCCGGCGATGCATTACACGATGGGCGGGCTGTGGGTGGATAACGAACATCAGGCCACGAATCTTGCCGGAATTTACGCGGCGGGTGAGTGTGAATACCAGTATCACGGCGCCAACCGGCTCGGCGCGAATTCGCTGGTCTCCTGCATTTACGGCGGAATGATTGCCGGACCTTCGGCCGTGAAGTATGCGCGTAATCTCGAACAGGGATGCGAGAGCACACCGGCGAGCGCGTACGAAAAGGAGCGCGTCCGGCAACAGGACAAGAATGACGCGCTGCTCAATCAGCTGCAGGGAACCGAGAATCCGATGACGATCTGGCGCGAACTCGGCCAGCTGATGACGGCGAATGTGACCGTCACGCGCGACAATCCGGCGCTGAAGAAGACGCTGGGGCAGATCGATGTATTGGCCGACCGCTACAAGCAGATCAACCTTGCCGACCGCACGCAGTGGTCGAACCAGACGCTGACTTTCGTCCGCGAATTGGGAAACATGCTTGTGCTGGCCAAGGTCATCACGCTCGGCGCGCTCGAACGGAACGAGAGTCGCGGCGCGCACTGGAAGCCGGAGTTTCCCAATCGAGACGATAAGAATTGGTTGAAGACCACGAAGGCGAGCTATCAGTCCGGCAACATCAAACTCGATTACGAGCCGGTGGACATTTCGCTGCTTCCGCCCCGCGAGCGAAAATATACGGCGAAGACGTGAGGGCGAGGCAAGGAAGCACGGACGCGAGGAGGCAAGGATAAGGACGGCGGCTATTGGTCGAATCTATGGCTGAGAAGACATTCATCGTTCGCGTCAAGCGGCAGCAGCGGCCGGACGAATCCCTGCGCTGGGAAGAATACGAACTGCGGCACCGCCCGCATCTGAACGTGATTCAGTGCCTGCGCGACATCGCCGAGCGGCCGATCACGCGCGACGGCAGGGAATCGACGCCCGTCAGCTACGAGGCCAATTGCCTGGAAGAAGTGTGCGGCGCATGCGCGATGCTGATCAACGGCCAGCCGCGGCAGGCTTGCTCCGCGCTCGTCGATAACCTCGAGAAACCGATCCGCCTTGAACCGCTGACGAAATTCCCGCTCGTGCGCGACTTGCAGGTTGATCGCTCGAAGATGTTCGAGGATTTGAAGAAAACGAAGTGCTGGATCCCGATCGACGGCACGTACGCCTTGGGAGAAGGCCCGCGCATGGCGCCGTCATTGCAGGAAGTCGGTTATCCTCTGGCGCGCTGCATCACCTGCGGGAATTGCCTCGAAATTTGCCCTAAGGTAAACCAGCGCACGCAATTCGTCGGCGCGGCGATCATCAACCAGGTGCGCCTGTTCAACCTGCACCCGACCGGCGCGATGCATGCCGGGGAACGCCTCGACGCCTTGATGGGCCCCGGCGGAATCGAGGATTGCGACAACGC
>DATGHM010000024.1:0-25032 GCA_035307985.1 Candidatus Acidiferrales bacterium
AAATACGTCCGCGCGGGGATGACGCGCGAAGAAGCGACGCGTCGCGCGCGGCTCGAATTTGGCGGGCTCGATCAGGTGAAAGAAGAATGCCGCGAGGCCCGCGGCGTGCGCTTCCTCGAAACGCTCGCGCAGGACGCGAGGTATGCATTGCGCGGCCTGCGCAAGAACCCGGGATTCACCACGGTCGCCCTTCTGACGATTGCGCTGGGAATCGGAGCGACGACCGTGATGTTCACGGTGGTCAACGGCGTGCTGCTGAGGCCGCTGCCCTACGCTGAGCCGCAGCAGCTGGTCGTGGTGCACGGGCATACGGACGGATGGAACACGAAGGTTTTTGGCGAGCAAAAGTTTTCGTATCCGGATTTTCTGGATTGCCGGCGCGAAAGCCGCACGATGGACATGGCGGCGGTGGTCTTCAACGACGGAACCGTCAGCGAGCCGGCGCCGCCCGAGTACGCGGACAACTTCGAAATCTCATCGAACCTGTTCTCCGTGCTGCGGGTGCCGCCGGCGCAAGGGCGCGCGTTTTTGCCCGAAGAGGACCGGACTGGCGCGGCGCCGGTGGCGATCCTCAGCCACAGTTTCTGGCAGCATCATTTTGGCGGCAGGCCCGATGCCGTGGGGAGTTCGCTGGTTCTCGATCAGAAGCGGTACACGATCGTGGGCATCGCTCCGGCCGGACTCAAGCAGTATGGGCAGGAGCCGGACGTGTACACGCTGCTGGGGCAGGACACGGCCCAATATTTGAGGAGCCGGGCGGCGCAGCCCGTTCACGTGGTGGCGCGGCTGCGGCCGGGCGTGACGCTGGCGCAGGCGCAAGCCGAGATTGCGCCGATCGGACGGCGCCTCGCTGAAGCGTACGCGAACACCAACGCCGGCCGTTCGTTTCTGGTGCACCCGCTCCGCCCGGAGGTGGGAGACGTAAGGTCGACGCTGTGGCTGCTGCTGGGCGCAGTCACGCTAGTGCTGCTGATCGCGTGCGCGAATGTCGCCAGCCTGCTGCTGGCGCGCGCCGTTTCCCGAGAGCGCGAACTGGCCATGCGAGCCGCGCTCGGCGCCAGCAAGTTGCGCCTGGTGCAGCAATGTCTCACCGAGAGCGCGGTGCTGGGCATTGCCGGCGGCGCGTTGGGGATTGCGTGCGCCTACCTGGGCGCGCAGCCGCTGGTGGCGTTGTGGCCAGGAGTGCTGCCGCGGGCGGAAGAAGTGCACCTCGATCCGCGAGTGCTGACGTTTGCGGCGGGGATATCGATACTGAGCGGCGTTCTTTTCGGGTTGGCCCCGGCGATGCGCACGCCTGCCCGGGAGCTGGAACGGACGCTTCGCGCCGGAGCGCGAACGGTGGCGGGAAGCTCGCGGCGTTTGCACGGCGTATTCGTGGTTTCCGAGATTTGCCTGGCGTTTGTGCTGCTGATCGCGGCGGGGATGCTGGGGCGAACGCTGCTGCGCGTTTCGTCGCTCGATCCGGGACTCGACGTGCAGAATCTGCTGACCATGCGGGTGGCCCTCTCGCCGGCGACGCTTTCCGATGCCTCGCGGATTCCTGCCGCGTGGCAGGAACTGCTGGAGCGAGCACGCCGCGTACCGGGAGTGCGTTCGGTGACAGCGGTCGATATCGTGCCGTTCCGCGAAGGCAACAATCAGTTGGGCTACCTGACCACACCCGCGATTCCGCCAAAGAACCGTCAACCGATGGCGCTGGCGAGCAGCGCGACGCCGGATTATCTGAAAGTGATGGGCATACCTTTGCTCCGAGGCCGGTTCTTCACCGACGAGGACCGGTTGACCACCGTTCCCGTGATCGTCGTGGACGACGTTCTGGCGCGCGATGCGTTTGGCACAGACAACGTTCTAGGCAAGCGGCTGTGGATTCCGGATATGCCGTGCGCCGCGCAAAAAACTACTGTTGGTCCCAACGGCAAGCCGGTTACTACTGTTGACTCCGTTGAATGCAAAGAACCGTACACGATCGTCGGCGTGGTCGGGCATGTGCGGTATTGGGGGCTGGCGAGCGACGACCAGGCGCAGGTGCGCGGACAGATCTACTATCCATTCGCGCAGGTGCCGGCGATATTTCTGCGGCGATGGTCGGAACTGATGTCGATCGCGGTGCGGACGAAGGTCGCGCCGCTGAGCGTGGTCGCCTCACTGCGAGAGGCGCTGCGCGGCGCGAGCGGGGACCAGGTGCTGTACGAGGTACGGACGATGGAACAGCTCACACAGAACTCGCTCGCGCTGCACCGGTTTCTTCTGACGCTCTTCGGGATATTCGCGGGACTGGCGCTCTTGCTGGCGTGCGTCGGCATTTATGGCGTGCTGGCGTATCTGACCGGGCAACGCGTCCCGGAAATCGGCGTGCGCATGGCGCTTGGCGCCAGCCGCAGCAACATTGTGCAAATGGTGCTGAAGCAGAGCCTGCGGATGGTCATCGTCGGCGTTGGATTGGGATTGATCGGAGCGCTCGCCGCCGGGCGCGTTCTGGTCCACCTGGTGGATGGAATGCGGCCGCTCGACGGACTGACGTTCGCCGTGGTGTTTTCGTTGCTGGCCGCTGCGGCCCTGATCGCCAGCTTCGTCCCGGCGCGGCGGGCCAGCCGCGTTGATCCAATGCTCGCACTACGCCAGGAATGAGGATTCCGCGCGCCCCGCTTCCAACTGGACCGGGCGGACCTACGGCACCCTGAACTTGCCGCGGGCGCGCCGATGCGGAACTCACGCGGCTTTGCGGGCCATCTCGCGCTGCAACTGGCGTTTTTCCCAGCAGCTTTCACCTTCTCGATCGAACGGCTCGGCGTGGTAGTGCCGATACTGGGCCTCTTGGCTATCGGGGCGCGGATTGTAAATTTTTTGGCGCACCCACCTTTGGCCTTCGGCGATTGACGAACGGCAGTAATCGCAATCCTTCGCGTAACCACTCATCTTGTCCTCCGAGCTTGGATTCGCTTCACGTCTGGATCGTGCACGTGGGGTTAGATTGGCGACTGACGGCAAGGAATGTAAATCATGGGTAAAATCCAAGTAATATCCGAGGGCTCCCGTTCAGGCCGTTTATCCTCGAGTTGCCCGGCAAAAGCCCATTGCCGCGGGCACAGGCCGGCCCCAATTCTTTCCCGCGAAGATTTCGGGGAACATTTCGCCGCGCTGGTCCGTATCCAACGTCAGCACGAGCCCAAGGAGGCTCCCAACATGCGAACGAAACGAACACGATTCCAGGCGGCGGCGATGGCGTGCTCCCTGCTCGCGGCGGCGGTAGTCGCGGCGGCAGTGCCCGCGCTGGCGGCGGGCAACGAACGATACCTGCACGTGCGAGTGCAGGACGACAGCAAGGGCGAGAGCGTGAACGTGAACGTGCCGCTTTCGATGGCGGAGAAAATCATTCCGGCCATCAACCACGGCGAGTTGCACAACGGCTGTGTGACGATTCACAAGGCGGACATGGAAGGCGTCGACGTGCGCGCGATTCTGGACGCAGTGCGCACGGCGCCAGACAACGAATTCGTCACAGTGACCGAGAAGAACCAGAACGTCCGGGTGGCGAAGTCCAATGGCAACATCGTGGTCCACGTGCGGGACCACGAAAACAAAGACCAGAACGTCGATGTGAGTGTGCCGATGGCGGTGGTCAACGCGCTGTTCTCCACGGCCAAGCAGGACCAACTGGACATCGCCGCGGCGCTGCACGCGCTCGGCGAAACGGGAAACACGCTGCTGGTAACGGTGCACGACGCCAGCCAGAACGTCCGCATCTGGGTGGATTCCAATGCGGTGGCGAAAAACGAGTAGTCGGCGATCAACGACCACAGCGCTCACGAACGCGCTCGAGGTGAATCATGATCCTGCTGGGAAAAATCGCGCTTGGAATGACGGGAATTGTTTTCGCGGGAGCCGGCGTCCTGTGCAGCGAAGGCTTCGTGCAGGTGAAAGTGGTCCAGAAGCAGGCGGACGGCCATCACATCAACGTGATTGCCCCTGCTGTGCTGGGACCGATCGCCGCGCACTTCATTCCCGCCAGTAAATTGGAAGACGCCTCGCATCAGCTCCGTCCCTGGCTGCCCGTGGTCGACACAGCGCTGGACGCCTTGCGCGAAGCGGACGACGTGGTGCTGGTGGAGGTGAAGGAGCGCGACGAACGCGTCCGGGTGGCCAAAGAAGGCGGGTCGATCGTCGTGGATGTCGACGATCCGGATGAGACCGTGCACGTCTCCGCTCCACTGCGAGCGATTTCAGGCACAGTGGATCAAATCGCGGCCGCCGACGGTCCGCAATAAGTCCGTTTTTTGCCGTCCCTGGGGCGTAAGAGGACAAGAGTGCAAAATATTTTTGCGGACGTTCGCTACTCGTTCCGGCAATTCCGCCACGCCCCGGTGTTCACCGCCGCGGCGATCCTGACGCTCGCGCTGGGAATCGGCGGGACCACGGCCATCTTTTCGCTGGTGGATTCGGTGATGCTGCGCTCGCTGCCCGTCGCCGATCCCGCGAGCCTGTACCGCGTCGGCGACGGCACCGACTGCTGCGTCGAGGGCGGCCCGCAGGATCGCTGGGGCATGTTTTCGTACCCGCTTTACGAGCGGCTGAAGGAAAACCTCCCGGAATTTGAAGAGATCACCGCGTTTCAAGCGGGCCCCAACCGCATGAGCGTCCGGCGGGAATCAGAGCGCGCCGGCAAGCCGCTGCGCACCGAGTTCGTCACAGGGAGTTACTTCGAGACTCTGGGCATCCGTTCCTTCGGGGGAAGACTGTTCACGGCGAAGGATGACCAGCCGTCCGCTTCGCCGGTCGCAGTTCTGAGCTATCAGGCGTGGGAGAGCCGGTATGGGAGCGATCCATCGGTGGTGGGATCGACTTTCGTCGTCGAAAACCACGACTTCAGCGTGATCGGCGTCGCGCCTCCCGGATTTTTCGGCGAAACACTGCGCGGCGATCCGCCGGACCTCTGGCTTCCGCTGCAACAGGAGCCGCTCATCAACGGAACAGAAGGTTCGCTGCTCCGCCAATCTGTTTCCGCATGGCTGCGCGTGATCGGCAGGCTGCGACCCGGCGCGACCACGGTTGGAATGTCGCCCAAACTGACCGGAATCCTGCGGCAGTGGATGGAGCACGACAGCGGATATCCGGCCAACTGGATGGCGGAGATCAAGCGCCTGCTGCCGAAGCAAACGATCACCGTTGTGCCCGCGGGCGCCGGTGTGGCGCTGATGAAGGAAGATTATGGCCGCAGTCTGCAGATCCTCTTCGCCGTTTGCGGATTCGTGCTGCTGATCGCGTGCGCGAATGTGGCCAACCTGCTGCTGGCGCGTGCCGCTTCCCGGCGCGCCCAGACGGCCGTGCGGCTGGCGCTCGGCGCATCCCGGCGTGAAATCATCAAGCTGGCGCTGGTGGAGAGCATCCTGCTTTCGTTGATGGGCGGTGTGGCGGGGTTGATCGTCGCGATAGGCGCTTCCCGGCTGCTGCTTTCTCTTGCCTTCAGCGGCGCGCGGTTCCTGCCCATCAGCACAATGCCGTCATTCATGGTGCTGGGCTTTGCGTTCGTGTTGTCTCTCGTGACCGGCATTATTTTCGGGGCCGCCCCCGCCTGGTTCGCCACGCGCACACACCCGGTGGAAGCGCTGCGCGGGGCGGGACGCAGCACACATGACACGACATCCTTCGCGCGCAAGGCGCTGCTGGTGGTGCAGGCCACGCTGTCGGTGATCCTGGTCGCCGGGGCCACGATGCTGGCGCGGAGCCTGGGCAATCTGGAGCATCAGAACCTGGGCTACGAGACGGCCAATCGTATTTCCGTGCAACTGAACGCGCCGCCTGCGACATACAAGCCGGCCCAACTCCAGTCTTTGTATCGGCAACTCGAGGATCGACTGAAGGCCATGCCGGGCGTCGAGGGAGAGGGTCTCGCCCTATACAATCCGCTGACCGACAACTGGGGCGAACTGATCATGGTGCAGGGGCATCCGCCCCCGAAGTTCAGCGAGGATTCGGGCGCATCGTGGGACCGCATCACTCCGGGCTACTTCGCGGCGCTCGGGCAGCCGATCCTGCGCGGTCGCGGCTTCACGGAAGCGGACAATGAGACGGCAGCGCCCGTGGCGGTGGTGAATGAGACGTTCGTGAAGCGCTTCTTTCCGCACGAAGATCCCATGGAGAAACATTTCGGCCTCGACATGCCGGAGAACGCCAGCACCTACCGAATCATAGGCGTGGTGCGTGACGCGAAATATGCTTCGTGGACCATGTACCGGCCGGCGCTGCCGATGTTTTACGTTCCGCTGGCGCAAAGCGTGAAGTACGGCAACGAACTGATGCAGGAAATCGACGTGCGATCGCATTTCATCGGCGGGATCCTGCTGCACACGCGCAGCGGCGCTGGAGCCGTCGAAGCAAGCCTGACGAAAACTCTGGCTGAGCTCGATCCGAACCTCACCATTATTCGAGTGGAGACGATGCAACAGGAGATCGCGCTCGTCTTCAGCCAGGAGCGTGCCGTTGCAAGCCTCGCCGGACTATTCGGCATGGTGGCGCTGCTGCTGGCGGCCGTGGGGCTTTACGGCGTGACGGCCTATTCGGTGTCGCAGCGGACGAACGAGATAGGCGTACGCATGGCGCTTGGAGCGGATCGCGGAAAAGTAATCCAATTGGTACTGCAGGGCGCGTTTCGCCGGGTCGCCGTGGGTTTGCTGCTCGGAGTGCCTTTGGCGATCGGCGCCGGCCGCCTCATTGCCGCTCAGCTCTACGGCGTTTCAAGCTGGGATCCGTTCGCTCTATCCACGGCGGTGGTGTCGCTCGCGATATGCGCATTCCTCGCAGCCATCGTTCCCGCATTGCGCGCGGCCGCGATTTCGCCGATCGAAGCGTTGCGGATGGAGTGAACCGGACGCTGACCCGTTCGAATTATCCTACTCGACCCAATAGGCCTCTTGCTTTAACGACTCCTTCGTGAAACCGGCGCGGACGAGGATTCGCGTTCCATTCTCGACCATATTGGGATGGCCGCACAGGTAGGCGGTGGTGTCGATGGGAGAGAGGCGCCAGTCGTCCGCGTACTTGCGGATGATGTCGTCGACCCGGCCCCTCTCGCCCTTCCATGAGGGATCCTCGACAAAACGGCTGACCGTGGGAACATACGTGAGCCAAGGCACGTTCGCCGCGATGCCCTCGAGTTCCTCGCGATATCCGAATTCCCAGGAACGGCTCGCGCCCTGGATAAGATAGATGTGGGTGTTCTCCGGAAAGCGATTCGCTTTCCAGTCGGCGTACAGCGTGCGCACATACGACATGTAGGGCGCAACGCCGGTCACAGTACAAAGCAAAAGGTGGTTGCGATGGCCGCTGGGGAGATCGAGCGTGAAGCGGCCTTTGGGTGTTTTGCGCAAGCTGAGGGTAGCGCCGGCCTGGGCTTGATGCAAAGGTATGGTCAATTCACCGTCCGGAACGAACTCCATGAACAGCTCGATTTCGGTGTCATATCGGGAAGAAGCGATCGAGTAGGGCCGCTCGACGAAGCCCTCGGGCGTGGATGCGCCAATCGTGGCGTACTGGCCGGGAAGGAAGCGAAATTCGGGGCCCGGATCGAGGCGCAGGATCCACAGGTCCGGCGCGATGTCGCGTCGATAGGTCACACGCGCGCTGTAGAACTTTTCCGGCGACGGCAGCGCCATGAACACTTCTCCCGGGTGGAGCAAACAAAAAGGCGCCCCGAGCCCGAGGCGCCTCGATCGCTTCAATCTTACCTGATTTCCGCGAGCCTTCTTTGGCAGGACGACTCTACTGCTGAGACTGCGGCATAAACATCATCGGGTTAAACGGCTGCACCGCGCCCGTGATCAGGTCCTTGGCGTCGTAACCGTCTTGACGAGAACCGTCGTTTGACCGTCCTTGTCGACGGACTTGACCAAGCCAATGGGCACCACCTTCTCGCTGACCCAAAACTCGCTGGGGCCGTTCTTTTCACGGTAATGCTCGCAGGGGAAGGTTCCGGCGGGCATGGTTACGGACTGGCTGCCGAGGTCGACGCTGTCGGCGCGAGCGTCCTTGAATTGTAAGGGCTGTTGCTGGTGCAGCATCTCCGCAGGAATCTCCATAGGCGGGCGCCCGGGCATTTGCACAACGCCTTTGAAGGTTTGTATCTGCATACTCACCGGGTCGAACACGACGAGTTCCTTGGCTAGGACATTACCCATACGCTCGCCGCCCATGGTGAATTCCACCCAGACCGCATTCTTGCCCTGGACCGTCTCCTTGCCGATTACAGCAAAGTTGAATGGTTCCACAGGCCGACCCGTCTTCTGAACGTTATAGTACGCGGCGGCGCCGACCACCGGATGCCACAAACCCGACAATCCCGGAGACCCGAACGTCCTGCCGCCCATCTGGGCGGAAGCGCTGGTTGCCGCAAACAGGCACAGGATCACAGCGACGCACACAAGCCCCAAAGTCTTTACCGAAGACCCCGGATTACGTAATTGACCTCACCTGCAGGAGCAGATAGCGGTCAATTTGTACTACAAATCGCGGCCTTGCGCATCATCCATCTTGGAGAAGTCGAAGCTGTCTTTGAGCCTCGTGCGGCCCAGCGTGAGGGTGAATTCGGCTCCCTTTTCGTCGGGGCCGATCGTTGGCTGCCCGTTCACGGTTTTCGGGAACTGAATGACCACACCGCGGATGGTTTTGCCGTCGGGGCCGCTCTGGAATTCGACCTTGGATGCTTCAATCTTCTGCTTGCCCTTCTTCGTCGTGAGGACCGCGTCCTTCTTGATCCCCTCCTCTTCGGCCGTTTCAAAGGGAGTCATTTGTGAGCCGGCAATCACGATCTGATACGCGTCAGGCGTGCCCGCGAGGTCCTTTTCGGCCTGCGCTTCATTCATCTGCCCGCTGAGCACGGCATTGCGCGCCAGCGCTTCGCGAAGAGTTCGGGAGGACATCCAACGAATCACGAAGATGGCCAATGGAGTGCCTTGCGCCATTCCTGGAGACTGCATGCCGCCCGGGTTGGGCTGCGGCGAGCCGCCTCCCATTCCGCCGGGTCGACCACCTCCTGAACCAGGCGTGGCCCCGCCGCCTGGGGCAGTCTGTTGCGGCATTGCCTGCGGCATCGCCTGCGGCATCGCGGTGCCACTGCTTTCCCAGGTCGCCTCGACCCGGACAACTTTCGACCACGGCGAGTCCTGCAGAATTTTCTGAACGTCCTTCTGGTCCCACTGTTGATAGGGCTTGCTCTTCCAGGGGTCACTCGCCCAGGCGAGCGCGGCTATCGCCAGAACAGCTACTCCTCCCATGATTACTCTGCGCATTTCGAACCCCCCTTTGTGATGTCGGGCCGAGACAGGGCCGGGTAAGGCTTCTTCGGAGTGGACCCTCCAGATGGACAGGCCCCGGATAAACGTCACGATCGACTGCTTCCTCGTCGCGCTGCTGCACTCGAATGACTGGATTCTTCCGGCGGACTAACGAGCCGCATTTTTCGCGGTAACGGGACTGGCCACCGGAGCGGGGCTTGCGCCGGCGGCTGACGAACGAATCACCCGCTCGATCCGGTAGACGGGGTCGGCTCCCGAGTCGAAGTGGGTTCTCATCAACAACTCGCCCACAAGTCCCACTGCAAGCAATTGTACTCCAAACAGGCAGAGCATCATCCCAAGGATTAGGAGCGGCCCGTGTTCGACGAAGATTGGCCCGTGGGAAAATATCTTTTCGACGAACAGGCTCAACAGAATCGCCGATCCGGAGAAAATGCCGATCAGTCCCGGCGGACCGAAGAAATGCAGCGGGCGCGTCATGTAGCGCATCAGAAACCGAACAGTGATGATGTCGAACAGGACTCGCAGCGTGCGGGAGAGACCGTAGTGCGACTTTCCTCCGGGACGCTCGACGTTTCGAATCGGCACTTCCACGATGCGCGCTCCATTCCATGCAGCCAGCGCCGGAATAAAACGGTGCATCTCGCCGTAGAGCCGGACGTCTTTGATCGTTTCGCGCCGATAGACCTTAAAGGTCGACCCGAAATCGTGAATGTCGACGCCGGAAAGCTTTGCCATCATCCAATTCGCGACGCGGGACGGCAGGCGCCGCATCAGGAAGCTGTCCACGCGCTTTTGCCGCCATCCACTTACGATGTCGTAGTCGCCCGTAGCGAACGTGTCGAGCATGGCGGGAATGTCCGCCGGGTCGTGCTGGAGGTCCCCATCCATCGCGACGACGATGTCTCCGGCCGCACAGTCGAAGCCGGCAGCAAGAGCCGTCGTTTGGCCGTAGTTCCGTCGCAGGCGAAGCACGGTGACTCTGGGGTCCTCGGCGGCGATTTCGGCAAGCAACTGTGGCGTGGCGTCGCGGCTCTGGTCGTCCACGTAGATGAACTCGACCGGACCCGGCCGTTCAGCCATGACGACCGAGATACGCCGATGAAGTTCGCGCACGCTCCCCTGCTCGTTATGGAAAGGCACCACCACGGAGTATTTCGGCGGACGCTCCGGCGAGTAGTCGACCGGGGGTTCAGAAGAGTCCCACATAGGTTCTAGTGTACCTCGCGATAGCTGATAAGCCGAATCCCTCGTTCGTCCAAGACACCCTTCAGTTCGGGGGTGAGCAGAGCGTCGAGCTCGGTCTGACGCTGCATCTGCAGTCGCGAACCGGTCTGGGCGAGATCCGCATCGCAAATGCCCGGATGCAGCATGATTTCCGTGGTTCCCTCCGATAGTGTGTCAATCAGGCTACGCAGGACGGCAGCGCTGATGCCGCCCGTGGTGGCCAGGCCGAGGAACCGGTCTGGCGACCGCAGCCCATAGCGGCGACAGATCGCCTCGAAACTCCGGGAAGCGACTCGCGCGGCCGTCGCCGCCGCCAACCGCGGCACAGCTGCGCCGCGATTGTCTCGCGTTGATGTCCAGGAGTCGCGCAGATCTTCAAACGGCTTCCGCACGCGCATGACTCCGCATTCCATGGCCACTCGAGCGACCGATTCCATCACTTTAGGGTGAGCGTGCGTGTGTTTATGGGTGTCAACGTGGCTCGGTGCGATGCCCGAGGCGCGAACCTTCTCGATCTGCGACCGCAATTCCGTTTCGATATGCTCCGGCCGAATGAGACCGGAGGTCACCTTCGCGACGAACGTTGCAAGACTCCGCGGGAATTCGCCGTTTTCATCGACGAGTGAAGCGACCTCTTCGGGGCGTGCAATCGGACGGCCGCCAAGCAGCACGAGGTGAACCCCGATCCCGAGCGAAGGGTTCTGCCGGGCGCGCTCGACCGCATCTTCAAAAGCCGGCATATTTGCCATCAGAGTCGCGCTCGTCAGGATTCCATCACGATGCGCGCGGACGATTGCTTCGTTGACACCCCTGGTCAGACCAAAATCGTCCGCGTTTAGAATCAGATTCTTCATTGCGTGGGATTCATGCGGAGGTGAATCATAGCACGCGAGCGAAGAACGCCAGGAACTCGAGCCGAGAGCAATTTCCGAACCAACGACTCCCGATGACTGGAACGAAATGTGAATGGTTCATGAAAGTTTTCAACAGTTCTGTTGAAAACCGTGTGGAAAAGCGCGCTCGAATTTCCAAAACCGCTGGCGAATACTGACCTTACTGCAAATTGCACAGATAATGGTGCAGCGGAGCACATCGCCCGCAAATTTCCCGCAAAATTGTTTTCGCTGCGACGCGAATCGGTGAGCCGAGACGAAACAGAATCAGTACCAGTGCGGCGGGGCCTGCAGCTTGATCTCGACCGTGTCCTCTGCTTTATCGATATCGTACCAGCGGCCGTAGGTGCGCCAGCCCTTGGCGATCACCTGGATCATTATTTTGCCCTGAGGAATTTCCGGAACCCTTACCGTTCCATCTTCGTTCGTCTTCAAGTCGAGTTCGGCAAGCTTGTCTTTGTGAAACACTCCGCCCGACTCGTTGAATCGAACGTAAACGCTGGCCTGGCCCACCGGTTTACCGTTCGGATCGGTGATTTTGATTCTGATTCGCGTCTTGGCAGGCGGTTCCTTTTTTTCAGACGAGTTCTGCGGACCGGAGCGAAAAGCAGGGTGCGCGAACGTGCCCGCCGCAAAGACAACAAGGGCTGCCAGCAGCAACGACACTTGTCGCAGCGTCCGCGAGCTAAATCTCATAGCTCACGTTGTACCTCAATCCGCCTTCGGTCTCAAGCACTTCCGCTGCCAGATCCAGCTGCTCTTGACATCGTCTCGAAGACAAGTCGCAGTCGAACAAGCGCGATCGGCGGACTTCCGCAAAGTACGGGCCCGGAAAAACTATATCGAGTTCCGCCAGATCAATGGTATAGGTCTCGATTGCCGGGACAGGGCGCTGACGCCGCGCGCCACGCAATACTTGGCAAGCAGACACCCGGCGACGCTCAGGAGGCAGCGATGGGTTTTTCGACGGACGCGATTCACGTCGGCCAGGAACCGGATCCCTCGACGGGCGCCGTGGTTGCACCGATCTATCAGACGTCGACCTACGTTCTCGAAGCAACCGATAAGAGCAAGGGTTACGATTACGCGCGCACCAATCATCCCAATCGCAAAGCCCTTGAGCGCACGGTCGCCAAGCTGGAAGGCGGCGACTTCGCATATGTGTTCACTTCCGGGATGGCGGCGATCGATTCCGTGTTCCGGCTGCTCCGGCCGGGCGACCACACGATCCTGTCTCAGGCCGTTTATGGCGGCGTGTTTCGTCTCACAACGAAACTGCTCGTGGACTTTGGACTCGAGTTCTCTTTTGTTGACACCAGCGATCTCGAAAAGGTTCGGCAAGCCCTCAAACCGAAGACGAAGATGATTTACGTTGAGACTCCCACGAATCCTACAATGATCGTAACCGATCTCGACGCTACCAGCCGCCTGGCGCACGACAACAAACTAAGGCTCGTCGTCGACAATACGTTTCTAAGTCCTTACCTGCAGCGCCCCATCGAGTTTGGGGCCGACATTGTCGTCCACTCGATGACGAAGTACCTCAACGGCCACAGTGATTGCACGGGAGGTGCGGTCGTCTTGACACGGCCGGATGACGCCGAGAAGATTTACTTCGTTCAACGCTCGGCTGGCGCAGGTCTGGCGCCGATGGACTGTTTTCTGACGTCACGCGGTATCAAGACGCTCGCCGTGCGCATGCAGCGGCACAACGCAAATGGAATGGTCGTTGCCGAATTTTTGGATTCACAGCCTAAAGTGAAACGCGTGATCTATCCCGGCCTGTCATCCCATCCGCAGCATCGCCTCGCCGAGCGCCAGCAGCGCGGATTTGGCGGCATGATCACGTTCGATCTCGGCTCTCGGGAAGCTGCGCGTAACCTTTTGAATCATGTTCATCTTTGTTCGCTGGCAGAGAGCCTTGGAGGGGTGGAAACCCTGATTTCTCATCCCGCTCTGATGACGCATGCCTCGATGCCTCCCGAAGTGCGCCAGCAGGTTGGAATCACGGATGGCATGGTGCGCATCTCGGTTGGAATCGAAGACGTAGAAGACATCATCGCCGACCTCGATCAAGCTCTCTCGCACGTCTGAGCGCGACTTCAGCGCTCCATTTTGCCAAAAGGCGAACCACCGAGCCCGCAGAGCGAAAGCATCCATTCTCCAAGCCCACGAATTTTCGTTTCTCTTTGCCCGGGAAAGTGATATGAAGCGCAAGCGCGGGGCGTGCATTCCGGTTCAAACCAATTCTTTTTCCCGCAAGCTTTCATGAGTTCAGACTTTGTCGCGGTCCGCGATAATTACTGAACGATCTTGGGAGGATACGACGTGTTTCTGCGAAATCGCTTGGCAATCTTTGCGTTCTGCCTGCTTTCCACCCTGGCGCTCTCCCTTGGCGCGTTTGCGCAATCTCACGAGGAAGCGAATCCATTTCACGAGCTGCACTTCCGCCCGCTCGGTCCAATCGGGAACCGCGTGGCTTCCATTGTCGGAGAGCCTGGCAATCCACTGGTGATCTATGCGGGCGCCGCAGCGGGCGGCGTGTTCAAGACGGAGGACGGAGGTGTGAGCTGGCATCCCGTGTTCGATCATCAGGACGTCGCGGCGATCGGCGCGCTCGCCGTTTCTCCGGTGGACCACAGCCTGGTGTGGGCCGGCACGGGCGAGACGTGGTTGATTCGTCCGTTCTATCCCATGGGCGACGGGATCTATAAATCCACCGACGCCGGAAAAACGTGGCAACACGCCGGCCTCGAGGAAACGGGACACATCGGCCGCGTGATTGCCGATCCGCACGACGCGAACGTGGCCTACGTTTGCGCGCTTGGCCAAGCCTATCGGCCGCAGCATGAGCGCGGCGTGTTCCGCACGACCGATGGCGGCAAAACGTGGAAGCAGCTCCTGTTCGTCAACGAAAACACGGGCTGCTCGGAGCTCGCGCTCGACCCGCACGATTCGCAAACTCTTTTCGCGGGCATGTGGCAAGTCGATATCAAGACGTGGGATCTCAACAGCGGCGGCCTCGGAAGCGGCGTGTACGTTACGCACGACGGTGGCGCCGCATGGAAGAAGCTGAGCGGGCACGGATTGCCCGCAGCGGATCACCCGCTCGGCAAAGTGGCCGTCGGCATCGCGCCTTCCGATCCCGATCGGGTGTACGCGCTGATCCAGGACGGCACACCTGGATTCTACCGTTCGAATGACGGCGGCAAGAGCTGGACGCTGGTCAACCAGTCGCATCTGCCGAGCGAGCGCTCGCCCTACTACACTCGCTTCGGCATTTCGCCCGACGATCCTGACCTGCTCTACTTCCCCTCCGTCTCCTGGAGCGTTTCGCGCGACGGCGGACTCTCTCTCGCGCACGACATCACGCGCGCCGGGGGCGATAATCACGACGTCTGGATCGACCCGCTGAATCCGAATCGCATCCTGGATGCGAACGATCAGGGCGTTAACATCAGCCTGAATCGCGGCAAGACGTATGAACACGTGATCCTGCCGATCGCGCAGGTCTATCACGTCTATACGGACACGCGCATTCCCTACAATGTCTTCGGCAACCGCCAGGACGGGCCTTCGTATTACGGCCCCAGCAACAATCTCGAACAGGGCTTCTTCGGCGGACAAATCGGCGCGGGCGACTGGAAGAGCTATGGCGGCTGCGAGAGCGGTTTCGGTGTGCCTGATCCCGCCGACCCGGATATCGTCTGGTCCGGCTGCTACAACGGCGGCCTGGATCGCACAAACCTGAAGACCGGGCAATCGCGCAGCGTGGAAGTCTGGCCCGACGCCACCTACGGCTGGCCGCCGGCCGACGTGAAATATCGCTGGCACTGGACGTTTCCCATCGCGATCTCGCCCTTCGACCACAACAAGGTTTACGTCGGCAGCCAGGTGGCTCACATGACGACGGACGGCGGCCAATCCTGGACCGTCATCAGCCCCGACCTGACGACGAACGACAAGAGCCACCAGCAGAATTCAGGCGGCGTCAGCTTCGACAACCTGATGACCTTCGACGGTTCCACGCTCTACGCCATCGCCGAATCGCCCAAGCAGCAGGGCGTCATCTGGACCGGCAGCAACGACGGCCAGGTGAACGTCACGAAGAATGGCGGGAAGAGCTGGACGAACGTCACAAAGAACATTACCGGCCTGCCGCCCTGGGGCACCGTGATGAACGTCGAGCCGTCGCACTTCGACGCCGGTACGGCGTACATTTCCGTCGATCTCGAGCAGGTCGGCGACTACAAAACGTACGTCTACAAGACCATCGATTTTGGCGCGAGCTGGAACCAGATCAGCTCCGGCGTTCCCAAGGGCGTAAACTCCAGCGCGAAGTGCATCATGGAAGATCCAGTGCGCAAGGGCATGCTCTACCTTGGCACCAACAACGCGCTGTACGTCTCCTGGGACGACGGCGGCCATTGGCGGCATCTGCGCAACAATCTTCCGCCCGCGCCTGTTTACTGGATCGAAGTCGAGCCGCGCTTTAACGACCTGCTGATCGCCACGCACGGCCGCGGAATCTACGATCTCGACGACATCACACCACTTCGCAACTGGGACAAAGCCGAAAGCGCTGGCACGTATCTCTTTCCCCCGCGCTCCGCGTATCGCTTCCGCACCATCGCGACGAATCGCGGGCGCGAATCCGAGCACGTCCTTGGCGAAAATCCGCCCTACGGCGCAGACATCAACTTCGAACTGAAAGACGCCGCCAAAAAATGGACAATCACCATTTCCGATGCGGCAGGAAAAACAGTTCGCACGCTCAAGGGAGAAGGCAAGCCGGGACTCAATCGCGTCTGGTGGAATCTTTCGTACGACGAAGCCACGCCCGTCCATTTGCTCACGCCGCCTCCCGATGCGGCTTGGGTCCGCCCCGGCGACCCTACTGAGTTTGGTCGACCGAACCCTGCGGCTGAAAAGGAAGGATGGCGACCGCTCATCGTTTGGGGCGTTGGAGAAGTAGGCGTCGGCTTGCGCGTTGCACCCGGACGTTACAACGTGAAGCTCGCGGTCGGCGACAAATCGTTGACGGAGCCGCTCGAGGTTCTGCGCGATCCCAATTCGCTCGGCACCGATGCGGATTTGCAGGCACAGGTGAAGTTCCTGTTGCAAATTCGCGGCGAGATGAACGAACTCGACGAGATGATCAATCATCTCGAACGCACGCGCCTCCAGATCGAAGGCCTGCGGCACGTTCTCTCAGGTCCGAAAGCCGCCGACGCCGAGAAGGCCACGAAGGAGTTCGACGACAAGGTGATCGCCGTGGAAGACCTGATGTTCGACGTGCACCTGACCGGCAATATCGAGGACAGCTTCCGGCACTCGATGATGCTCTACGGCAAGCTGGCAAATCTCGAGTCGGAGCTGAGCGGCGACGGCGCCGATCTGCCACCCACGGATCAGCAAATTGCAGTGAACAAGGAACTCGACGCAAAACTCGGGGAAGCTCGCGCAAAGTTCAAGAGCGTTACCGGAGCGGAAACCGCCGCGTTCAACCAGCAATTGAAGTCGCTCGGTTTCGGCGCGACACTCGAACCCTGAGTGCGAGACGTTTCGCAGGTACGACACCTCGGGCGGGTCTTCTAACCGCCAACCCAGGTTCTTGATCCGGAGGGCGGGTCTGAGACCCGCCCCTACGAATAGCGGGCCCTGCCGTTCGGTTTTGAACGCCCGCGTGCCGTTGGGCTACAAGCTGTCTCAAAAATGCTATGAGTAGTGGAAGAGACTTCCTTCAGGGGCTGAAGCCCAACGTTTACCGCGGCTCGAATGTCGGAGCTAAAGCTACGACCCCCTAAACTGCATTTATGGAATGGCTTGACGGCTTCTAAGTGATTCATCGATCCAATTCAGATAAGCCTGCGCGCCTGCCGCAATCGGCACGGCGATAATCTCGGGCACATCGTAGCTGTGCAGCCGCTTCACCATTTTCTCCAATGCTGCGAATCGCCTCCGCGTGGTTTTGATGATGAGCAAACATTCCTTCGCTGATTCGACTTTGCCCTTCCACCGGTAAATCGACCGCACCGACGCCTCCAGGACGTTCCCGCAAGCCGCGAGGCGGACTTCAACTAAGGCACGCGCAATTCGGCGCGCCTCTTTCGCCGACGCGCACGTCACCAGTACCACAATCTTATCGGTCATCGCGGATGCCGCCCTATTTTCCGCCACAGAGTCACAGAGCACACAGAGAAACCCTTGAGCGTCAAAGCGCAAACCGCTTGATTCCCTGAGTCAAGAGTCGAGTGTTGAAGTTGATCAGCAGGCCGACCTTCTTTCCCGTGCAACGAAGATATGTGAGGACCTGCGCCTCGAAAATCGGATCAAATCGTTCCACACTTTTTATTTCCACGATTACACGGTCTTCGACCAGCAAATCGAGACGGTACTCTCCAATCGCCTTCCCCTTATACACAATTGGGAACGCGGCCTGCCGGCGATACGTCAGTCCTGCCAGACCGAATTCAACGCACATGGCCTCTTCGTAGGTAGCTTCTAGAAGCCCAGGTCCAATGCCACGATGGACTTCAATTGCGCAACCGATGATTCGCTCCGTCAACGCATCGCGGCCCTGCAAATTTGGAACTCCGGTTTCCTCGTCGAAAGCTGTCGCCAAATGACGGGGTTTTTCAGTCATCTTGAGGCCTTTCTCTGTGCGCTCTGTGCCTCTGTGGCCAACGAGACTTTACTCTTGCGACTCTCTCCTACGCAATTCTCCCCATTCACGGAGCTTGCGCGGCAATATACAATGCTTTTGCGCGCTCGAATTCTCGCCTGCGACATGGGACGACCGGCGCGCCGCAAATGGCGTCGCCCGCAATCAAATTCGGCACATCCGGCTGGCGCGGCATCATGGCCGAGGACTTCACGTTTCCCGGCGTGCGTCGCGTTTCGGCTGCGATCGCCGGACACGTTCTGGCCCAAAAGAAGTCGCCTGTTCTGATCGTCGGCTACGACACGCGCTTCTTTTCCGAAGATTTTGCGCGCGCCACCGCCGCGGTCCTGAAATCGAAGGGCTGCCGCGTTCTTTTCTGCAAGGAGGCGACGCCGACCCCTACGATCGCCCACGCCATTATTCACGGCAAACTCGAGGGCGGCGTCAACATCACGGCCAGCCACAATCCGGCCGAATACAACGGCCTGAAATTCTCCGGCCCCGAGGGCGGCCCCGCAATGCCGGAGACGACGCACGACATCGAAGCGCGCGCCGCGGCAATCAAGGACGATCCGTCGCCCGTCCACGAGATAGAAGACGATTTCGAGCGCATCGACCCACGCGAGCCCTACTTCGAGCAGCTTCGCCGCATGATTCGCTTCGACGTCCTCGAGCGCGCGAATCAAATGAAAGGAACGTTCGCCTGCGACGCGGTGCACGGCTGTGGCGCGGGCTGGCTGGACCGCATTCTCGCCTTGCACGGAATCCCGGCGACGATGATCCGCGCGAATCGCGACGTGCTCTTCGACGGCTCCGGCCCCGATCCTTCGGAGGAAAATCTCGCGCCTCTCAAAAAGCAGGTTCTCGAGCAGCACGCGCTTGCGGGCCTGGCCACCGATGGCGATGCCGACCGCTTCGGCATTCTCGACCGCGACGGCACGTTCGTTTCGCCGAATCATATCCTCGGCCTTGTTTTCGACTACCTGCTCGAGAGCCGCGGATTGAAGCTAGGCGCTTCGCGAAGCGTGGCGACGACACACCTGCTCGATGCGGTCGCAAAGGTGCACGGCGTCCAGGTGTACGAAACGCCCGTCGGCTTCAAATACGTTGGGCCGCTCCTGCGTGAAGGAAAGATCGCGCTCGGCGGCGAGGAAAGCGCAGGGCTCACGGTTGCCGGCCATCTGCCCGAAAAGGACGGCATCCTCGCGTGCCTGCTCGTCGCCGAAATGATTGTCGCGCGGCAGGCGTCGCTCGGCGAGCAGTTGCGTGCTCTCTTCAAGCGCGTGGGCCGCGAGTATTGGCCGATCCGCCTCAACCTGCATCTTCCCGAGGAAATTCGCGAACGCGTTCCTGCAAAACTGCGCCAGGATCCGAAGGAATTCGCCGGACGCCGGGTCGCGAGTGTGGATCGCATCGACGGCCTCGAACTGACTTTCGACGACGGCGCGTGGCTTCTGATGCGCCCTTCCGGCACCGAGCCGTTGATTCGCGCCTATGCGGAGGCTGCCACGCTCGCCGAGTCGCAAAAGATTGTGGAGGAAGCTCGCGCATGGATCAACGCATGAACCTGAAACGCGACGATGAAGCAAAAATTGACGCCACGCAGATGAGTTTTTTTGCGCAGCTGCGGGACTTCGTGCATCGCAACGTGCTGTGGTTTCTGGTTGCCGGGCTGGTGCTGTTGGTGCTGCAGGACGTTCTCGGCACCCACGGCGTGCTCGCCATGCACCGCTCGATGAAGCAATCCGCGGAGATTCAGAGAGAGATTCAGCAGCTCAATCGTGAAAATCAGAAATTGCAGAACCGCGTCCAATCACTGAAGACCGATCCCGCCGCTATTGAACGCATCGCGCGAGAAGATATGGGTCTCGCCCGTCCCGGCGAGTATATTTTCAAGATTCAGCCCAAGCCCGGCGAGCCCACGACGCCTCTCGCGCAGCCCGCCGAGGCCCCCAAGAAGCCTTAACCCAAGTGATTTGCAGGGCCGCTATCGCTCGCCGCGTACCACCGAACCCGGCGCGCCGGCTCGCTCCCTGTGCGTTGCACCGAACAACTCACGGACTTTTGCGACGATCTCCGCCCCTCTTCCCTTCATTCGCGTTCGTCCAATCGACAACAACACCATCGCCGTGAAAATAACCGCCAGTCCGAGCGTCGCCATCGGAATCGATTGCGAGCGTTTCGTCAAGATTGAGAATCTTCCGTACACAAACTCGATGTGCACCCAATAGACCAGCAGAGACGTCTGCCCAATCTGCGCCAGCGGGCTGAACCACCAACGCGCCGGGCCCCATTGGCACCACGCGTAACTCAGGCAGACGATCATCAGAAGCACGCCCACGCGCGCCAGGAAAAAGTTCGGACTCGTGTGCCAATAGTCGTAGACGGCATACAGACCTTCAGGCCGGGCGTCGAGCCGGGTCGATAGAAAGAAGAGCGCCAAACCTGCCACACCCGCAATTGCCGTCGCCTTGGCCAGATTTGTGGTGGCCCGGTCACTCAGCAGCGGGAATCCCACCGCCAGACCGGCGAACGCGAACGCGGCCCAGGGAAAAATCGGAAAGAGCCACGGCTGCGGTTTTCCGAACGTGTGCACGCCATTGATATAGGACTCGAGAAACCACGGCAGCCAGTGCGGCTGCCATGTAGTCCACAGGGGCGGAGTCGCCATGGCGATTCCCGCCGCGAGTACGACCGCCAGGACGGTATTCGCCGCGCGCGTCCTGACCAGGCGGCACGCAATCCCCATGAGGATCAGCGATATCCCAATCGTGTTCAGAATGTCGACGCGCAGCAGGTCGGTCCACGGCGACCAGGGCTGCCCCAGGACGAATTCCTGCACGCGAAAGAGCAGACCCAGCGCGAAAATCTCCGCCCCGCGGCGGATCGTCGTCGCTGCAATCCGGTTCGCGGAGATTCCCTTGCGCCGCATCCGGTCCGTCACCAGCGCGAACGAAATTCCCGCGAGAAACAAAAACAACGGCGCCGGGAGTGTCCCGCCCAGTTGCGACCAGCCGAAGAACGCGCTCTTGCGCGCCGCCCCGCCCAGCCACGAATCGTAGCAGTGCGTCTGAAACATCAGCAGACACGCCAGCCCGCGCATCCAGTCGATGTAGGCGATCCGTCCTTTTGCAGCCTGGCTCATCGCTTTTTGTGGCGCCGGCATCTTGCCGGCCCTGAGCAAAGAGAATGTGCCGGCATCTTTCAATGCATTTTCCTACGCAGCCCTCAGGTCGCCGTTTGCTCGCGGGAACCCGCGCTCGCTCGATTCGTCGACGCGCCTCCGCTAAAATCATTCGCGATGCCAAACGCGAATTCCCGATCGTGGCAGATGCGGCTGCCGACCGCAATCACAGTCTGGGCCATCATCGTGGCAGGAACCGCTGTCTTCGGCGTCTGGCTCGGCTTCAGCGGCCATCGATTTGTGATCGCGCTCAGCATTGCTGCCGCGCTATTCGCCTTCGAGTTCTGGCTCGCCGCGCCAAGCGTCCTGGAAGGCGCGCGCACTTTCCTGGGCGGCCACGGACGCGCGCTTGCACCGCTGGTTCCGCTCGGGGCCGCGATCGTCTATTCGCTTGGAGTGACAGGCAGCGGACGTTGGCTGCTCGCGGGGGTAGCCTACGCCGTAATTCCCGCGCTCCTGCTGGCGAGCAGTACGGGAAAACCGCCGGGCACCTGGGAAGATTACGCCGCTGCAATTTTCATCTGGATCGCCGTCTGGCTCGAGCCGCCGTACCGCATGCTTTACCGCATTTTCCCCTATCCGCCGCCGCTGGAGCACACGCTTTCGATTCTCATGGCTCTCTCGACCGCGGTCGCCGCTTACGTTCTTCTTCGCCGGCTCGACGGCGTCGGCTATGCCGTCGAATGGCGCCCCGGCTTCGGTTCGGCGTTCCTCTTCAGCTTCCTGATTTTCGCCGCCATCGCGATTCCGCTGGGAATCACAATCCATTTCATCACGTTCGGCCCAAGCCTCACACGCGTTCGTTCGCTGCCCATCGCCGCAATCGGGATCTTGTTTTTCACTGCATGGCCGGAGGAATTTCTATTTCGTGGAATCGTGCAGAACTGCCTGACGCGGACTTTCAAGAACAAATGGGCTGCGCTGCTCGTCGCTTCGGTGATCTTCGGCTTTTCGCACATCCTGCATGCGCCGGCGCCGAACTGGAAGTACGTGCTGCTCGCGACCATCGCGGGACTATTTTACGGCCGCGCTTACATGAAGACGGGCTCGCTGCTGCCCGGCGCGCTCGTCCACGCCCTCGTCGACCTCACCTGGCACGTCCTTTTCCGCTAGGCTGTCGGCCTACGGCTGAAGGCCCGATGTTCATCTGTGCTTTAAGGATTTCTTCAGCGTACGACGCCTTGCAGGGGGCTCGACGCCGTCGCGTACAGTTTCTTTTCGATGCGACCGGCAAGAAACGCCTTGCGTCCCGCTTCGACCGCCGCGCCCATCGCCTCTGCCATCAGCACCGCGTCCTGTGCGCCTGCAATCGCCGTGTTCATCAGCACGCCATCGGCGCCCAACTCCATGGCGATGGCGGCATCGGAAGCCGTTCCCACGCCCGCATCAACGATCAGCGGCACTTCCGTAATGCGCTCGCGCAGGATTCGCAAATTCGCCATGTTCTGGATCCCCATGCCCGACCCGATCGGCGCCCCCAGCGGCATCACCGCCGAAGCTCCTGCATCAATCAGCTTGCGCGCGACAATCAAATCGTCATTGGTGTAAGGCAGCACGACGAATCCCTCTTTCACAAGGGTTTTTGTCGCCGCGATCAGTTGCTCGGTGTCCGGGAAAAGCGTCTGCTGGTCGCCAATCACTTCCAGTTTCACCCACTCCGACAATCCGACCTCGCGTCCGAGCCGCGCCGCGCGTACGGCCTCATCCGCCGTGTAGCATCCGGCCGTGTTGGGCAGGAGGAAGAAATTCTTGCGGTCGATGTAGTCGAGCAGCGACTCCTTCGAGCGGTCGCTCAGATTCACGCGCCGCACAGCAACGGTCACGACCTCCGCTCCCGACGCCTCGAGAGCCCGCGCCATTTCCTGGAAGCTGCGGTATTTCCCCGTCCCGATAATGAGCCGCGAACCAAAGCTGCGGCCCGCAATCACCAGCGAATCATTCAGTGGATCGATCATCACCTTCTCCCGCTCCATTCTACGCCAACCGAACTGAGGTAGAGGAAGTCGAGGAAGTAAAGGAAGTACAGGACAAACGCACTCGAAATGTCGCCGTGAGTTTTCTCTTTTACTTCCTCTGCCTCCGTTACGTCCTGTATCGCTTGCCTCTCCTCTACGTCCTGGCCTTCTCCGGCCTTGGCTCCTCGACGTCCGCGTACAGCCGTTCGATAACATCCGCGTAATTCTGCTCGATGACGCGGCGTTTTGGCTTGAGCGTGTACGTCAACTGCCCGTTGGCGAACGTAAAATCCTGTTCGATCAGCGCAAAGCGCTTCGGTTTTTCGTATTGCGCAAGCCTCTCGGTCAACCGTGCGATCTCCCGCGTGAACAGGTCGCGCGTCCAGCCGTCTGCCAGCATGCGCGCGGCACTCGCGAACTCGGGCCCTTCTTTGCGGGCCCGTTCTTCGAGCGCCGCTATATTCGGCACCACCAGCACGGAAACGAATTTGCGTTTGTCGCCGACGGCCAGGGCATTCGCAATGAACGGCGACGTCTTCAGCAGATTCTCGATCAGCGCCGGAGCCACGAACTTCCCCGCCGCCGTCTTCAACAACTCCTTTTTCCTGTCGGTGATGATCAGATAGCCGTCTTCGTCAAGTTTCCCGATGTCGCCGCTGCGCAGCCAGCCATCTTCGGAAATCGTCGCGCGCGTGTCGTCCGGATTGTTGTAGTAGCCCCGCATCACGCATGGACCCTTCACTAAAATCTCCCCGTCCTCCGCGATTCTCACCTGAACGTTCGGGATCGGCCGCCCGACGGTTCCAACTTTGTTTGCCTTCGGCGTGTTCGTCGATACCACCGGCGACGTTTCCGTCAGCCCATACCCCTGATAGACCTCCACGCCCACCGACCAGAAGAATTCAGCCAATTCCTTCGCGAGCGGCCCGCCGCCCGAGACGAACCGCTGGTGCTGCCCGCCGAGCCCGGCGCGAATCTTCTTGTAGACGACCGCGTTCGCCACACGCCATCGCGCTTTCACTCCAAGCGGCGCGTTTTTTCCGTACGCGCGCCAGGGCATCGCCTCCTGCGCGACGCGCAATGCCCAATCAAAGACTTTCTGTTTCCATGCCGCCTCGTGATGCCCCTGGTCGAGAATCTTCGCGTAGATCTTCTCGAAAAACCGCGGCACGGCCGCCGCAAACGTGGGATGCACTTCGAGCAACGCCTGCGGCACGTCCTCCATCCGTTCCACATACGCCACGGGAACGCCGTTGAAGATATAGCCATAGCCCGTGATGCGCTCGTAAACGTGGGCCAACGGCAGAAACTCGAGCGCCAGGTCCGAGCGCTTGAATTCGTGCCCGCTCATCGAATCTTTCACATTCGAACTCAGATTCGATTGGCTTAGCATCACACCCTTGGGCTCGCCCGTGGTTCCGGACGTATAGATGATCGTTGCCAATTGGCCGGGAGTCACCTGCTCCGAGTTCTTGCGGTATTCGGCCACCGCCGCGCTGTCTTCCCCTTGGGCGCCAGCGATCAGCGTTTCGTAGAGAATCGCGCCACCTGTGCCAGGCGGCAGCCCCGCGGAAATCACCTGCTGCACGCATGGCGTCTTCGCGCGCACCGCCCCAAGCTTCTGTGCTTGCGATGTGCCTACCGTGATCACGACGCGCGCACCCGAGTCGTTCAGGATGTAAGCGAGCCGGTCGGGAGACTCGTTGAAATAGATCGGCACGTTCACCGCGCCAAGACCCAGGATCGCGAAGTCAGCCGTATGCCACTCCGGACAGTTCGGTGCAAACAACCCGACTCGATCTCCGCCCTTCACCCCGAGTTC
>DATGHM010000025.1:0-3869 GCA_035307985.1 Candidatus Acidiferrales bacterium
CTCGCCCGGCGGCTTGGCGAAGCACGCTGGGAGTTATCGCAAGACCACGAGCGGAATCTTCGCGAGCGCCAGCAGTCGAAAGACATCATCAAGAGCCGGGCGCGCAGCCAGCGGCATGACCGTGATCACGGACTCGATCGCGACTTCGACAAACGGAGGGATCGCCATGGCTGAACAGCGTCCCTATCGGCTGTCAGGGACCGCCTCTGATGCGAGTCTCAGGCAGACCAAGATTGTCGCTATGCTCACGCTTGGAGTTGCCGTCGTTGTGGTCAATTGGGTGACGACCCAACACGCCGCGCGACTCTTCGGTTACTCGCGCACTCTCGGCGCACCATGGTGTTATTTTCCCCTGATCGGACTGCTCTACCATCCATGGGACTGGATGGTCTGGTGGTGGCGCTGGCACTCCGAACCGACCCTCGCGCCGCTCTGGGAGCTGTGTACGCACGAGGCCGTCTACCCGATGATTGCCCTGAGCGTAATGGCGATGGGCGCGATAGCGGTCGCCCGCGACAAAGGGTTTCGCAATCCATCCGACCTGCATGGATCGGCACGCTGGGCCAACACCAGGGATCTTCGAGCGGCCGGACTCGTAGACAAACGCCACTTTCTGCCGCGGAGGCTTCGCAGGATCGCCGAGCGCGCGAAACTTCTAAAACCTGTCACGCAACGCGCCGGCGTTTATCTGGGTGTATGGCGACGATCGCACATCCGTGAGTGCGGTCGCACGCACATCCTCGTCTTCGCGCCGACGCAGAGTGGCAAGGGCAGAGGGATCGTGATCCCGACGCTGCTGACATGGCCGCACTCTGTCATCGTTCACGACCTCAAGGGCGAGAACTGGGCCCTGACTGCCGGTGCCCGCAAGCGCCTGGGCCAGCTCTGTCTCAAGTTCGAGCCAGCCTCACCCGAATCGGGACTGGCACGTTTCAACCCGCTCGCTGAGGTGCGGCTGCGCACACCTTACGAGGTGCGCGACGTACAGAACATCGTGCAGCCGCTGCTGGACCCTGACGGCCGCGGACTCCCGGACCACTGGTCCCGCGCTGGCTCAGAGGCATTCGAGGCGTTCATCCTCCACAGGCTCTATGAAGGAGGCGAACCTACGCTTGGCGGAGTCGGCAACTTGCTTTTCGATCCGGAACGGAAAGCCGACCAAACCGTCGAGCACCTGATGCGCGCCGAACATGACCCCACGGGCGCTCTCGGCTGGAAGGACGCGCATGGCAATCCGACTAGGACTCATCCGTTGGTAGCCGGTGGGATGCGCAGTTTGCTCGACATGGCGGAGAAGGAGCGGGCTTCGGTCATCTCGGAGGTGAAGGGCTTTCTGCGGCTCTACCGCGATCCGGTGATCGCGGCCAACACCGCCGTTTCGGACTTTTGCATCGACGATCTGGTCAATCACCGCCGGCCGCTTTCGCTATATATCGCGGTCACGGTCGCCGATCAGGACCGTATGAGGCCACTCATGCGGCTGGTGCTGGCCCAGATCCTGAACCGGCTGACGGAGCGACTTGAATACCGCGATGGGCGTGCGGTCGCAGGCTCCCGACACCGGCTCCTGCTGATGATCGACGAATTCCCGACTCTCGGACGCCTCGAGATGTTCGCCGAGTCGCTGTCCCTGATCGCAGGATACGGGATCAAGGCATGCTTGATCACCCAGGACATCACCCAGATTCATCGCGCCTACGGCCGCGATGAGACGATCACGTCGAACTGTGACACACGCGTAGCGTTCAGGCCCAATGGCATCGAGACCGGGCGGCTGCTCTCCCAGATGACGGGCGAGACCACGGTTCGCCACGTGCATCGGACGATCTCGAATTCGGGAGCGAGCGTGTCGGAGCCTGAAGTCGCGCGACCACTGCTTACGCCAGACGAGGCGATGCGCCTGAATGACAGCGAGGCTTTGATCTTCGCCAGCGGACGGCCGGCGATTCGCGCCGCCAAACTCCGGTATTACACCGAGCCGTTCTTCAAACAACGAGCGGCGATCCAGGCCCCGTTGAAAAGTGATCGCATTGCGAACTCAACTGCCGCCGAGAAGACCGCGAACGCAGTGACGGCATCGTCCGTATCCAGTCCAATCACGCAGAAAACGAAAAGTCTCGCCGAGGATCGATCAGCAGCGGAAATCAATTCTCTCGGAAAGGCGGCCGAACCGCAGCCGGTTCCGCAGCTCGCGTTTCTGAAATTCGCTGTTGATCACGCGGGCGACGCCGCAGCCATCACAAACCGCGGACGGAAGAAGGAGAGACTACTTTGAGGCGACAACTTACTGCGTATGTCGGTGACGACGACTTCGCTCGATTGAAGGAAGACGCTGACGCGGTGGGCCTTTCGCTCTCACGTTACATCCAGGAGCGTCTGGTCCAGTCAAACGGACGCGCGGCCGTCAGCCTGTCCGAGTCCAAATTGGCGGCAACTGAAAAGAAAATTATCGACACGAATCGTACCTACATCGCCCAGGCCATCCGGCCGCTGAGCAAACAGGTGACGATGCTTCTTGCCATGCTCGATCAATTCGCTCTGAGCATGCTTACCCACCTCCCAGAAATTCCCGAGGCCCAGCGCGAACGAGCTCTGGCCAGTGGAGAGCGACGGCACCATGGATGGCGGCTCGAGGTCGAAGACACCATCAAGCAGATGGAATCTGCGGGCGCGAACGGAAAGAAGCCTGTTGCCAGCTCGGGCGAGTCCCAGAGCGGCGATCATCCGAGAGAAGACAACTCCACCGCGGAATCTCGCGGAGGCAACGAATGATCTCGACGCAGCAGACCCAGGACCGGCGGCTGGACGAGCTGCTCCGGAGGCAACTTGGCCCACGGATTCTCGCCGCGATCGACGATCCGAACGTCACCGAGATCATCGTCAACGAGGACGGCCGGGTGTGGTTCGAATCGTACGCAAAGGGAATGCACGAAGCCGGCTTAGTGATCGCGGCTTCGCAGGTCGAAAGCCTGATCGGCACCGTCGCCTCGTCACTTGGCAGCGTGGTGAACTCAGTCAATCCCATTGTTGAAGGCGAACTCCTGATCGGGGGAATTCGCTTTGAGGGACTCCTTCCGCCCGTTGCCCGAAAGCCCTGTTGCGTCATGCGCAAGCCGGCCCAGGTCCTTTATACGCTCGACGACTACGTACGGGACGAAATCCTGAGCGATGCGCACGCTCGTATCCTACGTGAAGCCGTCGATTCACGATGCAGCGTCGTAATCGCGGGCGGGACCGGCTCGGGCAAGACCACGCTGGCTGGCGCACTCATCAATGAAATGGTCGAGCGTTCCGATCCGAACGAGCGCTACGTGATCATCGAGGACACTCTCGAAATCCAATGCCGCGCGAAGAACCTCGTCCAACTCCACACCGCCGAGGCCGCGGACATGACGCGGCTGGTACGGACGACCATGCGGCTGCGCCCCGACCGAATAATCATCGGCGAGGTGCGAGGCGCCGAAGCACTCGCGCTGCTCAAAGCGTGGAACACTGGCCATCCGGGCGGAGTCACAACGATCCACGCCAACAGCGCGAAGGCTGCGCTGACGAGGCTGTCGAGTCTGGTCGAGGAAGCGGGCGTTCCGCCACAGCCGGAACTCATTGCCGAGACGATAAACCTACTCGCATTCATCGTCCGCACGCCTGCAGGACGGCGCGTGAAGGAGCTGGTTCGTGTCGACGGATACAGCGCGACTGATGGGTTCAAACTCACTTCCCCAGACATGCAGTCAAGTAAAGGCTCGGGGCAATAGCGTTTTGAAGTCATCTGCGAATTACGAGGAGGTAAGCGAAATGAAGAGCTTGGAAGGGAAAAAGGCTACGTGGAGAAAATGGGCAGTAACGATTGCTTACGCCTATGGAATGAT
>DATGHM010000026.1:0-35599 GCA_035307985.1 Candidatus Acidiferrales bacterium
TTGAGATGACTGATCGCCTCGATGGCCTGCTGCTGCGTGAAAGACGTCGTGCGGCCGCCGTTGGGACCCATACCGGAGAGAAGGTCGGGTTCAACGGCAATATAGCCATGCTCCGCAATCTCGTCGGCCACCAATTGGGCCCAGTCGGTGAGGCCGAAAATTTCGTGGATTACGAGGACGACGGGGCGCTTGTCCTTCGCCTGCGGATAGACGATGAGCGTGTCGACCTTGCGACGCCCGTCTTTCACGGTGGCCCATTCCAGGTGACGAGGAGACTTGTCGAGCCGAGCGCGGGCCCATTCCTGAGCCGAGGTCGTGCGGGCGCCGAGCAGAACCACGATTGCAGCCAGAAAAATGGCGGCGAAGCGTCTCATGTTTATCGCCTCCGTCGAATCGAGCATGCTTGCGATGATAGCGGCGCTCAAGAAGGCTGGCAAGTCTCAGCGAAGTCCGGGGCCAATCCGAAAGCAGCGCCTGGAAGCGGAAAGTGCCGGCGCGAGGGCTTATTTGCCCGCGTTCTGCGAGGCGCGTATAATTTTTGGTTTACACCCATGGCGACAAAGTCCACTGAGAAGTCCGCGCCTGGAAGTGCGGAGGAAATCGCCCGCCGGTCCGCGCGACGCAGATTGATTGCCCAGTCGAGAGGTAGTGCAGGGGAATCCGCCGCCCTCCCTACAGAGCGCGAGGGCGACGACACGGAGGAGATACGGGTCCGCGGGGCCCGCGTCCATAACCTGAAGAATATCGACGTCACGATCCCGCACAATGCGATTACGGTGGTGACCGGCGTTTCGGGGTCGGGGAAATCGAGCCTGGCCTTCGATACGCTGTACGCGGAGGGGCAGCGGCGATACATCGAATCGCTCTCGGCGTACGCGCGGCAGTTCCTCGAACGCATCGAAAAGCCCGATGTGGACGAAATCACCGGAATCGCCCCTGCGATTTCCATCCGCCAGAAGAATACCACCCGAAACCCGCGGTCGACCGTGGCGACGGCGACCGAGATCTACGATTACATGCGGCTGCTATTCGCGCGCGTGGGACATACGTTTTGCCTGCGCTGCGGGGAAGAAGTCCGGCGAGACACGCTGGATGAAATCGCGGAACGCGTGCTGGCGCTGGACGAAGGCCAGCGCTTCTACGTTTTGTACGAGTTGAAGCTCGCGCCGGAGGCGGGTAAGAAGGGCGCGGTGGTTTCGCGGCGAACGATCTCCGAGGGAAGTCCGGCGCCTGAAAGTTCTCCGGAAGCCCAGGAGGCGGCAGCCCCAAACGCGAGAGTTCAGGCTGAAGGGACGGCGGCTCCCCCGCTCTTGAAAGTAAGAGCGTCAAAGCGCAGGCAGTCGTCGGCGGAAGCGGTGCGGGAAGCGCTGGTCAGCCTGCGGAAGCGCGGGTTCAACCGGCTGTATCAGGGCGGGCGAGTCTTCGAGTTTGCGACGCCGGAGGACCTGCTCGATGTCGATTTCGCGAAGCCCGTGTATGTACTGGTGGACCGGCTCGCGGTCTCACCGGAAATGCGCTCGCGCCTGATGGATTCGATCGAAATTTGCTACCGCGAGGGCGGCGGCGAAGCAATCATCGAATTTGTTCCACAAGGAGAAGTTGCTCCGGAAGCGCCGCGCGGCGAACCGGAACGGCTCGTCTTCAACGAGCGGTTCGATTGCAAAAAATGCGGCGCTTCGTATCAGGAACCCGAGCCGCGACTTTTCTCGTTCAACAATCCGTATGGCGCATGCCCACGCTGCCAGGGATTCGGCAACACGATTGATTTCGACATCGACCGCGTGATTCCCGACAAGAGCAAGTCGCTGGCGAACGGCGCGATCGAGCCGTGGACGAAGCCGCGGTACCGGCAACTCGCGATAGAGATGCGGAAGTTCGCGCGGGCGAAGGGGATTCCAGTGGAGGTTCCCTTTCGCAATCTGACTGAGGCGCAACGCGAAGCGATTATTGAAGGAGATCGCGGAGCAGATTATCCCGGCGTAAAGGGATTTTTCGGTTGGCTGGAACGGAAGAAGTACAAGCTGCACGTTCGCGTTTTTCTGAGCCGCTATCGCGGGTACGCGACGTGTCCGGAGTGTAACGGCACGCGGCTGCGAGCGGAGGCGCGCGCGGTGAAAGTGGCGGGGCGATCGATTACGGAAGTCTGCCAGATGACGGTAAGGGAAGCCCGGCCCTTCTTCGATACGTTGAAACTGAGCCCGGGGGAGGCGGAGATCGCGGACAAGGTCCAGATCGAAATTCAGCAGCGGCTGCGCTTTCTGGACGAAGTTGGATTGGAGTACCTGACGCTGGACCGGCTGACGTCGACGCTATCAGGTGGGGAAGCGCAGCGCATTCAACTGGCCACGTCGCTCGGATCGCATCTGGTCGGCGCGCTGTACGTACTGGACGAGCCGTCGATCGGACTGCACCCGCGCGACACGAACCGGTTGATCGATATATTGAAGGGGCTGCGCGACCTCGGGAATACGTTGGTGGTGGTGGAGCACGATCCGGACACGATTCTCGCGGCGGACTACGTGCTCGACCTGGGCCCCGGAGCCGGCGAACACGGTGGCGCGGTGATTTTTGCGGGAACGCGCGAGGCGCTGCTCTCGGACGCGCAATCGCTCACCGGACGCTATTTGCGAGGCGATTTGCGCATTGCGGTTCCGCAACGGCGACGAAGGCCGCAAGGCAAGTTTCTGAAAATCGAGGGCGCGCGAAGCCACAATCTGCAAGGCGCCGACGTGATGATTCCGCTCGGACTGCTGGTGGCGATTACGGGGGTTTCGGGATCGGGGAAATCGACGCTGGTGTACGACGTGCTTTACAAGGCCCTGCAGGCGAAACGGACGGGTGGAAACTGGCGCGAGTACTGCGACCGCATCGACGGCGACGCGGCGCTGACGGCCATCGAGATGGTCGACCAGTCGCCGATCGGGCGGACGCCGCGGTCAAATCCGGCGACCTACCTGAAAGCGTTCGATCCGATTCGCGAAGTCTTTGCGGCGACGCCGCAGGCGAGGAAGCGGGGCCTCAGCTCCGGCGACTTCTCGTTCAATATCGCGGGTGGGCGCTGCGAGGCATGCCAGGGCGACGGGACGGTCACCGTGGAGATGCGCTTTCTGGCGGATGTCGAGCTGGTATGCGAGGAGTGCCGGGGAACGCGGTACAAGAGCAGCGTGCTCGAGGTTCTCTATCGGGACAAGAATATTCATGACGTCCTGCAGATGACTGTGCGCGAGGCTCTCGCTTTTTTTGCGGCGCATCCGAAAGTGACGTCGCGATTGCGCGTGCTGGAGGAGGTGGGACTCGGCTACCTGCGGTTGGGGCAATCGGGAACGACGCTCTCCGGCGGCGAAGCGCAACGGTTGAAGCTGGCCGCGCATCTCACTCGTCAGGAGAACGCCGGGATTCTATACATTTTCGACGAGCCGACGACCGGCTTGCATTTCGACGACATTCAGAAGTTGCTCACGGCGTTCCGTAAACTGATCGAGGGCGGCGCTTCGGTGCTGGTGATCGAGCACAACCTGGACATGATCAAGTGCGCGGACTGGATGATCGACCTCGGGCCGGAAGGCGGCGACGCGGGTGGGCGCGTGGTGGCGGCGGGAACGCCCGAGCAGGTGGCACGCAACTCGCAATCGCACACGGGCCGGTTTCTTGCCGCGGCTTTGAACGCGGCCAACGGCAACCACAAGAACCACTCATCGCTCTCCGGGCAGAACGGTGGGACGGGCAATTCCTCCCGACCATGACGCAGCGCGCTTTCCTCCGGATCGCGGCATGCGGCGCCCTGCTCCTCGTCATGAGCGCAGCGCCGGCCGCATTCGCGCAGACGGTGGGCACCAGCCGGAAACGCGTTCACGACCCCGAAGCGGAAATGCTGCAGAAGCTTCTGGCGGACGCGCGGACGGCGCTCGATCAGAAGGATTACGCGACGGCGTCGCAGAAATACGAGGCGTATCTCGCAAAGAACCCGAACAGCGCCTACGCTCATTTCCAGCTCGGATACACCTACACGGCGATGGAGCGTCCGGCCGATGCCAAGCCGGAGTACGCGAAGGCGATTGAGCTCGATCCGAAAATGGACGCGGCGTACACAAATCTGGGAATGACGCTGCTCGAACTACGGCAGCCGGCAGACGCCGTCGAGCCCCTCGAAAAGGCTGCGGAACTTGCCCCGGCGGACGCGCACGCGCGATTCCTGGCAGGTGTTGCACTGGAGCAATCGGGAAAAATTCCGGAAGCGTCCGAGCAGTATCGGGCTGCGGAGAAACTCGACGGGAAGGATCTCGAAATTCGGGAGGCGTTAGGGCACGCACTGCTCGGCGCGAATCGTCCGGGCGAAGCCGAGGCGGAATTCCGTGCGGCGATTGCTCTGCGGCCCGATTCAGCGCGCGCGCATCTGGGTCTTGCGGAGGCGCTGATCGCGGAGAAGAAGCCGGACGAGGCCGCGGCACAACTGGACGATTATCTGAAATCAAAGCCGAATGACGCGAATGCGCGGGTGGACCGCGCATCCATCCTGATCAACGCGGGCAAGTTCGACGACGGAATCGCCGAGCTCGATCGTGCCGCGGCGCTCAAGCCGGAAGACGCGGCTGCGCTGGGCCTGCGCGCGCAGGCGTATCTCGGCGAGAATAAGTACGACGCGGCGATTCCGGTCCTGGAGAAGTTGGAGACTTTGAATCCCCGCGATGCCCAATATCCGGCGGCACTGGGCCGCGCCTACCTCGAAAAGAAAGATTATCCCGATGCGATCCGGTTTCTGAGCGCGGCGTTCAAAATGGAGCCCGGCTCCAACGACGTGCTGGGGACGCTGGTGACAGCGGAATACGCGAGCGGCAATTATCAGGCCGCGCTGCAGGGCCTCAATCTGCTCTCGCAGCGGAAACCGCTTCCACTGGGAAGTCTCTTTCTTCGCGCGGCCTGTTACGACAAGCTGGGAGGAACCGCTCAGGCGCTGGATGCGTATCAGAAGTTCCTCGAGTTGAACAAGGATCTGAACAGCGACATGTATTTTGTGGCTTCGGAACGCGCGCGGTTCCTGAAGCGCCAGCTGCAAGAGAAAAAGAGGTAGACGCTCTTGTTCGCAAGCCTACGCATCGCCGGATTGTGGATGATCGCCCTCCCGCTCATCTTCGGCCATAGCCACAAGGAAGATTTGGCCAAAGACCGGGCCAAGTTCGAGCAGGAAACCGATCCGGTGCACAAGGCGAAGCTGATGGTGCATCTGGGCAGGGTGGAATTCGAGGAAATCGAAAAGCAGGCTGGAAACAACAATCTTGACGAAGCGTTGAAAGGGGCGCGCGAGTACGAAACACAGGCGGATTCCGTCGCAAAGGCTCTCGACGCCACGGGCACGAACGCCGAAAAGCATTCCTCCGGCTTCAAGGAGCTGCAAATTTCCGTGCGCGAGGCACTGCGACGACTGAATTACCTGATGGTCGGATTCTCGGGAGACGAGCAGAAGCCGTTTCAGGGAATTCGCGACAATCTCGACACGCTGAACCGGCACTTGATCGATGAACTCTTTCCGCGCCAGCCGGCTGCGGGACTGGATTCGGAGAAGAAAAAGGGTTAGAAGAGGGAGAGGATTTCCGTGCCCTGCGCGAAAATAAAAATCGTGAGCATCCTGTCGCTCGTATGGATGCTGATCGCCGCCGCGGGCACCGCGCGCGCATCTGCGGCTCCGCAAGGAAGAAGGGATTATCTGACGGATGCCGAAGCGGACAAGATTCGCGAGAGGCAGAACCCGGGCGACCGCATCAAACTCTATCTTTCGTTCGCAGAGGATCGCCTCAAGAAATTTCAATACGAACTGACGCGGACCGTTCCGGAAGCGCACCGCGGCGACATCCTGAACGGATTGATGAACGGGTATTCCGGATGCCTCGACGACGCCGCCGGCGAGATCGATGAGGCGAAGGACAGGCAGTTGAATATCCATCCGGAACTCAAGTTACTGGAGTCGAAGGGTAAGGAATTCCTGGCTGCGCTTCAGAAGATCGAAGACGCCAAAGGGCCGGATTTCGACGATTACAACGATACGCTCGAGGACGCGATCGACGGAACCAAGGATGCGGTTTCGGACGCGCAGCAAGCGCTGAAGGAGATGCTGCCCGCTCCCGTTCGGAGGAAACAGAATTGAGGCAAGCGGGCCAGCGCGGAGGTCCGGTGCCGGGCGGCGAGCGCATTTTCCAGCGCATCTATACGCGCCTGGGGTGCGCAGGACGGCCGCCTCAGTTCGTGGTGGAGTACCATCCTTACGCGGATTTGACGCACACGATCCGGCTGCGCGAGGACACCGCTTACGTGCGGCTTTCGGACGCGCTGCGGTCGGCCTCAAGACAGGTAGTGGAAGCGGCGGCGGCAATTCTGCTGGCGCGACTCTACCGTCGCAGGACGCCACGAGAACTGCTGGAGACATACCGGGCGTTTTCGTACGCGCGATCGACGCGACGGCAATTGCTCGCGTTTCGACAACACCGAGCGCGGCGGATGGAGCATCGACCTTCGGGCGTCCACCACGATCTGGCACCGATGTTCGACGGCCTCAACCGGCGTTATTTTCGCAAACGGTTAAAACGTCCGCGCCTTGCCTGGAGCCAGCGCGCGTGGCGTACGCAGCTTGGCTGCTTTGATCCCGCGCTCAATCAAATCGTGATCAATCGCCTGCTCGACAAACAGAACGTGCCCGAGCATGTCGTAGCGTACGTGCTTTACCATGAGATGCTGCACTTGAAACATCCCATGAAGTTCGCGCGGTGCCGAAGAGAATCGCATTCCGCCCGGTTTCGCAAAGAGGAAAAGAAATTCGCGGATTTCGGGCGAGCGATGAAGTTCCTGGAGCGCTTTCCCGCCTGAGGCGGCCGCATTCCGCCGTTACTGCGCCTGCTTCTCCAATTGCTCGATTTTCTTTTGGACTTTCTCGGCGTCGGGCGCGTGCGGATAAACCTTGAGATATTCCTTCAAGTACCTGGCCGCGCTCGCGGGATCGTGTTTTTTCTCGTAGCACTCAGCCAGCAGGAGGCGGGGCTTGCCGTAGTCGGGCTGAAGCCGGGAGGCTTCCTCGAGGCGGGGGATCGCAGCGTCGGGATCGCCTTTGTGCATGTAGAAAGTGGCGACTTCGATGTCCTTCTCGGCATTGTAGCGATCGTACTTGTGAGGATCGGGCGCCTGATTAGGATGGTCGCCGGGAGACTGTGCTTCCGCCTGCTTTTTCTCCGAACTGGAATAGCCCTTCGAGGATGACTGCTGTTGAGTCGATTTCCCCGATTGTCCGGTCTGCGGCTGCGATGATTGCACGGGCAGCGCATGGCCGCTTCCCGCCGCAGCAGCGGCGAACAAAAACAACGAGCAGATCGGAACGAGAAGCGTTCGGCGCACCGGCATTCCTCCTTTCCAATTGGACGGCTCGGGAGCACGGGCAGTTGCTTCCTGCCTCGAAGCGAAGCGCGCTCGAGCAGCGGCGTAGCGTATTATTGTAAAGCGTATCCATGGACCTGAAAGAAAAAGTCGCCAACCTGCCCACGCAGCCGGGCGTGTATCTGTTCAAAGACGCCGCCGAGACGATCCTGTATGTGGGAAAAGCCCGGTCGCTGAAATCGCGGGTCCGGTCCTATTTCCTCGAATCCAAATGGGAGGACGCGAAAACCGGGTCGCTGGTGCGCGAGATCGCGGATGTCGGATACATCGTCGTCGACAACGAAAAAGAAGCGCTGGCGCTGGAAAACAACCTGATCAAGCAGCACCAGCCGAAATTCAACGTCCTGCTGCGCGACGACAAAACCTATCCGTACATTCGCTACACGGCATTCGAAAAGCATCCGCGCGTATACGTCACGCGCCGGCTGAAACAGGACGGTTCACTCTACTTCGGGCCGTATTTTCCGGCAAGTCTTGCGTACCGGCTGGTGCACCTGATCCACAAGCATTTTCTGGTGCCGTCGTGCACGGTGGATCTGGCGCGCTTTCACCCACGACCGTGTTTGCAGTATTACATTCACCGCTGTCTGGGGCCGTGCGTGGAATCGCTGGTCACCGACGAACGTTACGCGGAGTCGGCGCGCGATGTGCGGCTGTTTCTGGAGGGCCGGCGCAGCGATCTTTCGCGCAGCCTCGAAGAACGCATGGAGGGCGCGTCGGCGGAGCAGCGGTACGAGGAAGCGGCCGGTTATCGCGATCTGCTGCGCACGCTGGAAGAAATGGAGGAGCGGCAGAAGATCGCGGCGGCTTCGGGCGATGATACGGACGTGCTCGGCTGGTACGCGGAGGCTCCGCAAGCGGCGGTGAATCTCTTTCATTTGCGTGGCGGCCGCGTTGTGGACCGCAGGGATTTTTATTGGGAGAACCTGGACGAATTCGACCCGTTGGAATTTCTGCCGTCGCTCTTGAAGCAGCTCTATCTGGACTCCACATATTTTCCCCGATATATCCACACGCCAATCGATTTCGAGGAGCGGGAACTGCTGGAGGAAGTGCTGACCGAGGCGGCCGGACACCGTGTCGAAATTCTCAATCCCCAGCGTGGGCAGAAGCATGCGTTTCTGGAACTGGTGGAGAAGAACGCCGAGCATTCCTTCATGCAGCGATTCCGCGTGCTGAAGCCGACCTCGAAGGCCATCGCCGAGGCACTTGAATCGGCTCTCTTGTTGCCCGAACCTCCAAAACGAATCGAGTGCTTCGATATTTCGCACATTCAGGGTTCGGACACAGTCGCTTCGATGGTGGTGTGGGAAGACGGGCGGATGAAGAAATCCGATTACCGCAAATTCATCATTCGCGGCGCGGAAATGGCGGAGGGCGAGGAGAAATCGGCCGGGCTGTTACGCGACGACTTTGCGAGCATGCGCGAAGCCGTCGAACGACGTTACCGGCGTTTGCAGGAGGAAGGGAAGCCGCTGCCAAACCTGATCCTGATCGACGGAGGTATCGGGCAACTCCACGCAGCGGCGCAGGCGCTCGAGAAGCTCGAAGTCATCAATCAGCCTGTGGCGAGCATCGCGAAAAAGGAAGAGATTCTGTACGTGATGGGACGCGAGGACGAGCCGATTGTTCTCGACCGGCATTCCCCCGTTCTGCACCTCGTTCAGCAGATTCGCGACGAAACCCATCGCTTCGCTGTCACGTTTCACCGCCAAAGGCGCTCGAACAGGAGGCTGCGCACCTCACTCACCGAAATTCCCGGCGTGGGCGAGCGCACCGCGCAGAAGCTGCTGCGGCGGTTCGGCAGCGTTGCGCGGCTGCGCCAGTTGAGCGTCGAGGAACTCGGCTCAGAATTGCCGAGAGCGCAGGCGCAGCGCGTTTTCGACGCGTTGCGACAGGCCGATTCCGAGAGACCGTCAAACCGCGCGCACGGCGTTCTGTAATCGTCGGCCGGCCCACCCACAGGCTTGCCCCGTACTGCCGCCCGCGAATGCATCCCTCCCGAGGCGCAAGGCATCTGTGGGCGTGAGTTGTTGCGGTTGCACGAAATCATACAATGGAGAAAATCCTGGATGAATCCGAAGGCGGCAAAGTTCTTACCGGTTCTGATGTTTGTCGTACTTTGGTTGGCGTACTCCCCTTGCGCGCAAGCGCAGGTTGCGAGCGCCACCATATCCGGCAAGGTGACGAATTCTTCCGGCACCGCCGTCGCCAGCGCCACAGTCTCCGTCAAGAACGTTGCGACGGGCGAAGCGATCGAGGCGCGAACCGACTCGGCGGGAAGCTATGCGGTCAAAAACCTCGTCCCCGGAGACTACGAAGTTTCGGCGTCCGCTCCGGGCTTTGCTTCGAAGACGGGTAAAGTCGCGGTCACGCAGTCCGCAACGCAGACACTCGATTTTTCCCTCGCGGCCTCGTCGAATGCGGCCGCACCCTCCCTCTCCGAACTCGGCTTTCCTTCGAGTGAGACGAAGGCGAATCCACAGGAGCAGGCGCGTCTCGACAAGCGGTCGCACATGCTCCAGATGCACCAGCGGCTTGGTCTGATCACAACCGTCCCGCTGGTAGCGACTGTGATTACGGGTGCGCTAGCCGGCGGCAAGAGCACGAGTTCGACCGACCGCGATTTGCACGCCGCGCTCGGCTCGGCGACAGCCGGCCTGTATTTTGCCAGCGCGTACTATGCGATCTTTGCGCCCAAGATTCCAGGGACCAAGACGGAAGGGAACATCCGGCTGCACAAGGCGATGGCCTGGATTCACGGTCCGGGAATGATCCTGACGCCCATTCTCGGAGAGATGGCGTTCAGTCAGAAAAGTCAGGGTGAAAAGGTCCACGGAATCGCGCAGTACCATAGCGACGTGGCGATCATCACCGCTGCCGCTTACGGAGTTGCGATTTTGTCCGTGACACTCAAATCGGGGTCGGCCTCTCGCTCGGCTCATCGCGTCGCGGCGGCGCTGGGCCTGGGGCACTCTCATTCCGCGGACACGATCGTTGAGGACGATTCTTCCGCGAATCGGTGAACGTAACCGGACGACCGGCAGCTTGAAAAAGGGGCGAATGCATGAAACCGATATTAGCCGTGCTCTTGTTGTTGACGCTTCCCGCGATTGTCCGGGCGGACAGTCAATGGGTTCTGGAGAAGTCCACGCTCACGTATCACGTCTCTCATCCGCTGCATGAAGCGGATGGCGTCAGTCATGAGGCGCGAGGCAAGGGCGTTTGCCAGGCCGGGCAATGCAATTTTCTGATCGCAGCTCCCGTGAAGTCGTTCAACTCGGGCGACAGCAACCGCGATCTGCACATGATTGAAGTGGTCCGGGGCGCCGAGTTCCCCATGGTGGTGGTGCGCACAGAATTGCCCGAAGCGGAGATCAAGGCCGGACCGATCCATGCGGACCTGGAAGTCCAGTTCGCCGGCCAGACCGCCCACTACAAACAAGTTCTATTCCAGCTGACGATGCAGGGCGGCGACATTAGCCTGACAGGAACAATCCCGGCAACGGTTTCCGATTTCAAGATCGATCCACCGAAGCTCCTGATGATCCCGATCAAGAACGAGATACCAGTGCGCGTCGAGATGAGCTGGCAGCGGGAAAAGTAGCGAGGCTCCTCCCTTAACGGGAGGCGGATGCCAGCAACTCGCGAATCCGATGCTCGCACGCTGCTCTGTCGATTATGCCGACGGAGGTCGCGGCGATTTTCCCGTCGCGACCAATCAGGAAGGTCATGGGCATTGCGTCCAAGCCGTAGGGTGCAGCCACCTTCTGATTGCCGATCACGACCGGATAATTCACTTTTTCCCGTGCAAGGAAGGGCTTCACGGATTTCCAGCCGTCGGCATCCATTGAAACACCGATCACGGTGAACCCGCGGTCCCGATAGTCCTTCTCGAACTGAACCAACCACGGCACCTCCAATGCGCACCCGTGGCACCACGTGGCCCAAAAGTTGAGCAGAACCACTTTCCCGCGATAGGCAGACAAGCGTAGATCGGCTCCGTTTGCGTCCTTCAAGACAAAATCCGGCGCGCCTTCACCGTCCTTGAGGGTCTTCACATCGGCGGAAACCTGTCCGATATCTGCGATTCTTGATCCCGCCCAAAGCCGACGAACGATTTCTCGTGATTTCGGGAACGCCGTCAAGCTTATCCAGAGGGCGGTGATGGACAGCGCGGCGCAGGCCACGTTGCGAATATTTCTGGCGCGCCGCTTTTCGTAGAAGCATGCAAGAGCGCGTGTGGCGTCCGGCTCCCACCCGCGATCTGAAGCGAGTTGTCCAAGGCGCTTGTCAACCCATCGGCCGAGATCGGTTTCATTAGTCTTTGCCATATCGCCTGATGTACTCCTTTCGAAAAGTCCGCTGCCCTCGAGCGAGGAGAGTGCCGATCGAGACTGGGTTCAGATCCAGAGCCGAAGCTAGCTCGCTATAGCTCAACCCCTGGTTGCGGAGGAGCAGCAGTTCTGCCTGGCGCTTGTCGATCGCTGCCAACACGGCGCGAACTCGTTCCTGCCCCTCGGTAACGCCTCGAAGTTCCTCTGGCGTAGGTGTGCGCTTGCCGAAGTGGAACAACCCTTCATAGCGGGCCCGGCGTTCCCGTCGCCGAAGTTCGTCGATTGCCTTCCGGACTGCTGCTTTACGCAACCAACCCTCTGCTCGTTCGCCGCGGGCGGCAGTGCTTTTCCAGAACTTCAGGAAGACTTCGACTGTGAGTTCCTCGGCTCTCGCCGGGTCACGTATGACCCCGGCGATCACACGGGCAATCCGCGCGTATTGGGCGCGAAACATAGTCTCGAAGCCGGAGGCGTCGCTAACCGCTATCGGCTCCAAGCCCGGTGTTTCGGCCCCGACAATTTCCATCTTCACAACTCCAATAACGCCGCTCGACAAAGAATTGTGACAAGTTCCTGGCTACGCGGACGGTGGGTGCATCCCACGGGAAAGCGTTCGTCCAGGTAGCCGGCATGCACTTCCGGATTTTTCGAGAGATTGCGTCTTGCTTGCCGGGACGGCTAAAATGCCGCAATGATCGGAATTCCGGAACGCAACGAGGCGGCGCCATACTACTTCACTTACATTGACCAGGTCACGAATCCCGATGTCCTTCGCGAGCTGGAAACCCAGCTGGCAGACACCGAGAATTTCTCGCGGCGAATCTCCGAGGAAAAGTCGCGCTATCGCTACGCTCCGGATAAATGGAGCATTCGCCAGGTCCAAAATCACGTCAACGACACAGAACGGGCGTTTGCTTTCCGAGCCTTATGGTTCGCGCGCGGGTTCGATACGCCACTGCCGAGTTTCGATCAGAATATTTCCTCCCGCGCGGCCAACGCTGACAACTATCCATGGGCGAACCACGTGGAGGATTTCAGGGCGGTACGGCTGGCGACTCTGACGCTTTTCCGCGACATGCCGGAGGAAGCCTGGTCGCGGAGGGGTATTGCGAGTGGGAATCCGTTTACGGTGAGAGCGCTGGCGTACGTAATCGCGGGGCACGTTGCGCACCACCGGTCGATCATCGAGACGCGCTACTTGTAGTCTGTCGCCAGGGAATGTGACCGGTGGTTTGCCGAAGCGCCGGATGGGTGAAAAACGGCGTTTGACTCGACTCCGGCTGGCCGACTAACATCTTTGGCGCGCGTTAACCCGAATGACGAACCTCTTCAACCCCCGGCGTACCCCGGATTGCCACGAGCCTCCTCTGAGCCAGGTGCTGGGCAGCCTCGAGGCTCGCGTGATGGACGTTCTCTGGGGACGTGGCGAAAGCAGCGTCCGCGACGTTTTCGAGATGATTGATCGTCCGCTCGCGTACACCACGGTGATGACTACCCTCGAGCGGCTCTTCAAAAAAGGCCTGCTCGACCGGCATAAAATCGGGCGCGCCTTCGTGTACTCGCCCGTACTGAACAGGAAAGAGTGGGAGCGCCGTCGTGCCGAAGGGTTGGTGGCGGCGTTTCTCGACGGGCCGGAGCCTTCGCGCGATCTGTTGGTGTCCAGCCTGCTCGACGCGATCGGCCAGCAGGATTCCGCGCTCCTGGATGAACTGGAGAAGAAGATCCGCCGCCGGCGCAAGGAGCTTTCCGAGCGAGGCCAATCATGATCCTTTCCTATTGGCTTCGGCTGCTTTCTCTCTGTTTTGCCTCGTTCTTCATGGTGCATGTCGTAGTTGGCTTGGGGGTGCGGTTCGCGGAGCGGCGGATCATTGGGCTGGCGGAACGGATCACCGCCCGTGCGGCTGCTCGTCTTCTTTTCTGGGTAAGAATCCTTCCGGCGGGAACCGCCGTGCTTGTGGTGGCGTTCGCCTGCGCGCCCAGTTACGTCCGATTCGAAGGAAGGATAGTCGTCGAAAGAGCGGGATACGTTTGTTTAGCGATGGCGTCCTTCGGAGCGCTCGTCTGGGCCGGCGCGATTGCCAGGGGGCTGCGAATCGCGATCCATTCGGTCGGGTTCACATGTCTGTGCCGTCGCAACGGCAGCATGGTTCGCCTGGCCGGGAGGCCATCGCGAATGCTGGTGATCCAGACTTCGCGCCCGTTCCTGGTGCAATCCGGCATCTTGCGTCCATACATCGTGATTTCGCAGCGCCTTCTGAGCGATTTTTCCAACGCGGAACTGGAGGCGGCCCTGGGACACGAGCGCGCACATTGGCTTTCGCGCGACAACGGGAAACGCCTCGTTCTGGCGTTCCTGCCGGGTATTCTGCCATTTTGGCGTGCGTTCGAGACGCTTGAGCGAAGCTGGTCGAAGTTCGCAGAGCGGGCGGCGGACGACATCGTGATCGCTGAAGGCCCCGGTCCTGCTTTGTCGCTGGCGACCGCACTGGTTCGCCTCGCAAGAATGCACGGGACGATGGGGCCACCCTCGTGGTTGCCTCGCGGAGCGTCGCTTCTTGAGGGTAGCAACGACCTTCCGGGTCGCGTGCAGAGGTTGCTGGCTCCGTCCCGTCTGGGCTCGCCCAAATTCGAACGTCTAGCCACTATCTGGTTGGGTGCCGCGAGTCTTCTGGCGGCGGGCTGCCTCGCAGTGTTAGCGTCCCCGCTTTTGCAGCCTTCCCTCCACGAACTTCTCGAGCGTTTCCTGCACTAATAAGAAGGCGGGCGCTTCGCCGTCGATCAAGCGAAGCGCCTGCGCTCACTGCCGCCCCGCCCCGCATCAGTTCTCAATGGTCGCGGTGATCTCGGTCGCCGTCCCATCCTCCACGCCAATTGCCGCGGCCCCAGTCACCACCGCGCCAGCCGGAGAACGCTGAGCCGTCAACTGTGCTGCCCTCACGATACTCGAACATCCGGGTTTCGCCGTTGGGTCCGCGCGCGAAGATGCGCAGAGTCTTGACCTCACCGTGGGCAGGATCGATCCCGAAGGTACTGTTGCCCATCCGGAAGACAAGGTCCCTGCGCGCGAGTTCACGCAGCCGGTCGGTCACATCCACATTTCTGCCCGTAACGCCGTAAAAGGCCCGGAGGATCACGTATTGCCCGCTGTCACGGCGATCGCGGGAGTCATCGCCCCGGTCTCGGACACGGTCGTCCCGGTCGCCCCATTGCCCGCCCCTCCAGCCGGAAAACACGGAGCCGTCCACGGTCTGGCCTTCACGATACTCGAAAGTCCGGTTGTCGCCGTCAGGCGCCTTGGCGAAAATGCGCAGCGTCTTTACACGTCCGCGCGCAGGGTCGACTCCAAACGTGCTGTTGCCCATGCGGAAGACGGCGTTGTCGCGCGCGAGTTCGCGCAGGCGCTGCGTAACGTCCACGCGCTGGTCGCGCCAGCCATAATCGGCGCGGATAATCCGGTACTGCTGAGCTGCCGCCCACGGAGCGATCAGCAGCGCAAAAGCCAAAGCAATAAAGCTGCGATTTAACGGCCTTCGGAGATCCATCATTTTCCTCCAGGACTTCTTGAAGTTTTAGGCTTGCACAGCTTGCTGGTCCCGACGACTTCGGGCCGGGAGGCCATCTATCTAGCCACAGTATACAGCCATCAACGCTTTCTCGGGAGCAACGCGGAAAGCGTTTCCGAAAATGAGCGAGACATCCATCACGGAACGCGCGACGGAATCACACGGGGAATCCTCTCCTCGACCGGCGGAAGCGGGGGAAAGGCGGCGTGCGGCTCCGTCTGGTACCAGTAGGCCACGGAATAGTAGTTGTCGCCACGATCATCCGCGTGACCGTGCTCGATCGTGGCGCGGAGCGATTTCGTGAACGGAATCGGCGAATCGAGGTGGAATCGGTAGACGGACCATCGCGAGCCCCGGGATTCGGGGCCGACCACGGGCGCTCCGAACAGCCCGTAGGAAAACGCCTCGCCGCCAAAGTCCCATGCACCGAGAAAATAATCCTCCGTGCCCGTTCCGTTGATGGATGGCAGCTTTTCGCCGTCAACGAAGAACATGTCGTCGCCTTCGCCCCACCAGCCGTCCGCGTTTTCGAGGACGGACATTGTCACGCCAACGAACTGGCCTCGCCCGGTTGCGTCCATCCAGACGTAGTTGTGCTTGCCATCAAGGTTGACTTCGGCGCCGGGAATCGCCTGATTGGGAGTGGCCTGGCGGTACTGTGCGTGAAAGTAGAGAGTGCCCGGAGGAAGAGGCGACTTGTAGGCGCGATAGTCGATGTTCCAGTAGACGGCCCCAGCACGCTCTCCGCCTTCATTCGTCAACGTGATGCGGGCGTGTTTCCGGAAGGGCATTGGGAAAAAGCAATTAAGCGCTTTCGCGGAGCCAACGGCCAGCGGGATCGATTGGTACAGGAAGTAATCGCCGAGCCCGAGACCGAAGAAGTCGCCGACGGGAGCCTCCACGCTGGGCGTATTCTCTCCGTCCCAATAAATCCGCAGCACGATTTTCTTGAGGTGGTGTCTTTCACGGCTCGAGATGGTCATCCAGATGTGCGAGACCTGACCGGGACCGTCCGTATCGAGCAACACCAGAGTTTGGCCCGGGTCGAGAGGGCGATAGTCCTTATTGCCGCCGGTGCGGTCGTAACTCGAAGCGCGTTTGAGGACGTAATCATGCGGCCTCGGCAGACTCTCCATCCAGGCGCCGGGCTCCTGCGCGGAGACGGCAGTTGCGAGCAGCAAGCCAAGCAGCACGAGCAGCCATCGTCGCATCTCTTTTTCTCCGGCGAACTGCTTGAGGGGAAGGAATTTTTCCCCGGTTGAGCCCAAACGAGCTTTTTCCCCGGACAACGCTCGGGCAAGTGAGGGGCTAGCCGAGTTCGACAGTCACTTCGGCGCCGCGGGCGACTCCGAGCGTCCGCGCGGCGTTCGCTTTGTTCATCGCAATTTCGAGATACCCGCTGGAACCAATCACGGCGATGGCTTCTCCTGTCGCGCCCTGCGCGAAGGTGGGCGAAAGCGCCGCGATCTGCACGTTGCCGACGCGAATCGTGAACTTGCCGTCCGCTGCGGTCAATGCCGGGACATCTTCCGGTGTGAAATTTGTCATCAGGTTCCCGAACGAATCGATACGCAGCACGATTCCTTTCATCGCGTTGTTTCCCGCAGATTTGGGTTTGGGAATGTTGAAGCGAACGAAATCGCTGATCTCGTCGCCGAAGCTCCCCGACTGCCAGGATTTGGAGAGCCACGCGGCAACGGGAGCGAAAATATCGCGACCGTGGAACGTGCTGCTCACCGGATTCCGGAAGTAATGCTCCGCCGTGATGTGCCACCCGTGAAGCGTTTCGCTTTTGTCGTAAACGAGTGACAGCACGCCGTTATCCGGCGCGACGAAATACTGCTGGTCCCCCGCCACCAGGATCGGCCGGCGCGATGTTCCCACGCCAGGATCGACCACGACCACGTGAATGGTCCTCGGCGGAAAGTAGCCGAAGCTGTTGCCTATGGCCAGCGCTCCGTCGAGAACATCGAAGGGGATCACACCATGGGTAATGTCCACGACCTGCACTTCCGGATTAATGCCGAGGATTACGCCCTTCATGGCGCCGACAAGGTGGTCGTTTGTGCCGTAGTCGGTGACGAGCGTGACGATCGGTCGCGCCAACGTTTTGCTCCCGTGTTCTCCGAACCTTCTGATGCTTTTTTCAATCCGACGCTAGCGGAGGCTTGCGCGAGTGTCAAGCTGTGAAGGTACGGGTTGGTGACGTTCAGTAACGCGTGCCTCTAAAATAAACTTGTTGTTTTGCGGCCTCCCACACCTTGCCAACTTGACCCCGAGAGGCGCAGACCTTACTCTGATCACTCAGAGCCAAACGATGGCAATTTATCTCGATTACAACGCGACTAGCCCCGTGGACACGCGGGTTCTCGAAGCCATGCTGCCGTACTTCGGCGATGCATTCGGCAACGCCAGCTCGATCCATTCAGCCGGGCAGCACGCCAGAGCGGCGGTGGATCGCGCGCGAGAATCGGTCGCCGAACTGCTAGGCGCCAGACCGTCGGAGATTGTTTTCACGAGCGGCGGAACGGAAGCGGCCAATCTGGCAATCCTGGGCGCGGTTCAGGCGCACACGTTTCGAAATGGGACGGGAAGTGAATCGAAGAAACACATCATCACGACGCAGATCGAGCACCACGCGGTGCTCAATACGTGCCAGGAGCTGGAGAGGCGCGGTTTTGAAGTGACCTATGTCGCCGCGGGTTCGGACGGAGTCGTCGATCCCGAGGACATTCGCCGCGCGATCCGGCCGGAAACGCTTTTGATCAGCGTTATGCACGCAAATAACGAGATCGGAGCGATTCAGCCGATCGAAGAGATCGGCCGTATTGCCGGGGAAGCGGACGTCTATTTCCACTGCGATGCCGTCCAGTCGGCGGGGAAGTTGCCGCTCGACGTGAACCGCCTCGGAGTCGATCTGCTTTCAATTTCCGCGCACAAAATCCATGGCCCGAAGGGAGTGGGTGCCTTGTTCGTGCGGCCTGAGACGCCTCTTGAGCCCCAGTTCTTCGGCGGCCATCACGAACGCGATCGCCGTCCGGGAACAGAAAACGTTCCCGGAATTGTTGGCTTTGGAAAAGCAGCGGAACTGGCGCGGCAAGGGCTGGGCCAGGACACGAGGCGGATTGGTGCGCTTCGCGATCGGCTGGAAGAAGCGCTGCTCGCTTCAATTCCATCCGTTCGCGTGAATGGCGACCGGAAGCGGCGCGCGTCAAACACAACGAACCTGACTTTCTCCGGCGCGGGCGGAGAGGCGCTGGTGATCGCATTGGACCTCGAAGGAATCGCCTGCTCGACAGGAGCGGCGTGTTCTTCGGGAAGCGTCGAGCCATCGCACGTTCTGAAAGCGATCGGCCTTTCGGACGATGAAGCGCGATCGAGCTTGCGATTCAGCCTCGGCCGAAGCACGACGCTCGAGGAAATCGAGATGGCGGCAGCTGTGATTCCTCGCGTGGTGAATCGCATTCGGGCGCTTTCGCCGCGATCATCTGCGGGGCAGCGGCAGAAAGAGGTGACGGCGCCGTCGCGCTGATCTTTTGAATATGTCAGGCACGGTTCAGATCGGAAGCTCGCAGTACGGCCCGGCGACAGGCGATGGCGCCAATGCAACACGAATTGCCGTGGCCATGAGCGGGGGTGTGGACAGCTCGACGGTCGCGGCGATGCTTCACGATCGCGGGCAGGACATCGTCGGCCTGACGATGCAATTGTGGAATCAGCGGCGTTTGCCGGAGCTTCAAAGCGATGCGCCCCTGCGCCATCGGTGCTGCTCGACCGACGATGTCTACGATGCGCGTCGCGTCGCGGAGCATTTCGGGTTTCCGTTTTACGTGGTGAACTTCGAGAAGGAGTTCGAGGAGGCGGTGATCCGGCCGTTTGCGAACGACTATCTCGAAGGCCGAACGCCGATTCCGTGCACGCTATGCAACAATCACGTGAAGTTCGAACAGCTTCTCTCCACGGCTCGCCAGATCGGTGCGGAGAAAATCGCAACCGGCCATTACGCTCGCATCCGGCACAATCCGGATACGGGCCGCTACGAGTTGCTCCGCGCGCTGGATGAAGGCAAGGACCAGTCCTATTTTCTTTTCGGTTTGACACAGGCGCAACTCTCACGCGCGAAATTCCCGCTGGGAGAGCTGACAAAACAGGAAGTTCGCGAGATTGCGCGGCGTCTTGCCGTCCCCGTCGCGGAAAAGCCCGAGAGCCAGGAGATTTGCTTTGTGCCGAGCGGGAGCTACGTCCAGTTCATCGAGGGATATTTCCGGGAGCAGGGAAATGCGCTGGCGGACGAAGGTGGCGAGATCGTCTCGGTTTCCGGCGAAGTGTTAGGCCGACACAGCGGATTGCGCCACTACACGGTGGGGCAGCGGCGTGGACTGGGGTTCGCCGCCGGGCGGCCCGTTTACGTCGTGGAGATCGATCGTGCGAACAATCGACTGGTGGTCGGCGAGGACGCGGAGTTGCGACGCACGACTTGCGAAGTGCGCGACGTAAATTGGATTGCGGTCGAGACTCCGCACGCGCCTTTACAAGCGCGCGTTCGGATCCGGCATCGCCACGAGGCGGCGGATGCGGAAATCGAAGCCTTGAGCGGCGATGCCGCGCGGATCGCGTTTTGCGAGCCGCAACGCGCCATCACGCCCGGCCAGGCTGCCGTGTTTTATTCGGGTGAAACGGTCCTCGGCGGGGGATGGATTCGCTAGGAGAGCCGGGGCGCGACGCAGGAGTTCTCGAGCCGCAAAGTCAGTCGAAGCCACGCACAGTTTCACGCCCCAGGGAACGATCGCTGCGGGGAAGGTCTGCTCGATTCGCGCGCGAGTTTCCGTCTAGATGAACAGCTCTTCGTCCTGACGAACGGCATCGGACTGGGGCCGCTCACGATTCGGGGAACGAAGCATGTCCAGTCCAGCCTTCAGCCCCTTCAGGAGGGCGGAAGCCTGCTGCATGGGGACCCAAACGCTTCTGCGGATTTTCACGCCGGCGTCCTCGATCACTTCAAGTGTGCCGGTCACGATCTGATCGGCGCGGATCACCTGGAGCCGCAGGCGCTCCACAGCGTCGGTAAAGACGCGGTCCACCTTCTGTGCCTGGCTGCGGGCTACGCGGGTGATTTCCGCCGCGTCGCCCATAATGCTGGAGATGCGATCCTCGGAATCTTCCAGGATACGCGAGGTTCGTACGAGGATGGGATCGACTCTGCCATTCAAGTCTGTGACAATTCTCAAAAGCCGCTGCACAGACGACCGCATTTCGACCGCCATCCCCACCAGAACCACGGTTTGAATGACGATCGCGAGCGCCGCAATGACGATGAATGCTTCTAGCCAGCCGGACATAGGCGCACCACCAGAGGCTTAGGAGATCTTGGCCTCTCGCTTGTAGGTTTCTTTCCCGGCTTCAACAGCGGATGAGAGTGCATCCTTCTGTTTGGAAACTGCTTCCTTGCTGCGTTGCAGCAGATCGTCGGCACGCTCGCGAAGCTCGCGCGCCTTCTTCTGCGCGTAATCGCGGCCTTCGTCCGCCTTTGAAGAAAGATATTCCCGGGTTTCATCGCCAGACTTTGGCGCAAACAGAATACCCAGGAGAGCCCCGATGCCGAGCCCTACGATGAAGAAACTAACCTTTGCTCCTACATTGTCGCTCATTGCGACCTCCCTGCCTAAATCTAACGTAACATAGCTGTCGTGAGGCAGCAAGAAAAGCCTCGGATTGACCGTTGGCAGGCCAGCATGGAATCGTGTCAAACTTGGCTCGGGCGCCCTTTTTTGCGCCGCCACGGCAGCCCGGCGGCCTTGTCACGGCGGAAAGCGTGGGATAGAGTAGGCGCTTCGCAGCAAACGAGGCGCGAGTAAAATGACCCGGGGAACGGTCGGGAATGTTCGGCGCGGCGGATTCCCAGCAGGTCCGGGAGCCCGCGGAGAGAAGTTGAAAGTGTTGATCCGGCGCGCCGCGATCCAAAAGCGGGTGCGCGAAGTCGCGCTTCGAATTGCGAAGGACTTCAAGGGCGATCGCGTTCACCTGATCGGCGTCCTGAAGGGCGCGTGCATATTCCTTTCGGATCTAGTCCGCGAAATCAACCTGGAGACTTCGATCGATTTCATCGCGGTCTCCAGCTACGGCAAGGGGAAGGAATCTTCCGGGCAGGTGCGCCTGCTGAAGGATCTCGACAGCAGCATCGCGGGCCTGAACGTGATTCTGGTCGAGGACATTCTTGATACGGGGCTGACGATCAGCTATCTTCTGCGGATCTTGCAGCAGAGAAAACCGAAAACGCTGCGCGTCGCGGCGCTGCTCGACAAACCATCGCGGCGGCTGAAGGACGTGAAGGGCGACTACGTCGGCTTCGCCATTCCGAACGAATTCGTAGTCGGATACGGACTGGATTACTGCGAGCGATTTCGCAATCTGAAGGATGTTTGCGTGCTCAGCCTGCCCGCCGCACAAGCGTGAAGATTGTGAATCGATGACGAGCGTTTCGTTCAGAAGGATCGCCGCGCTCCTTGCGCATCTGCGCGCGCCGTTGCGGTTACCGGGTTCACTGTGGAGGGGTAACGCCGGGCTCTGGAGTGTCGCGCCGTGAGCGCGCCTCTCGATCCCGCCTCGATCGCCGCTTTGATCGACCATACGTTGCTGAAGCCGGAAGCGAGCCGCAGCGACGTCCGCCGTGTTTGCGAAGAAGCGCTGAAATACTCGTTCGCGTCGGTGTGCGTAAATCCTTGGAATGTTGCAGAGGCCGTCAACCTGTTGAGAGGGGCCAGGAGCCGCGTCTGCACCGTGGCGGGATTTCCGCTCGGCGCGACTCTTCCTCAAGTGAAAATCCACGAGGCGGAGGCGGCGATCGCTCTCGGCGCGAAGGAAATCGACATGGTGATCAACATTGGCGCGCTGAAATCGGGCCAGCCGGAGGCGGTGGAAGACGACATTCGCGGCGTTGTGGAAGCGTGTCATCGCGGCGGCGCGATCTGCAAAGTGATCCTCGAATGCGCGTTGCTGGCCATTGACGAAAAAGTGAGCGCCGCGCGAGCGGCGAAAAATGTCGGCTCCGATTTCGTCAAGACGTCCACCGGTTTCGGGCCCGCCGGCGCAACCGTGGACGACGTTCGGCTGCTGCGCTCGGTGGTAGGCGCAGAGATGGGTGTTAAGGCCGCAGGCGGCATCCGCACGTTCGAAGACCTGAAAAAGATGGTCGAAGCGGGTGCCAACCGCATCGGGTCGAGCGCCAGCGTGAAGATCGTTGAAGAAGCGCGGGCCGCTTGCCGCGAACGCAGCTAGGCGGCCAAACGCTCCATGGAAGTCGTCGAGGCTAAGTCCGCCCCATAACGACCGTATGCGGGCTCATCGGAATGGGATGGGGAGTGACCTTTTTGAAACCAGCCTGTGCGTACATGTCCGCAAGCTCTCGGAACGTGTAGGCGTCACCGGCAACGGTCGTGGCCAGCATTGTCATGCTGAAGGATGCGGGCATGGGCGGCGAGACGCGATCCTCGTTGGGAACAAACTCGAGCGTTGCTGCGCATCCTCCGGGCTTGATTGAACTGCGAACCTTCTTCAGGAGTCCGACGCAGGTTTCCACGTCGAAGTGATGGAGAAAATTCGTCAACAGGACCGCGTCATACGGTCCGCCGAAGTCAACGTCAAAGGCGCTGCCCGGCAGCATGTCGTAACGGTCCTGCACGCCGGCCTTGCGCGCGTTCTCCAACGCCACTCTCAGGACCGGCGCCCAGTCCAATCCCGTCACGTGTGCCTGCGGATTCTGTTTCGCGACTTCGATGCCGAAAAGGCCGTGCCCCGCAGCGATGTCCAGTACCTTCATTGCTCCCGTGCGGCCATCGAGCACGACTTTTCCGAGTGGGCCCGCCAACGGCGCCATCATCGGCGCCATGCTCTGGGCGAACAGCACCCAGATGGGGTTTTCAGGTTCCACGCTGCCCTCTCCCGGAAGAACAGTCCGTCCGTTTCGAACGATGTCGGAGAGGTGCTCGTACGGTTTTCGCATCTCAGGGTTCGACAGGAACTGCGCCATCGAAGCCAGGCAACTTGGTGATGTGGGATCGAGGAATGCGGCGCTGGAAGGCGTGTGCTGATATCGTCCGTCCACTTTCTGCAGAAGACCGATGACGACGAGATAGTCGCATAAAATGCGCGTCCCGCGCTCGGAGGCGCGAGCGTGGCGAGCGATCGAGGCTACGTCGCCCGGTCCCTGTCCCACAGCGCGAAAGACGTCTAACTCGATGGCCGCCTTCAACGCGGCCGTGCGCTGAAACGCCTGCAGATTCTCGAAGACGACCGTGGGCGTCAACGGGGCGCTGGTTGCCTGATCGGTTGGCATGGTGAATCTCCTGTGTCCAGAATTTCGCTTCGACGATCGAGAGAGTATAAACCATTTTCTTCGGCCCCCACCCGCAAAGACGCTTTGTCGCTCGCGTTGGAGCTCCCGGCGCCAACCCTGCAAGAGCCAATTCCTTCCGGATGGTTGCAGCTCCCGCCGAGCCAGCTCTGCGAGGGCGTCGTCCTTCAGTCAGGGCAATGGGGCGATGACGGTTTCGCTTCTGCGTCCTTGCCACACCGTCCTGACGCCACTGGCTGATATAATATTTCAACCGCAAGCCGAGCAATTCTGATTTGGTTTCAGAATTCTGCGGTGTGGCCTGGGGGCGGCTCGGAGCGGTCGCCTCCCTCGACGGTATCGCGGCGGCTGTGGATTCACGTGGACTCGACTGAACTCAATTCGAAGGCGGAAATTTCCGCCGAGACGGTGGCGATCCTGACTGAGATCAGCCAGGAGATCAACACGTCTCTGGATCTCGACGAGGTGCTGAGCAGGGCGGCGACGCAGATCAAGCGCCTGATCGACTACGAGATTTTTGCGGTCCTGCTGCCGGAGGAAAATTCGAATCAGCTCTATTTCAGGTTCGCGATCGGGCACCGGCCTGAGGTTGTCAAGAGCTGGCGCGTTCCCACGGGCGACGGGATCATTGGCGCGGCGATCACGACGGGACATGCCGTCCGCGTGGGGGACGTTCGCGAGGATCCACGCTATCTGAATGCGATCGATTCGGTCCGCTCCGAACTCGCCGTGCCCCTGATTGCGCGCGGACGCGTCGTGGGCGTGCTCGACATCGAGAGCAGCCGCCTCGATTACTTTACCCCCGATCAACAAAACATCCTGACGCTGGTTGCCAGCCGCATCGGCACGGCCGTGGAGAATGCGCGCCTCTTCGAGAACACGCGACGGCAGGCTGAAACGCTGCTGCTGCTGAACGAAGTGGCTCGCGAGGCGAGTTCGACTCTCCAGGTCGAGGAGGTGCTTCGGCGCGCCGCCGAGCTAACCAAGCGCCTGATCGATTACCAGATTTTCAGCATCCTTCTCTACGATCCGGTGGACAAGGTGTTTCGTCATCGCGTGAACGTGAAATTCGGGCAGAGCATGCTGGAAAAGTTCGCCGTCTCGCCCCACGAGGGAATCGTGGGCGCCGCCGCGACGCTGCGCAGGGCGATTGCGGTGCCCGACGTCCGCCTCGACCCGAGATACATCATGCTCAACAAGGAAACGCGCTCGGAGCTTTCCGTGCCGATGATCTACAAGGACCGCGTCATAGGCGTGATGGATCTCGAGAGCCCGCAAACGAGCTACTTCACGCCGGAGCACGTACAGGTGCTCTCGATTCTCGCTTCGCACCTTGCTGTTTCGATTGAGAACGCCAACCTCTACGAACAGGTACGGCGTGATGAGACGCGCATGGAGCGTGACTTGAACGCCGCGCGCCGAATCCAGGGAGCGTTGTTGCCTCGCCTGCCTGGTGCCGAATTTGGCCTGGAAATCGCCGCGCGCGTGGTTTCGTCGCGCGAATTGAGTGGCGATCTTTACGACTTCATTCGCTATGGACCGCAGGAACTGGGAATCGCCGTCGGCGATGTCAGCGGGAAGGGAAGCGCGGCGGCGCTCTATGGCGCGGTGGGAATCGGGACGCTGCGCAGCCTCGGCGTGCAGAAGCCAAGGCCGGCAAACATGCTGCGCGCGGTGAACGGATTTCTAGGCGACCGCTTGATCGCGGGGCGTTTCATGACGCTTTGCTTCGCGACCTGGCACCGCGGCAGGCGCCGCTTGCGCATCGCCAACGCCGGCCAGGAACAGCCGTTTTTGTTGCACAACGGACGCTGCGAGAAGCTAAAGGTCGCAGGGTTTCCTTTGGGAATTTTTGAGGATGCAACCTACGACGAACGGACATTCCTCTTGAATTCCGGCGACATCGTCGTGTTTCATTCCGACGGCATCGGCGACACTCAGAACGCCGCCGGCGAATTCTTCGGGCATGAGCGCCTGGGCCAACTCATTGTTGACAAGCAGCACGCATCACCGGACCAGATCGCCGACCATATCCTCGAGGAAGTGCACAACTTCTCCGGCGGCCAGCATCCCTTCGACGATCGCACGCTGGTGGTGCTGAAGATCAAGTAGCCTTCCGGCCACTCAAGCACTGCTCTCTTTGCATATCTCCGGCGTTGGCCGAGCTTCCTCGTTATCGCTAGCGTTCGCTCCAGCGCAGTTTGCTGCGGAGAATTTCGAAGTATGTCTTGTCGGAGGGCCGGACCAGTTTCACTTTGTTCTCGGATTTGGTGACTGTAATTCGATGGTTTAGACCCAGTTGAGCGCCGGTCTGGCCGTCGAGAGTGAGATAGGCGGGTTCGTCTGCTGCAGAAAAATCCACGCCCACTTCAGAGGCGCCCGGAACCACCAGCGGGCGATTGGTCAGCATGTGCGGGCAGATCGGCGTAACAACGAGCACGTCCAGGTCGGGATGAACAATCGGACCGCCCGCGGCCAGTGAGTACGCTGTGGAGCCGGTGGGTGTTGCGACAATAAGCCCGTCGGCGCGATAGCGGCCCACATGGTTCTTGTCCACGTACACGTCAAAGTCGAGCATGCGGGCCATGGCCTGCTTGTTGACCACCGCGTCATTCAGGGCCAGGTGAGGATCGGTCGCCTGGCCGTCATACAAAACCGTCGCCTGCAGCATCATGCGGTCGCTCGTGCGATAGTTTCCGGCGATGACTTGCTCCAGCACCGGATACAGCTCGCCGAGCGTCACGCTGGTGAGGAATCCGAGGCCGCCAAGATTCACTCCCAGGATGGGAACGCCGTGACCCCCCAGCGCCCTCGCTGCCGACAGCAGAGTACCGTCGCCGCCAAGCACCACGAGGAGGTCGACTTTGTCGGCGAGCGATTCGCGCGGCGTGCCCTCGATACCTGCATCAATGCAGTCGCGAGTCTCATTGTCGACGAGCGTTCTGATCCTGTGCTCGCGAAGCCACGCGAGCAGTGCGGGCACAATGGCGCACACGATTTCTTTCATTGGCTTGCTGACGATACCGACAGTTTTGATCATGGTGGCGACGCCGAATTCTACTTTATTGGCGCTTCCGGGCGTGGAGAAAATACTCCTGGTTGCCTTCTGCGCCCGGCAATCGGCTGGGCCGCACGCCGAGAATCTCGAGTCCGCATTGCGCTGCCGCCGCGGTGACGCGGTGGATCGCTTTTTCGTGGAGAGCCGCGTCGCGAACGATCCCCCCTTTGCCGACTTCGCGCTTTTCGAGTTCGAACTGCGGCTTGACCAGAATCAGAAAATCAGCCTCAGGAGCGGCGATCGGCGCGACGGCGGGCAGCACTTTTCCTGCGGAGATGAACGATACGTCCATGGTAACGAATGCAGGCGGCTCGGCGACGTCGCCGGCGGCCAGATATCGAGCGTTGCGCTCCACCGGGACGACGCGAGGATCTTGCCGCAGTTTCCAGTCCAGCTGATCGATCGTGACGTCGACGGCGTAGATCTTGCGCGCACCATTTTGCAGAAGACAATCCGTGAATCCGCCGGTGGAGCTGCCCACATCGAGGCAGATTTTGCCTCCCGGTGAAATCTGGAAATCTTGAAGCGCACCTTCGAGCTTGAGCCCGCCGCGCCCGACGTAACGAGCGTTTTCCCCGGCAATTTCGATTTTCTCGTAGCGGGCGACCTGGCTTCCGGCCTTGGCGGCGGGCTGCCCCTCCACGCGAACCTGACCCGCAAGAAGGAGCGCCTGCGCTTTTGCGCGCGACGGTGCGAGGCCGCGCTCAACGAGCAACAGATCGAGCCGCGCTTTCTCCTGCTTCGGTTTTTTCTGTTCGCGAGGGCGGCCGGATCGGGTGTCTCTCTTCATGTGAAAAGCCGCGAATGGAAGGACGACTAGGAGCGGCGCGTGACGAGATACCTGGCGAGCTCCCTCAAATGGTTCGCGCGTTCACCGTAAAACGCGAGTTCGCCGAGCGCCTTCGCTTCGAGTTCCCGGGCGATGGCATGCGATTTTTCGAGCCCGAACAAGCCGGGATAGGTCGCCTTCTGCTGCGCCTGGTCTTTGCCCGCCGTCTTCCCGAGTGCGGCTGAGGATTCCTCGACATCGAGAATATCGTCGACCACCTGAAACGCCCAGCCGATGTTTTCGCCGAAACGGCCGAGGCGCGCGGCCTCGTCGTCGCCGGCGCCGCCTGCTCTCGCGCCCGCGAGCACCGATGAGCGAATCAGAGCCGCAGTCTTGGAGCGATGAATGTATTCAAGATCGGCTGCGTTCGCGCGCTTGTGTTCCGCTTCGAGATCGGCCACTTGTCCGCCCACCATGCCATTCACAGTTCCAGCGGCCGCGGCGATTTCAGCAACGAGGCGAACGCGCGGCGCGGGATCGACGGGAGCGTTCGCGAGCGTTTCGAAGGCGAGCGTCAGGAGGGCGTCGCCGGCGAGAATGGCGAGCGCCTCGCCAAACATTTTGTGGCAAGTCGGCTTACCGCGGCGAAGGTCGTCATTGTCGAGCGCGGGCAAGTCGTCGTGGATGAGCGAATACGTGTGGATACACTCGATCGCGCAGCCGACTTCCACCGCGCCGGCAACATCCTCCGTAAACATCCGCGCAGATTCAATGCACAGGACGGGCCGCAGGCGCTTGCCTCCCGCAAACACGCTATAGCGCATGGCGCGATGAATCGAAGAAGGTCGCCTATTTTCCGGCGGCAGGATCCGTTCGAGCGCCGTATCGACGAGCGCCCGATCCGCTTCGAAAAAATTGGGGAGAGTCATGCGTGAGGGCGCCGCTACATGATTGTGCCGGGCGAAGAGAATCGCGGGCTAGGAGCCTTCCTCTTCCGCCGCGAAGGGCTCCGCCGCGATTTTGCCGTCGGCCTTCTTCAGCAGGATTTCAACTTTCGCTTCAGCCTCTTCGAGTTTTTTCTGGCATTCACGCGAAAGCTTCACGCCTTCCTCGAACAGGCTCATCGCCTCATCGAGAGAAAGGTCGGCGCTTTCGAGGCGCTTGACAACTTCCTCGAGCCGCGCGAGCGATTTCTCGAACTCGCCCTTGCGTTGCGGCTCGGCGGCTTTGTTTGGCGCTGAATTCAACGAAACCTCTCTTTTCGCGGCTGGAGCCGCATTCTAGCGCACGTGCAAGAAGAGCAACAACCGCATTGTGCAAGCCGGCAGGAACTAAAGGTCGCGGCGGCCTTCCATCGCCTTCAGCATGGTGACCTCGTCGGCGTACTCCAGGTCGGAACCAACCGGAATGCCCATGGCGATGCGCGTTACGCGCACGCCGAGCGGCTTGATCAGCTTCGACAGGTAGACCGCGGTCGCTTCACCTTCCGCCGTAGGGTTCGTGGCGACGATGATTTCTTCCACGGCGCCGCCCTTCAGGCGCTCGATCAGGCTCTTGATTTTCAATTGGTCCGGACCGATCCCCTGCAATGGCGAAAGTGCGCCGCCCAGGACGTGATAGAGCCCGCTGAACTGGCGCGTTTTTTCGACGGCCTGAATATTCGTGGCATCCTCCACCACACAGATCAGCTTCCTGTCGCGCGAAGAACTCGCGCAGAAAATGCACGGATCCTGATCCGTGATGTTATTGCAGACCGAACACTCGCGGATCTTTTCCTTCGCTTCGCGAATCGCATCGGCCAACGCGAGCGCCTGACCGCGGTCGTCGCGGAGCAGATGAAAAGCGAGCCGCTGGGCGGTCTTCTGACCAATGCCGGGAAGATGCTTCAGTTCGTCGATCAAACGGGCGATAGAGGGAGAAAAGTCAGGCATGGGGTGAGCGTATCAGGAAAATCGCGAAATCGAAAATGGCGGGCCGGCGGGCAACCCAGAAGCCTTCTGCTAAAGTGGCCAGGAGGGTTTAACGCGCCAGACGGTTTCAGAATAATCCGGGAATTTTCAGACCGGGGATTCCTGCAATGCCGCCGGTGAGATCCTTCACTTGCTTGGAGAGCTCTTCGTCCACGCGGCGCGACGCTTCGTTCACTGCGGCGAGAACGAGTTCCTGCAGCATTTCCTGATCCTTGCTCTTGAAGGTTTCGGGCTCGATGCGGACTTCCATGAGAACCTTTTGCCCGTTCATTTTCACGGACACCATTCCGCCCCCGGCCGACGCTTCGACCACAATTCCGTCGATCTGCTTTTCGAGCTTCTCCTGCACCTGACGGAACTGCGAAAGCATTTGCTGCAGCGCTTTGACTTCCATACGTTAGTCCTCGCTCGGAGGCTTCACGTTCGAAATCTGGCCCCCAAAACGTTCCAGCATCGCCCGGACGATCGGATCTTCTTCGAATCGAGCGCGCAATTCCGAAGTGCGGTTCGATGATCCTCGTGCGGCTTCCAGTCTAACACAGACGCGGAGCGGCTGCCCGATCACGTCGTTGAGCACTGTGCGCAATCGTTCCATCGGGTCGCGCGCCTGCAACATTTCCGCCAACGCTCGGCTTTCGGTGGGAAAAAACAGGCGCAGTTCGCCGCTTTCAACCTCCCAGCGCGTGGCCGCCTCGATCATCGACCATAAAAATTTCTGACCCTTGAGAGCCGTCTTGATTGCGTCGATCTGCGCCGCCCCGAGACCGCTGGCAGCATCTTCCGCGGCCCGCGCCACAATCCGCGGGGCCGACGCTGGAAGCGGCGTTGCCACCGGCGGAGAAGCAGGCGCAGCGGCCGCCGACGAAGCGAAACTCTGCTTCACGTTTGCCGGAGTCTGCGCAGCGGGAGCCGCGAAACTCTGCCGCGAATTTTCCGGCGGCTGCGGGCTGCTTGCCGGTGCGGACGACGCAGCGGCAGCCGACATGATGCGTGGAGACGCATCTGGAGGATTGCCGGTGCGCCCGGAGCCACGGCCGCCATGTAAATCCGCGAGGATCGTTTCCAAGGGCGCGAGCCGTTGCGCGTTGACGAGTTTCAAGAGCGCCAATTCCAGATGCAGCCGGGGATCGGGCTTGCGCCGCAAATCCTCGTCGGCAAGGAGCAGAATACTGAAAAAGCGCGTGAGGTCCTCTTCACCGAACTTCGCAGCCTGCTCCGCGAGCCGGGGGCGGTCGCCGGGCGGCGCGGCAACCAGGTCGGATTCGGCGCCACACACTCGCGCGACAAGCAAGTTACGGACGTGACGGATGGCCTCGCGGCAGAAATGCTGCAGATTTTGCCCCTCGGCGATCAGGCGATGAACGAGCTTCAGGGCGTGCTCGGCCGACTGCGTTTCGATGGCCTCGATCAGCTCATCGAGCACGCTTTCCGCAACCACGCCAAGCAACTCGCGTACCTGCGCATCGGTGATCCTGTCGCCGCTGTACGCGATGGCTTGCTCGAGTAGCGAGAGCCCGTCCCGCAGGCTGCCTTCGGCGGCGCGCGCCAGAACGGCCACGGCTCCGGAATCGATCGAAAGATTCTCGAGCTTCGTGATACGTTCGATTTCGCCGGCGATTTCCTTGAAGCTCAGCGAGCGAAACTGAAAAAGCTGCGCGCGCGATTTGATCGTGTCGACCAGGTCCTCGGGCTGCGTCGTAGCCAGGATGAAAATCACGTGCTCGGGCGGCTCTTCGAGGGTCTTCAGAAGCGCATTGGAAGCTTCGTCTGTGAGCTGGTGCGCTTCGTCGAGAATCACCACCTTATAGCGGCTGCCGGCGGGCGCGTAGCGAACCATCTCGCGCAACTCGCGGATCTGGTCGATGCCGCGATTGGAAGCCGCGTCAATTTCGAGGACGTCGAGCGAAGTACCGGCCGAAATGTCGCGGCAGGAATCGCAGGTGTTGTCGGGCTCGGCCGTGGGACCCTTCACGCAATTCAAAGCTTTAGCGAGGATGCGCGCGGTCGTCGTCTTTCCCACGCCGCGCACGCCGGAGAAAATGTATGCGTGCGCCACGCGGTTCGACTGGATCGCGTTGGCCAGCGTTCGCGTGACATGTTCCTGCCCGACAATTTCGCGGAAGGTCTGCGGCCGATATTTTCGCGCGATGACTTTGTAGCTCATTCGAATGCGGCAACCGCTCGTGTTGCGCAGCCTCTCCCATCAGGGCGTTGGGCGGAACTTCGGGTACTCCGCGGCACACAAAGCTGACCCGTTACCGTTGCTCCCTTCCGGGCCTGGCGGGGTTCACGGGACTTCGTTGCACAGAGCCCGAAGTTCCATCGACTCGTCGCACGCGCAAGAAAATTTTCGCGCGCGACTGCTTCGCGAGTCTAGCACAGCACTCCTTTCCCCGGATAGCAGCCCGCGTGCGATCGCCGATCATCGCGTCGTCGCTTTGCCCGCGCCCAGGAGTCTGTTGCATTGGCACGTTCAACACATTCCTCTCAACGCTTCTGCCGCGTCATGAGACGGCACGTAAGCTTGAGAGTGAAACTGGGCGGAGGCAATCATGGTCAGCAAAGCGAGTCTTCTGTTTTGTCTTTTCGGAATTCTAGGCACTGGCGGTGCGTGGGCGCAGCAGACGATCTCGACGGGAACCCACGCCACAGTCAAGTGTGGTGACAACGCCTACGTGTCCGTCACGGAAGACGAGGAGCAAGCGATCCCGTTGCAACTCGTGGAAAAAGCGGCCTGCGGAGAAAAAGTCACCGTCCTGTATGATCCACAGGGTTATACCGTCAAGGTGCGTACGACGATGGGAAACGTCGGCTACGTCGCCCGGTACGAAATCGTGATCGATTCTTCGGCTAAACAATCGGCTACGGCCGCCGCCTCCGAAACGAAGAACACGACCGAGAACGCCCCGCGAACGTCCAGGGAGCCGAGCCCGGGGACACAACAAAAGCAGCCTTCCAAACCGCACGTATACATAAGCGATACCGCGTCGTGGACGGCGTCCGGAGGCTTCAGCAGGTCCAGCAGCGTCGCGGAGGGCGCCTTGTACGGCGGGTACAATCCGGAAATGGTGGACATCTATCAGGATTTCACCTCCGACTGCTCCGCGATGATTGTGACGCAGGAAAAGTCGAAGGCGGACTTCGCGGTCCTCTTCGACAAGGGGACGAGCAAGAAGGGAATCACGGGCCTCGGCGGGCTCGTCAAAGTTAACAAGGTGACGGTGCTTTCGCGCAGCGGGGCGACTCTGCTATCCCAAACCGCGCATTCCGCGGACGCAGCCGTGGCGATGGCTTGCACGGCCGTCAGCCAAACGGGAACGACTGGCCCCGGCAACGGAACTGACGGTGCCAAAGCGCCCCGATAACGCGGCTTAGTCCTCGATTCTCCAACGATCATTGGCCGCCGCCCGGCGTCCCCGCGCCAGAGGGTGTGCCCGTTCAGCACCGGATGACGCTGTTTCCCGCGGGGCAGCGTTGCGATTCAGAAAAGCCTTCGAAATTCGGTGCAACATTCCAGCCGAAAGGAGTATCTTATCCTGCGGGTGCTTCCTCCGCACCCGCACCGCACGCCAGCGGCAAGCCCCACGAAACGGGGACACCCGGAGCAATGCTCGGGCTTGTCCCGCGTCACTCCGGAAAATGTCCTGAACGAACATCCAGCATTCGGTCGGGGCGCACTTCCACACCAACGAGAATAGCTGGCCGTCTGAGGGCGGCCCGGGCTTCGGCGTTTGCGTTTGCGACCGCTGAGCCCCAAGGAGGAAGGGCATGAAGCAGGCTTCTGTTCTGGCTGTAGCGGCGCTCGCGGCCGTGTTTTTCACTCCGGCGGTTCACGCCCAGGATACGAATACGAGCGTCATTCCGGGCACGCAAATGCGGCTTACGCTGCTTAACGGCTTGAGTACTCGAGTCGCCCACGATGGCGATCCTTTCACCGCAGTGGTTGCTGAGCCGGTGTTTTCGGGCAACCATCTCGTGCTTCCAGCAGGCGCCAAGATCCATGGCACGGTGATGAGCGTGGAGCGTCCCAGGTGGTTTTCCATGTTCCGGGGCGGCGCGTCCATGAACATCAATTTCAGGTCCGTGGAGATTGAGAGTCGCATCTTTCCGGCACGCATGAGCATTCTCTCCATTTACACCGGCTCGACGGATATGGGCAACCGCCGCAAAGACCTGCAAACGGTCGAGGGCGTTGTTGTGGAGCAAAAGCAGAACATCAAGAACGACGTTGAGGACGTAGCGATCGGCACGGCAGGCGGCTCGACTCTCGGGCTCGTCTTCAGCCGCGTCCTGCGCGGCACGGTGATCGGCCTGGTCGGCGGCAGCGCGTACGTCGTGGCCCGCAAGGGCAAAGAGGTCGATCTGCCTGCGCAGACGGGCATGATCGTTCGCCTGGACTCGCAGCTTTCGCTACCCGAGTCCCTTTTGCGGAGTGCGTCCTACGCGCCGGTCGGAAATACAGCCAGCGGAAACTGATCGGAACTGAAGCCGTCCGCTGTCAAGGTTTGGGGTGAGGCGACACGCGCCGAAGGGCGCGGGGATGAAGCGCGCGGCCCGCTCGGTCGGGCCGCGCGACCGGCTGATGTCCGCACGAGACCGAATCGACGTACCGGTTCTGAAAAGGACTGGATTCTCGCCGCGCGCATCGCGGCCACCGGACGACGCGCAGGAGGGAAGCGCAGGCAGCGGCAAGCCGGCTAGCCGGCAGTCTTGGCCATAGCCGCGGGCGGATTGACGGTTCGCTTCAAGAAACGGTACAGGCTGGTGCGCCCGATACCGAGGATCTGGGCCGCGCGGACGCGATTTCCGCGGCAGGAATCCAGCACGCGTTGGATATGAATTCGCCGCACTTCCGCCATGGGAAGCGGCCGCCAGTTTTCCTCGGGACCCTGCGCGCGGCCGTGCGGCTTTTGCAGGTGCTGAGGCAGGTCCGAAACGTCGATGAATTCGGCGCTCGCGGTGATGGCTGCGCTGGAGATTACGTTTTCCAGTTCGCGAACGTTTCCCGGCCAGTCGTGCTGCAACAGCACGATCTGAGCGCGGCGCGAGAGCCCCCGAAATGTTTTCCCATACATCTGCCCGTACTTCTTCAGGAAGTGCTGCACCAGAACCGGAACGTCCTCGGGCCGCTCCGACAGTCCCGGAACACGAATCTCGATGCTGCTGAGACGGTAGAAGAGATCCTCGCGGAACCGGTTGGCCTCGACTTCGGCGCGCAGATCGCGGTTTGTAGCGGCGATGATCCGCACATCCACCTTTCGCACTTCCGGCGAGCCGACGCGCTGAATCTCGCGATTCTGAACCACCCGCAGGAGCTTGGCCTGCATCTGGAGGGACGTTTCGCCAATTTCGTCGAGAAAGACGGTCCCCTTGTCGGCGTATTCGAAGAGGCCGGGCCGAGTGTCGCTGGCGCCCGTGAATGAGCCGCGGACGTGTCCGAATAGCTGGCTTTCGAGGAGCGTATCGACCAGAGCGGAGCAGTTGCAGACAGCGAAGCGCTCCTGAGCTACGGGGCTTAGCTGATGCAGCGCCCGCGCGACAAGTTCCTTTCCCGAGCCTGTGGGTCCCGTGATGAGGACGTTCGTATAGTGCCGTGCGATCTTTTTCGCCAGATCAAGAACGTCGAACATCGCCGGGCTCTTGCCAACGATTCCATGGAATTTCAAGTTTTCGAAGAGCTTTTCCTCGAGCTCGCGAACCTCGCCTCTCTTGCCGAATACCTCCGCGAGCTCGTCCAGCGTTCGCTCCAGGCGAACAAAATCGATGGGCTTGCAAAGATAGTCATAGGCGCCTTTTTTGATGGCATCGATCGCCGAGTCCACCGTGTAATATCCGGTCGCCAGGATCACGTAGGCTCCCGGATCGGATTGCAGCGTCTTTTCGAGGAATGTCAAACCGTCCATCCCGGGCATCTTTAAATCCGCAAGAACGACGCGGCATGCGCCCAGGCGAACTTTCTGCAGGGCCTCCTGCGGGTTCGTCGTTCCCAGAAGCGAGTACCCGGACCTTTCCAGGCGGCTCACGACCAATTCGACCTGTGCGGGATCGTCGTCCAGAACACATATCGAGACATTCTTTCGCGCAGCTTCGAAGGCCGGCCGTTCGATAGTTGCCGTCGACGTCATATAAGCCCCTC
>DATGHM010000027.1:0-19139 GCA_035307985.1 Candidatus Acidiferrales bacterium
GCAAATTTTCTGCAACTCGCCGATTGGCGCTTGCCCGGTGTTGCGGCTTCGTTTATTATTGTCCCGCTGGAGAACATTCGGTATGAGACGAGATATCACTCACAAATCGACGCGGACAGCAGTGCTGCGGGATTGTGGCCGAATGGGCTTCGGTCCTGCGCGTTAGCGAACCGCCTGCTGTTCAAACCTTTACATTGAGCTGACTGCCCGAAATCGTCTTGGGGACGATTCCCGAGGCTTTTTTTGAGGCGAGATATCCGCACTCGCGCACCAGGGAATAACGGTGCGCACATCCGAAGGGGCGGCAAGCCCTTCCAGAAAGGCGAAGGTTATGGCGATCAGCGTCAGGAACGGTACGCCCGTGCACGGACCGTCGCTTTGCGACACCTGCGTCCACGCACACATCGAGCGCGGGTATCGGGAAAGCGAGGCGGTTATAGTCTGCCAGGCGACATGGCCCGAGCATCGCGTGGAATTTCGAGTACGCGAATGCTCCGGCTATCTCGAAATGAAGCGGCAGAACCTGAAGCAGATGGAGGAGATGGCCTGGCTTCTCGCTCCGCGGGGGGCGAAGCGGCCGGCCGGGTTCACGCCGCCCAGCGAGTTGCCCAAGGGCGACGAAGAAATCGAACTCGTCCTGAACCGCGAAAAGGCATGACCGCCTTTAGCGGATCTCGGAACGTGATCCACCAGCTTGTCGGGGTGCCTTTGAGGCTACGGGTTCAAGCCGTGCGACGCAGTGGTGCTAGCCAGTCGCCCGGCTGAACCTGCCTCGGCAAGGTGCCGCGGGCGAGTAGTTGTGTGCGCGGGGCGCGGCGTGCTGATGTGGCTCCCACGTCAGAAGATTCCCAGTTTGATTTGCAGGAATTTCTTGGGATTGCGACGGAAATCGCCGATCAGGAGGCGCATGTCGCCGGAAAGTCCGGTCATGTTGTCGTATAGCGCCGGATCGTTGAACATTTTTCCGAGCGTGCCCTGGTTGGAATTCAGTTTGGCGGTGGCGTCGCGCACGTTGGCGGAGGCGTCGCGGAGGTTGTTGTACATGGCGTCGTCCTTCACGAGCTTGCCGAGCGAACCTTTGCCAGCCTCAACATCTGTCAGCACCGCATTTCCCTTCAGGGCGATTCCGTTGATGTTATTCGCGATTGCGGGGTCATAGAAGAGCTTGCCGATCGTGCCCTTCTGTTCCTTGACGGCCGTCATCACATCATCGACCTTAGCGACGACGCTATCGGCCTTGTTATAGAGCTCGTCGGTGGCGATGAGCTTTCCGGCCGTGCCTTTGCCCTGCTGAATCGAATCGATCATGGCTTCGAGTTTCTCGGCGCTCGTGTTGAGGTGGTTGTAGAAAGAGGGATCGTTCATGAATTTTCCAATGGTGCCCTGGCCGCGATTCACCTTGGCCACGATGTCGTTCAGCGTCGCGGAAAGCACCCGCAGATTCTCCGTCACTTCCGCCCCGCGCTGAACGACCTGAGTCATCTCCAGAGCCTCGACTCCTTGCACTACGCCGCCAGGTGGAATGACTTCGCCGGTTTGGCCGCGCGTGATGGTGACGTAACGGTTGCCAAGGAGTCCTTCGGTGACCAGGGTCGCGCTCGAGTCGCTGCGGATGTCGTTCTGGTACTTGCGATTCAGGCGCATCACGATGGTCATGTTGTGCTGCTTGTCGCTCGGGTGCGGCGTCAGCGCAACGGATTCGACATTGCCGATCTTGAATCCGTCGAGAGTTACAGGCGCGCCGCTGTCGAGGTTCTCGACTTCCGGGAGGTACGTCTCGAGCGTGTATTTGGGAGTCCAGAGTCCTGTCTGGCCGGTGACATAAAAAACTCCGAGCGCCGTGATTACCAGCGCCGCAAGCACGAAGACTCCCACTCGAAGTTCCGCCCACGTCAGCTTCCGTTGCGCCATTCTTCCCTCCTATTTGCGCGCTTGAAGCGCGACCTATTTGCGCGCTTGCGCGCGACAACGCGTCCTCAGAGCCAACTTCCAGAAAGCGAGCGCTACTCCGCAGAAACCACGAACCGCTTCAAATACTCATCGGATGACTGCAGGAGCCCTTCTGCTGCTCCCTCGAAATAGATTTCGCCGCGGCGCAGGACGAGCACGTTCGTCGGCGGCGCTTCCGCGCTTCCTCCATTCCGGCCGGCCGGCACGACGCGTCCGGTGGCCTTATCGAAGCGAAAATTCGCGAGACCGAAGGCGTCCTGCACGCGATGCGTCGCGAGCAAAGACGTAACTCCCTGCGCGTCCCGCCCGCGCAGAATCAACGTAATGATCGTCTGAGACGTGACGGGGTCAAGCCCGGCGGTCGGCGAGTCGTAGAACACAAGCGGGGGGTTATTCACCAGCGCGCGCGCGATCGAAACACGGCGGCGCATGCCACCCGATAGATCCGCGGGATATTTATCGAACGTGGATTCAAGTTCGACGAATCGCAACGCTTCGCGCACGCGCGCTTCAATCTGCTCGTTGGCCGCTTTCTCCTCGCGCAGGCGAAACGCCACATTTTCCGAGACGGACATCGAGTCGAACAGCGCACCCTCCTGAAAAACAAAGCCCAGGTTGCGGCGGAAGTCGAGCAATTGCTTTTCGGACATCTCTCCGACGTCGCTTCCCATAACGACGATGCGGCCGCTGTCTGCGCGCAAGAGGCCTGCCGCAAGCTTCATCAGGACTGTCTTGCCGGATCCGCTTACGCCCAGAAGAACTTTCGTTTCGCCCGGCGAAACTTCGAAGGAAATGCCGCGCAGAACTTCACCCTCATCAAAAGCAACGCGAACATCCTGGAAGGAGACGAGCGGCTCGTCCGAGCAGGTTTCAACATCGTGTCCGCCATCAGGCGGAGCGATGATGCGGCTCATCTTGGGATTATAGATGTAAACGTGCGCAATTCGGAGACGAGGTTTCGGGGCAGGTCCAGTTCCGTTCAACGTTCCAGGACGCTTACACCGCAGTTGGAGACGTCCATGCGTCCCGCAACGAACGCGACAACGATCCAAAGGGCGACCGCATACGCGGCATACCATGTGGCTTCCTGCGCGGCGCTGACGCCCGCTGCGCTGAAAATCACCAGAGCGCCGGTCGAGCTTACGTGCATCAGTTGCGCGAGGAAAACGCTGCGCGTATGCGCATACATCCAGCAGATCAGGACGCGTATAGCCGTCATAGCGGCAGCGAAGGCGAGGAAGAACGGGAGCCAATAGGCGCCGTGCGGCGTGGCTGTGCCGAGGTAATTCACGACGGGCAGGTGCCAGGCGGACCAAGTCAGGCCCAGCACCACGCTCGAAGCCAACGCGGTTCTTCGGGAGTGCAATCGCATTTTTGGAAACGCGTAGCCCGTCCACCCGATTTCCTCCAAAAAACCCGCGGGGATCCCGAAAAAAACGCCGACCAGAAAGAGATTCGGGGAATAAACGCGAGAAACGAAGGTCTTCAACAGAAATAGGACGGCGAGGATCAGGGCCGGAGGAATCAGAAGAGCCGCATACCAGACCGGCGCAATTTTCCAGCGAAGCATCCGGGAAAACAGGTCCTGAAAACCGCTCTTTCCGTCGAGGCGCCTCGTCAGAAGGATGGCGGCGATGCCGGGGCCGAGAAGCATGACCGGAAACATCAGAATGCCCGTGAGCTTCGGGAGAGGTTCACCGCGCACGAGATGCGGCGCGGCCACCGCGAGGGCTCCGAGCCAGGAGATGGCGAACGTCAAGCCAAAGTAGGCGGTCACCGGATGGCCGGCGACGAACGGGCGGTGCTTTTCCAGCGGCAGATTTGGTGAAGGCATTTCGGATCACAATGTACACGGAAGCACGGATGAAGGGAAAGCAGCCGGGAGTCGCACGGGGAGAAGGTTCGTATTGGGCTTTCGGTGGTGAGCCCGAAGCCAACGATCCGGAAGGGCTACAAATTGAAAATGTAAAGAAACAACCGATCCACGAACAAGTTCGCGATCAGAATGGTCACCGAGGAGACAACGACAGCGGAGGTTGTCGCGCGGCCAACGCCTTCCGTTCCGCCACGAACACGCAACCCCTGATAGCAGCCGATCGTCGCGATAATGAATGCGAAAACGAGAGGTTTGGCCAGGCCCGTTATGAGATCTCCGAAAGCGAGCGAGTCAACGGCTTGCGTCCAAAACTGAACCGCGCCGACGCGCAACGTAAGGTACGCCATGATGTAACCGCCGACTAGCCCGAGAAAGTCGGCGATGGCGACGAGCAGCGGCAAGACAAAGGTTGTCGCCAGCACACGCGGTGTCATCAACTTACGGATCGGATCCGTACCCAGAGCCCGCATCGCGTCGATCTGCTCAGTGACGACCATCGAGCCCAGCTCGGAGGCAATACCGGAAGCGTTGCGACCCGCAACGAGAAGCGCCGTAATGGTCGGTCCCAGTTCGCGGACCATCGCTATAGAGACGGCCTGGCCGGTCAGCGCGGTCATTCCGAATCTTGAGAACTGCGAAGCCGTGTCCAGTACGGTGACGCCACCGATGAACAGCGCGGCAATGGCTACGATCGACAGGGATCCGACGCCGATCAAGTCCATCTGTTCGAGCGTGTCGCGCCAATACTGAGGAGGCGTGAAGACGTTCGCAAGCGATTGAATGGAAAGGAGGGTGTAGTCCTGCAGCGCGAAGACCCATCGCTTGACCTTCTCGCCGAAGAGCGAGGGGATCGACATAGTTTCGGCAGCCTCGAACATGAACGGGTCACCCGCTCCTCGAGCGGGCGAATCTTCGCAAGCGTATCGTTCGCGGTGGATGGCGTCAAGCAAACTGCGCCGGGTTGCGGTGAAAGCCAGCGGTGCCACCGCTTTACCCGCGGGGACGTGTCCGGTAGAATTGCTGGTTTCCTTGGGGAACGTTTCACCACACCGCACATGCTGAGATTCGTCACCGCCGGAGAATCACACGGGCAAGCACTGATTGCCTGGATTTCGGGCCTGCCCGCCGGGCTCACCGTCGATCTCGAGTTCGTTGCGCGCGAACTTCACCGGCGCCAACTCGGATATGGCCGCGGCGGCCGCCAGAGGATCGAAAAAGACAGTGGGGACATCCTGGCCGGCGTGCGTCACGGCAAGACGATCGGCGCGCCGATCGCGGTGCGCATCGAGAATCGCGATTGGAAGAATTGGGAGAAGGCCCTGCCGGTCGAAGATTCGGAGGGGGCTGACGATCTTCGGCGGGCGCTGACCGCGCCTCGGCCGGGACATGCGGACCTGGCGGGCGCGCTGAAATTCAATACGCACGACGCGCGCTACGTACTCGAACGCGCTTCCGCGCGGGAAACGGCCGCACGCGTCGCCGCGGGAGCGTTTGCGAAGCTGCTTCTGCATCCCTTCGGCGCGAACGTGCTGAGCCACACGGTCGCGGTGGGCCGGGCGAGTCTTGGGCGCGAGGCGGAATGGAAGGAAATTGAGGCGGTCTGCGAAAATCTCGAGTCGCCATTGCGATGCGTCGACGCCTCGGCGGAAGCCCGAATGAAGGCCGAAGTGGACGACGTGCTTCGCGCCGGGGATTCGGTTGGAGGAATCTTCGAAGTCGTCGCGCGAGGGATTCTGCCCGGCCTGGGCTCACACGCGCAATGGGACGAGAAGCTGGATGGCAAAATCGCGCGCGCCATCATGTCGATCCAGGCGGTGAAAGGCGTGGAGATCGGTACGGGAGTGGCTAACGCAACCAGCTACGGCTCGCAAGTGCAGGACGAGATCCGATATGACGGGAGCAGGAAGAGATTTAGCCGCTCTTCGAATCGCGCGGGCGGAATCGAAGGCGGAATCACGAACGGAGAGGACATCGTGGTGCGGGGCTATCTGAAACCGATTTCGACGCTCCGGCGCCCTCTGCTGACCGCCGACCTGAACTCGAAGGAGGCGGTGAAGGCGGCGTACGAGCGGTCTGACGTGTGCGTCGTACCGGCCGCGGGGGTAGTGGGAGAGGCGATGCTTGCTTTTGTGCTGGCCGCCGCTTTCCTGGAAAAATTCGGCGGCGATTCACTGGATGAAACGCGTCGCAATTTCGAGGGCTACGCGCGGCAGCTGGACGACTTTTAGAGCAGAGAATTCCCCAAACTCCCGGAGGCAGCGAGCCATCAACTTCGATATGATCGGAGGGAAGGAAGCGCGCGGGCGTTTCTCGCGGAACATCGCTCTTTCACACGGAGAACAATGATCCATCCCATCGTCAAATTCGGCGACCCGGTGCTGGAGACACCCACAAAGCCGGTTGAAAAATTCGACGACGAGCTGAAAACGCTCGTGGACGACATGTTCGAGTCGATGTATGCCGCGCAAGGAGTCGGGCTGGCCGCTCCGCAAATCGGTGTAAGTTTGCGGCTGGCCGTCATCGACGTCAGCAACGGCAAGAACCCCGAGGCCAAGATTATTTGCGCGAATCCGCAGATCATTCACGCGGAGGGTGAACAGCGCGAGGAAGAAGGATGCCTTTCGGTGCCTGGCTTTCGCGGCTACGTGGCGCGGCCGATCTACGTTACGGTGAGTGCTCAAGACGCGAGCGGAAAACCGTTCGAAATGCGCGGCGAAGGATTGCTGGCCCGCGCTTTCTGCCACGAAATCGACCACCTTGACGGAGTTCTCTTCATCACGCATCTCAGCCTTCTGAAGCGGGACCTGATCAAGCGCAAAGTCCGCAAACTGAAAAAAGCCGGCACCTGGTAGCCGCCGTGCCGCTGCGCATCGTCTTCTGCGGCACGCCTGCTTTCGCGCTGCCGTCGCTTCGCCGGCTGATCGCCCAGCCGGATTTCCGCATCGAGGCCGTAGTCACGCAGCCGGACCGTCCTCGCGGCCGCGGAGGAGAAATCGCAGTTCCACCGGTGAAGAACGCGGCGGTTGAAGCCGGAGTTGCCGTCTATCAGCCGGAGAAGATCAAATCGGAAGCGGCGTACGAGTTTTTTCAGCGTATTGCGCCGGACGTCGCCGTGATCATCGCGTACGGGCAGATTGTCTCGCAGCGGCTTCTGGACATTCCCCGGCTCGGCTGGATCAATCTGCACGCTTCCCTGCTTCCGAAATATCGCGGCGCCGCGCCGATTAACTGGGCGATCGTGAATGGCGAAACGCGAACCGGCGTCACCACAATGCAAGTCAGCGCCGGGCTGGATACCGGCCCCATCCTGTTGGCCGGCGAGACCGATATTGGGCCAGATGAAGCGGCGCCGGAACTGGCTGCGCGGCTGGCCGAAATTGGCGCGCCACTGATCGTCGAAACGCTGCACAAGCTTGATCGGGGTGAGTTGGCTCCGCGGCGGCAAGACGATTCGCAAGCGACATTCGCGCCCCTGTTGAAAAAGGAAGACGGCCGCGTCGATTGGTCGCAGCCGGCGCGTGCTGTTCACAATCGCCTGCGAGGGCTACAGCCCTGGCCCGGCGCGTTCACAAGCTTTCGCGGAAGGACGTGCCATATCTGGGGACGGCCTGCGCAGGGAAGCAAGAGCGCGACGGCGCCGGGAGCAATCGCTCTCAGCAAGGAAGAACTGGCGGTAGCCTGCGGCGAAGGCACCGCGCTGCGTCTCGAGTTGGTTCAACTGGAAGGCCGAAAGCGCGTAACGGCGCGTGAATTCGCGAGCGGCGCGCGGCTGCAGGCGGGCGACCGCTTCGAGTGACCGCCGTTACGGTCGATCGCGCTCGCAAGATGCCTTGGCGCAGGCGCGGCCGCATCGAGGCCAAGACCTCCTAACGGACCGCTTTCTCGCGTGCGGCGCCCCGGCCGCCATTCCACGGCTTCAGCCGAGGAATCCAGCGGGGGACGTTGACGCAAAACTCGTCGTACTCCACGCCGAAGGTTTTGCTCAACGTAGGCTCCTCGTAGAGCCACACAAATATGTTAAAGGCGACGCAAACGAATAAACCATAAACGAGCACGTCTCTGCTGCCCAGCAGAAGTCCCTGACCGAAGATCAACAGGCTCACTGCGAAGTACATTGGATTGCGGACATACCGGTATAGGCCCGTGGTCACAAGATGCTCAGTTGGCAGGACCGGCGCAGGAGTGCCGAGTCCCTGAAGCGCGAACCGCGCAAAGGAATCGAGCAGCACTGGCAGACCGCAGAGGATGCAGAGGATTCCGGCCGCCCGAAATCCGCCGAAGCCCAGCAGCGGCGCAGACATTCGCCAGTGAGAAATCCATCAGGGAATGAGTCCCACTACGGTTCCAGGAATGACAATTACGAAAATTGTGGTCGCGAGCGTAGAAGTCAGGCGTGTCATTGCGGGCTGAGTGCCTACATTCTACTCCCCATACTCGATTTCACCGCTGGGCGGGCGTCGGGTTGGTTCTTGGCCGTGGATTGAAATCGCCCGGAATCGAGTTGTGTATTCCGCGCGCGCGGTCGGTGGGAACAATTCCGATATCTTTGCAGCCGTACCCGGTTGCTTCCGGCAAAGCCGAGGTCAACTTCTCGGGAACTTCGACGTAGCTGGGCGGCAAGGGATTCCGCTTGCCCGCGAGGCGCAGCAGACTGAAAGCGCTCGTGAGGTCGCTTACGCCGGGCGTGAGGGCGTCTTCCGGCCCGAGACCCTTCTGATGGAATTTCTTTTCGCCCAGGGACCTGGCGCGAAGCTCGTCGGGAAGGAGCGCGAGCGGCGGCAGATCGAACAGCGTGTCGATAAATTTAGCGACCGAGGCGTGGCTTCCCTGCTCGTGATCGACGTAGCCAGTGCGCGAATACGGGGAAATCAAAATGAATGGAACGCGCGGACCATCGCTGATCAGCGAGCCGTCAGGGCCGTACGCCCGAATCGGGGGCGGCACATGATCGTAGTCGCCCTCCGAATCATCCCAGATGATGATGATCGCGCTCTGCGACCAATAGGGACTCGTTGCGATCTTGTTGATCGCCTCCGCTGCCAGCGCTTCGCTGATCTGGGCGTCCGAGTACGCCGGGTGATCGTCGTCGCCCAGAAAGTTGGCTTGGACCCGAGCGTCCGGATCGGTGGGACGCAACCCGAAAATATTCCTGTCACCGCCCTTGATGAAGAACAGGCCGCCTTCGTCAGGAAGAGTTTTCTGGTCGATCGCTTTGAGGAAATCGTCGAGGCCGTGCAGCTGTTTGTTCATCTGCGGGTTGTTCGAGACGTAGCCGAAATATTGAGGACCGTTGTGGTGGGTGATGTAAGAGGCGTGCGTACCGTTGGCGTCGGTGGGGCCTTCGTCAGGATCGGTCGGTTCTTTGTCGTAACCTTCCTCGTACCAGCCGAATGGCACAGAAGCTTTTTTCAACGCGGTGATGAATCCAACATCCTTCTTGACGTCGGCGAGATCGTCATCGGGGTCGCGGTCGGACTTGGTCACGCCTTCCAGATCGCCGCCCGCAAGAGTCAACGGAAGTGTGGCGAAGGTGAGATTGATCTGCGGGTTGGCTGTGTAGCCTCGCTTCGTATCGTCCGGATTGACGGGCATTTTCTGGGATTTCGGGGTCTTGTCCGGGTCCGATCCCCAAAACGGATCAGCGTCGTTGAGCATCGGAACGCCCGGGCCGGACGCGCCAGTCCCGGCGTAAGCCTCCGAGGGATGCAGCACCCATTGCGTCACGCCGCTCTGCGCTCCGATGATGGAAAGGTTGCCGGGAGTGGACGGGCCCGTCATCTCCTGAAAAATGTGATCGAAGAGCACGAATTTGTGGGCGTACTGCCAGAGCAGCGGGACCGTATCGCAATCCTCATACGCCATGGCCAGTTCGCCGAACTGTTTGGCTGGGAGCGATGGATTCCCGGCCGGGCTGTACCTCCGCTCTTCCGTCAGCGCGAATCGGTCCATCTGCGGCACGGCGTTTTGGATGTCCATCTTGGCGACGATGCTCGGGTGGGAGTGGTCGACATCGTCCGTGTCGGCCGCGAAGCAGGCGCTGACGGCGCCGCACGGCTTTTCGCCCGGTCCGATGCGAAAGGGATGAATCGTGGCGACGCTTCCGTCGGTGTTGATGATTTTCTGCTCGAATCCCGGTGTGTGCCGCGCGTCTTTGCCAAAAAGGCCGTCGGCTCCCGGGAAGGTCCCGAAGTAGGAGTCGAAGGAGCGGTTCTCCTGATAGATTACGAAGACGTATTTAACTTTTTTCCGGAGCAACCGAAGGAGTTGCTGGCGGCCGCTCGAGACGCGCGCGCGCGCCGGGACGGGGCGTCTCTTCGCTGCGTCGCTGCCGGGTTTCGGGGCTGGATTCTGAGCGCCTGCCGAATGAGCAATTAAAAACGCCAGCAACAGCGCTGACACCTGTTCCCAAACGCCGCGACGCATCAATCCTCCAGTGCACGATTCGAGCCCGCTGTACGCTAAAAAGCCCAGATCAAGATTCCGTGAAGCTCGGATTAAATTGCGAGGCCAGATTCTACCGCGAATCTCGTCCGTCGTTCGTGTCCGTTTCCGCACGAAGCGAATCCCGCCGCCGTTACCGATTCGTATGTAATTCCGGCGATTTCCTGTTGACTTCGCGTCATATTACCTGACAATGCAGATGCTCACCTGTAAATAGGCGATCTTTTGGAGAGGACCATGAAGCTTCTCGCGCGCCTTTTGGCAATTGTACTGGCAGCAGTGTCCTTCCATGTGGCCGTTACGGCCGCACAAACCCAACCGGCTGCGGCTCCGGCAGCGAGCCCGAATTCAGATCCGACGTACCAGCAACTCCGCAATATCGCGCTGGGCACGGAATCGGTCAGCGTAACGAATTTCGACCTGAAGCGCGACGCCGCCACGTTCCACCTGCATTCAGGCACCGTCTGCTTCGTCCCGGCGGTCCAGGGCAAGGTGACCGGGGCTGTCTTTGTCGGCGAGGGCAGCATGACTCTCGCTCCGCCCACTGCCACTGAGCGCCGCAGTTTGAAACTGCTGACGAAGTCCGACGAATTCAACGAGACATTCAACCGTCTCGCCCTGCGCTTTACGGATTGCACGTACGATGAGATCAAGAAAGGGGGCGCGGCTGCGCAGGGCGGTTGTGATGCGGGCCTCCTCAAGGACAGCCAAAACGCGATGCGCCACAAGATCCTGTACAACCTCGACGCGCGCATTCTCGAAGACGTGCTGCGCCCGGGACCAGGCGGGCTGTTTGTCGCGTTCGTGCACGGCAAGCATTATGATGACAAACTGCTATACGTCATCGATCCGAACGGCGCGCCCGACGTGGCCCCGCAGCAAGTCGAACTGTCCACATACGACGAGAACAAGTCCGGCATCTGGTCCGCTTTCGCGATGTCGAACGATTACAGATCGGAGCTTGGCGCCGGAGCGGCGGCGGCGTCGCGAATTCACATCGAGAACCAGGACGTCGATACGGCGATCGAAGGCAACGCTCACCTTTCCGCAAAAGCCCAAACGACGTTTGTGGCACTCGCCGGCGGCTCGCGAGTGTTCCCTTTCGATCTTTTTCCCACGTTGCGCGTGCAAAGCGTGACCGGCGCGGGCGGCCAAGCGCTTTCGTTCATCCAGGAAGACAAGAACGACGACGCGGATTTCTACGTGATTCTGCCGAAGCCGCTGGCCCAGGGCGAAAAATACAACGTGACCACCGTTTACGACGGGAAGAACGCGGTTCAAAACACGGGGAGCGGCAACTATTATCCCGTCGCGCGCGAGAACTGGTATCCCGCCAACGCCGGCGCGAGCCTGGGGGACTACTCGAACTACCATTTGATTTTCCGCATTCCGAAAGGGATGAAGATGGCCGCCACCGGCAGCCTGATCAGCGAGAAAACAGAAGGCGGACACGACGTCACGGAGTGGCACAGCGACGTTCCGCAGCCGTTGGCGGGGTTTCAGTTCGGCCGAATGAAGGAGCAGGACGCGAAGCTGACCTCGCCGGACTTCCTGGTGGCCGTGTACGCGAACCAGGAGCCTCCGGACTGGGCTCAGAGCCTCAAGCGCGGGTCCACACTGCCCGGACTGCATGGGGAGGGGACCGCGCCTGATTCTGAACAGGATCCGAGCGGGACGATGGGCAATCTCAGCACAATCAGCATGATGAAGGTTCCACTATCGGAAGCCGAGTACGCGATCAAGCTCTATACGGACTACTTCGGCCCGCTGCCATACAAGCGCCTTTCGATCACTCAACAGACTGCGTGCACCTACGGGCAATCGTGGCCCGGGCTTGTGTGGTTGCCGATCTGCGCGTTCTATGACGTCACGGTGCGGCACCAACTGGGGCTGGACTGGGCTGATAACGGATATTGGGATGTGGTCACCCCTCACGAAGTGGCGCACCAATGGTGGGGGCAGCTCGTTGGCTTCAGTTCGTATCGTGACCAGTGGATGAGCGAGGGTTTCGCGGATTTCTCCGCGTCGCTGTTCCTGGAGAGCGCCTACGGGAAAGACAGCGCAAAGAAGTACGCGACATTCTGGCACGACGAGCGGAAATCGATTGTCGAAAAGAATCGGTTTGGCTTTCGCGCCATCGATGTGGGTCCGCTGACCATGGGCTATCGTCTCAACAGCAGCAAAGCCGGCTTCAATATCGCGCGCGATCTTATTTACCCCAAGGGCGCCTACATTCTGCAGATGATTCGCATGATGATGTGGAATTCGCGAACGGGCGACGAGAACTTCAAAGCCATGATGCACGACTTCACGTCGAGCTACGGCGGGCGCTCGGCGACCACTGAAGATTTCAAGGCGATCGTCGAAAAACACATGCAGCCGGACATGAATGCCGCCGGCAATGGCAAGATGGACTGGTTCTTCGATGAATACGTCTACGGCACGGCGCTTCCCGAATACCAGTTCAACGCGACCTTCGCGAAAGGGCCGAAGGGCGAGCCGATCTTTTCCTATAAGCTCACTCAGTCGGGCGTCGACAAGGATTTCCTGATGATCGTTCCCGTCTATGTCGAACTTGCGCACGGCCGCGTCATTCTGCTCGGTCACGCGCGGATCACGGGCGACAAAACTGTCGAAGGAAACGTCGCGTTGAATGGAGTCAAGGATCTTCCGAAACGCGCGATGATCGACTACCGCGACGATATCCTCGCGGCTGACTAATTCCCGACGTCACAAGCTCGAATCGCGGCGTCAATCGGCGCGCTTCGGCGTACAATCAACCGCCGCCCGCATGGCTTCGCGGAGCCATGCGAGCGTCCGCATCTTCCGGCGGCCCAGGAGACCAAATGAGAATCACGCGTCGCGACCTGTTCCGGACCGCCTCGATCGCGGGCGGCGCTCTCGCCACAAATGCTCTTCTGCCTTTCTCGGCGAGTGCGCGTCCTTCGGCGGAGCAGAGCCAGTCTCCACTTCCCCCGGCATTCGCCAGCCTGAAACCGCTCGGCGACCGCATCAAGCCCATTCACACGGACGAATTTCAGGGGCGCATCGCGCACGCCCAGGAGCTGATGGGCCGGAGTCGCCCGAGTTTCGAGATGCTGTACGTCACGCCGGGAACGAGCCTGCGCTATTACACGGGAATCCGCTGGGGGCTCAGCGAGCGAATCGTCGCGTTGCTCGTGCCGCGGAAAGGCGATCCCTTGATCGTTTGCCCCGCGTTCGAAGAAGGACGGCTTCGCGAACAGCTTCGCTGGCCCATCGAGGTCCGCATCTGGCAGGAAGATCAGAGCCCCTACGCGCTCGCCGCCGGTTGGCTCGCGGAACGCGGAATCCGCACAGGAAAGATCGGCATTGAAGAAACAACGCGCTTCGTCTTCTTCGACGGCCTGCGGCAGGCGGCGCGGCAGTTCGACTACGCCAGCGGCGACCCGATTACGCAAGCCTGCCGCTCGCGGAAGAGCGAGCACGAACTGGAGCTGATGCGCCTCGCCTGCAGGTGCACGTTCGACGTGTACAAGGCGACGTTCGCGTCGCTGCACGAAGGAATCCGGCAGAGCGAAGTGGCCGACATGATCACGCGGGGCTACGAGCGAATGGGTCTCGTCGGCGACGCGCTCGTGCTTTTCGGTCCCGCGGCAGCGCTGCCGCATGGGACCCACGACGACCGCGCGTTACACGAAGGAGACGGCGTGCTGCTCGACGACGGCTGCAACATCGAGGGCTACCAATCGGACGTGACGCGCATGGGTGTTCTCGGCAAGCCCGGCGAAAAACTACAGCGCGCATTCGAGACCGTTCGCAAAGCGCAGGACGCGGCCCTCGCGGCCGCTGCTGCCGGCGATCCGTGCGGTTCGGTCGACGATGCGGCGCGCAAAGTGGTTGTCGACGCAGGATTCGGCCCCGGCTACAAGTACTTCGCGCATCGCCTCGGCCATGGCATCGGCATGGACGGGCACGAGTGGCCCTATCTCGTACACGGCAGTCGCATCGTTCTCGAGCCCGGCATGACCTTCTCCGACGAGCCGGGCATCTACGTTCCCGGCGACTACGGCCTGCGCTGCGAAGACGATATGGTTGTGATGGAATCCGGCGGTGCGCATCTGCTGACACCGGGCTTCCAGCCGTCGCTCGAAACGCCAATCGCTTGATCGTGCGCGAATAGGCAAAACATTCAGCGATCGCGTTGTTCGCGGGCGGATCCTGCCGATCCTGGTTCCGGCTTGTCGCCGGACTCGGCGCCGTCGGCCTCGACGCGTTGCTGCTGCTCCTGGATATATTCGACGGAATGAGCCGGGTCGATTATTTTTTGCAGGGCCCCGATAGCGGCTCCCATGGCAGAACCTTTCTTCGCTTCGGCCTCGAACTCCTCTTCCGTCATTTTCGAATAGCGGCGTCCGCCGGCGGCCTTTGCGATCCCGTACACGATTAGAACGACGATTACGAGCGCAAGGATATAGTCCACATGGCTATGGTCCTCCTGGCCGCACCGCCCGTCCATTTCGCTGCGTTGTGGGCTCTGCGTCTCTGCGGCCCATCTCGCTTTTCCGCAAGCAAAACTGCACGATCTGCCCTTCGACCCAGAATCGAGCCTCGCCCGGCTCGCGCGAGATGAACGCACAATGTCCGCCGCGCTCCGTCGCAACCAGAGTGATGTTCGGATTGTTCCGAATTGCTGCATCCGCGAACGAGCGAAACGGAATGAAGGGATCGTCCATCGCGGTGAGAATGAGCGTGGGGCGCCGGATCGCAGCGATCACCCTGAGCGCACTGGAACGCTCATAGTAATCGTCCGCGTTCCGGAAGCCGCAGAAACGCGCCGTGATCACATCATCGAACTCGCGCACGCTCCTGATGTTGCGCATCCCGTCAATCCGATAGCGGTCCGGAAAGAGCCGCGCCTTGTATCGCATGCGGCGCTTGAGCCGCTTCACGAAATGACGCTCGTAGATGAAATTCGCGGGCGCCCCGAGCGCATCGGCGCACGCCGCGAGATCGAGCGCGGGGCACACGGCGACAATTCCTCGAATCTCTGGCGGTGCGCTGTCGCTCGACTCTCCCGCCATTTTCAGCACCAGGTTGCCGCCCATCGAAAATCCCGCTGCAAACAATTCAGGCAGACGGTCCGTCGCGATCAACTCGAACAGCACAGCCCGAATGTCGCCGCTCATGCCGGAGTGGTACAAGGTCGGCGTCAAATTCTCGGTTCCGCCGCAATTTCGCTGGTTCAGCCGCACGACGTTGAACCCCGCGACGTACGCTTTTTCCGCCGCGCCCATCATGTATCCCGATCGGGACGACCCTTCGAGGCCGTGCAGCAAGACGAGCGTGGGATGCTCGCGCGGCTGTTTCTGCCAATGACAATCCCCGCGAACGCGCGAGTCCGCTTCTGTTTCAAACGTTCGCTGCGCGCTAGCGGGCAATCGCGGGAAACGCCTGCACCAGAAATTCGCGGCGATCGTCATCAGGTGCGGATTCCGCAGCCCGCGCAACGGCGCGAACTCGCCGCCCGGATGCTCCTTCGGCTGCCCGCTTACAATTTGAGTTTTGTGTTGCCCCATCATCCATGGCGGCCTAAGCATTCGCGTGCCGCATTCCTGGTAAGTTTAATCCGAGGCGAGAGCCGCAGGTGGGAGGAACTTCTCGCAAATGGCGGAGAGGGTGGGATTCGAACCCACGGTAGGGTTCCCCCTACACTCGCTTTCGAGGCGAGCTCTTTCAACCGCTCAGACACCTCTCCGCGACCAAGCAAGTGTTTGATTAGCTTAGCAAAGCCGCGACCCGAGTCACAACTGCACGCTGTCTGGACGGGCGCGCCGATATTGCGGACATTTCCTTTCATGGCGGGAATAACGATGGCCCCAAAAATCAGCAAATCGGAATTGTGCGAGCAGCCTCGTGAACTCATAATGTGGCGCTGTCGTTCAGGAGCTTCCATGCAACCTCGAAGCGTTCACTCCGACGTGAATCTGCGGTGCTCATTTCTGGCGGTCATCTGCGCCGCTTTTCTTGCTGCAATCACGACAAGCGCGACGACCAACCCGCCGGGACGCTACGACCCCGTCGCTGATCCACACGCGATCGTAACGGCGGGACACGCGCGGTTCACGATTTTGACGCCGCAGCTCATCCGCATGGAATGGTCGGCGGACGGCAAATTCGAGGACCACGCCTCGCTCGTTTTCCTCAACCGAAAATTGCCCGTGCCAAAGTTCACTTCAGGAACCTTTCAGGCTGGAAGAAACACGGTTTTGGCGATTAATACGTCTGATCTCGCGCTTACTTACACAACCGCTTATGGAACTGAAGGAAAGTTTTCATCTGACAATCTGAGTATCAAGCTCACGGTGGACGGCAAGGAAATCGTTTGGCATCCCGGGATGCCTGCCACCGGCAACTTGCTTGGGACCGCGCGCACGCTCGATCAGGTGAGAGGTTCGAACACAAAGCTGGGGCCTGGTCTGATCTCGCACGATGGATGGGTGCTGGTCGACGACAGCACGCGCCCGCTGTTCGATTCCGCGGATTTTTCGTTTACGCAAGGCGAGAAAAGCATTTGGCCGTGGGCGATGGAGCGGCCGCCCGGCGACCGCCAGGATTGGTATTTCTTCGGCTATGGCCACGACTACCGGCGCGCACTCCACGATTTCACGCGCGTGGCAGGCAAGATCCCTATGCCGCCGCGCTTCGCGTTTGGCACGTGGTGGTCACGCTACTGGTCCTATACCGACCAGGAGTTTGAGCAGCTCGCGACGAGTTTTCAAACACACGAGGTTCCGCTCGACGTGCTCGTGATCGATATGGACTGGCATCCTACATTCGGCCAGCATTGGTGGGACAAGAATGTCGATCAATCCGGCCATAATTTGGGCTGGACCGGCTACTCCTGGAACAAACTGCTATTCCCCGATCCGCCGGCGTTTCTGAAATGGGTTCACCAGCAGGGCCTCAAAGCGACGCTCAACATGCATCCCGCTTCGGGCATCCAGCCCTGGGAAACGCGCTATCCGGAAATGGCCCGCGCCATGGGGATCGATCCGGCTACGAAGAAGTACGTGCCATTCGACATCACGAACAAAAAATTCGCGACGAATTACATGGACATCATGCACCATCCGCTCGAGCGGCAGGGAATCGACTTCTTCTGGCTCGACTGGCAGCAGGAACCGAACACGAAGATGCCGGGTGTGAACCCCACGTGGTGGCTGAATTACGTCCATTTCACCGATCAGGAGCGCGAAGGAAAACGCGCTCTGCTATTTCATCGATGGGGTGGCCTCGGCAATCACCGCTACCAGATCGGCTTTTCCGGCGACACAATTTCGGTATGGGACTCGCTTGCGTTTCAGCCCTATTTCACGGCGACTGCGGCGAACGTCGGCTACGCGTACTGGAGCCACGACATCGGCGGCCATATGCCCGGCGTGATCGAGCCCGAATTGTATCTGCGCTGGATCCAGTTCGGTGTCTTCAGCCCGATCCTGCGCACGCACACGACGAAAAATCCGGACGCGGAGCGCCGAGTTTGGGCCTATCCCGAGCCGTACTCCGACCTGATGCGGAAGATGTTCGTGTTCCGGTACGCAATGCAGCCCTACATCTACACCGAATCGCGGCGAACCTACGACACCGGCGTCGCGTTTCTGCACCCACTCTATTACGACTGGCCGGAAGCGCCTGACGCGTACGACCGGCGCGATGAATACATGTTCGGCAAGGAGATGCTCGTCGCTCCAGTTTCGCAGCCTGTTGCAAAAGACTCGGACATCGCGAAAATGTCGATATGGCTGCCGAAGGGTGATTGGATCGAGTGGCAAACGGGGACGCATTTCAGGGGCCCGGTGGCGATCAACCGCGATTTTTCGATTCGCCAGGTTCCCGTGTACGTGAAGGCCGGCAGCATCGTCCCGATGGAACCGCCGATGCGGTACACCGGCGACAAGCCGGTCGATCCGCTGATTCTGAATGTGTTTCCGCCGGAAGACGGCCAGACGTCCGGGTACACGGTGTACGAGGACGCGGGCAACACTCCCGCCTATCGCGAGGGTGTCGCGGCGTGGACGAAAATTCAGTCGACTTTATCGAGCGACGGAACCTCGCTCACCACAAAAGTTTCGCCCGCGCAGGGCCATTATCCCGGCATGCTTCGAGCCCGCGCCTACGAACTGCGCCTTCCCGGTTCGTGGCCGCCCGAATCGGTGACGATAAACGGAGCCGCGGTTCACGAAGTGCAGCGCGACGGGATGCCAGGCTGGCGTTATGAGGGCAACACGCTCTCTACCATCATTCGCACGCGCAGTTTCAGCACTGCCGTCCCGGTCACCATCGCGGTGAAAATCAAACCAGAGCTCGCGCGCCAACGAAAACTGCTCGACGGCTTCGCCGGAAAAATGACACGGCTCCGCGAAACGTACGACATCCTCAACCAAACCTGGCCGGAGGGTTGGACCCCCGATTCCCTGATCGACGCCATGCAAACGGGCGACCGCATCACCTATCATCCCGACACCGCTTACAGCGAGCTGAGCGCCTTCTGGCAAAAGCTCGCGGCGCTGCCGAAACAAATTCAGGCGCTGCACGACCGGGAAAAAACACCTGAATTTCAGACGGCGGTGAAGGCGAATCTATTTGGCCAGAAGCCTCAGCCGGGAGCAGACCCGATGGAGCGGTATCACGACGTCGTCGATCTCGCGGCCGCGCACGCAGCCGATCTCGGGACCCAACCTTGATCGGTCGGCACGGCCGAAACCATCAGAAAACGGCCAGTGCCACCAGCGAATGCCCGCGCCAATGGTAAACCTGCGCCTTTGTCCGGACCGGGAACGCGGCGATCGCACCGCATGGCCGGGCGATCGTCGCTGCACTTGCGCTCGCG
>DATGHM010000028.1:0-13869 GCA_035307985.1 Candidatus Acidiferrales bacterium
AAATTCATCAGCGGGCCTTCGCAGCTCGCGCCTGCGGCCCTGGAAGCCGCAAAATACTGGCGCTACTTCCCCGCGCTGCTCAACGGCGAACCTGTCCAGACCGAGAAAGACGTCGAAGTCCCGTTCCATCTTCCCCGCTAACGCCCTTCCGCATCCCGTAATCTAATTCGAACCGGGAAGATCGATGCACTACTCACGCGGTCCGGACTGAGTTTAAGGTACATGATCGCTACTTGGAGGCGATTTTCACGCGGCCGCGAAGGACGTTGATGGAGGCGGCGGGCAGGGTGTACAGCGCGCCGGGAGCGGCGGCAATTTTGGACGCGGCAGGCGGCAGGTCGGGATCGGCATAGCCCAGTTTCCGGTTCGGGTGCCATTGATATTGCGCTTTGCCGAACGAGAGCAAGGTAACGGTTCCGGCGAACGTCCGGTCCGCGTGGGTGCCATCGTCGTGAAACACGACGCGGACCTGGTGGGAATGGTCGTGATCCTTGTTGATCAGCAGCAGCGACCACTGGCCATCCGGGCGCAGCACGGCATAGGCTGTGACGAGCGTGTCGCCGGCGTCATCCTTCACGTCACTCGAAGCTTTGAACACCTGATGCTCGGCTCTTCCCGGTTCAACCCATTGCTGCGTGAGGAGCTGCGCGGCGTAAAACTGCGACGTGCGCGACCGGATCTCGTAATTCTTGTTCACCATGAACATGTGGTAGGTGCCCCAACTGTTCGGGCACGCCGGATGCGCCGGAGAGTACGGCAGATCGTGATAGTAGAAGGTCGCTTCCCCGCCCGCCGTCAGAAACGCACCGAAGGTGTCGCCCAGCCAGAGAGCGCCAAAGATGTCGACGGAAGCCTCGCCGCCATGCGCGTTCGTCTCGGTGTCGAGCAGCGGCACGGACGGGGGGAGACCATCGCCGCGCCAGACCTGCATGATGTGCGTAAGGAGTTGCGGCTCGCGGTAGAGATTTTTCCACGGAGTCTGGCAGCCGTCGTATGGGTAGTGCTCGAACGACATGAAGGTGAGATCGGAAATTCGCCCGTGCGATCTCAGATCGTCGAGGAATCGCCCGAACCAGGAAGTCTTTCCCTGCGCGTCGGCCCAGGCCTTGATGTCTTCGTCCACGCCTTCGAAGACGGGCCCGCCGAGTTTCAGTTTGGGATCCACGCGATGCAGGGCCGTCGCAAACTGCAGATATAAAGCCGCATCGTCTTCCGGCATCGTGTACTGGCCGTCGGGCTCTTCGCCCATTTCGATATAACGGATCGGGTAGCCGCGCTTTTCAACGTAAGCAATCTCAGCCGCGGCATCCTCGGGCGTGCTGTAGAGCATCGCGATCGGAATAACCGCAGGGAGGCCGCGCGTGATGCCGCTCTGGTAGAAAAGATCGAATCCCGGCTGATCTCCGGATTCCATGCGGTCGGGCGCGATGTACAGATCGGACTTCTCGTGCCAGGGATCAACCGAGGAGCAGTAGGTCAAAGACTGCTTTTGATCCGGCGAATGGTGCAGGTAGTCGGTGAACTGCGCCTTCTTGTCCATCGTGCCAAGATAGATTTCGCGCATGGCGTAGCCCAGGCAGTTGCGGCGGTCGGCTGAGCCGTGCGTGTCGCATGTGTTTGAGGATTGCGTCATCAGGACGCGCACAAAGCGAACCGCGATCGGGTGGGCTGCGTCGGCGAGCGTAGCCAGGCCGCCTTTGGCGTTCGCAACATTGCCGAAACTGAAATCCCGCCATTCGCCATCCGCCTGGCGGTCCATGGCGTCTTTGCCGGTCCAATACTGAACCTTATATCGCGTGGCGTATGGGTCGGCCCAGGCGATGCGAATCGCGTTGACTTCCTTCTCGCTGCCGAGATCGACGACGACCCACTGGGGATGGAGCGAGTCGTCTTCGTGCGTGAACGGCTGGGTCAGATAAGGATTGCTCTTCCAGTAGGTGCTGAGGTCGCCGTCGTCGAGGCGGGAATAGCCGTCGAATTCGCTCCCATTGTTGCGCGTGAAGCCGCGGTGCGGCAGAGAATAGCCGTAGGAGTGGCGAATCACCTTCGCCGTCGGCGTGGAATCGCCGACGAAGTACCCCTTGCCGGAGGGATCGCTCCATTTTCCGTCCGGGTTCCAGTGCCACGCCTGCACGAACAGATCCGTGTTCTGGCGATAGCTGATCTCGCCCCAGCCCGCTTCGAGGATTTGTTTGATCTGGTCCGGGCGGAAGAACGTGTCGGTGGCGTTGCTGGGCACGCGATCCACTGTCGAGCCAAGCGCTTCCACGGGACGGAACGTGTTGACCGCGTGATTGGGAGTTGCGTCAACCCGAACCGTTTGGCCGCGAACTGCAGGCGCAAGCTCGACGGACGAAATGACGAGGAGACCTACAACCGCAGTGATTTGCGCCAACCGCTTCAGCTCGCTGGACCCAAACAATCGATTCCTCACATGAGCGCGAATTTGAACTTGTATAATACGCCTCGTTCGGTTGCAAGGAGATCGTCGATGATCCTGAAAGTGTTTCCGGACAAGTCGTCACTCGGCAAAGCCGCCGCGGATCAGGCGCTCGCGGCCATGAAGACCGCGATTCGTGAACGCGGCCGAGCGCGCATCGTTGCCGCGAGCGCCGCTTCGCAGTTTGAATTTCTGGCCTCCCTGACCGCAGCGCGCGATATTTCCTGGAAGGACGTCGAGCTGTTCCATCTCGATGAATACATCGGTCTTCCCATGACGCATCCTGCGAGCTTCTGCAGGTTCCTTCACGAACATCTGATCGACAAGACCGGAATCACGAACTACCACCTGCTGGACGGGGCCAACGACCCGGCGAAAGTGATCGGCGAGGCCGGGCAGGCGCTGACATCCGCGCCGATCGACATTGCATTCCTGGGCATCGGCGAAAACGGGCACATCGCGTTCAACGATCCGCCGGCCGATTTCGAGACGGAGGAACCCTTTCTCGTCGTAAACCTCGATGAGGCTTGCCGCCGCCAGCAGGTCGGCGAAGGCTGGTACAAAGATATCTCGGAGGTCCCGAGACAGGCGATTTCCATGTCCGTCCGGCAGATGCTGAAGGCGCGGGAGATTCTCGCCGTCGTTCCGGATTCACGCAAAGCGCGGGCCGTGAAGGCGTGCTTTGACGGAGAGATCACTCCAATGGCGCCTGGATCCATTTTGCGGACTCACCCGCGCGCTACCGTGTACCTCGACACGCATTCGGCCGCTCTGCTCAGCCCGCTTACGATCGCAAAGCATGCGGTCGCGGGATGATCTGTGACGGGTTGCGGACCGCACGGGAGTGAATCGCTCGCCCAATGGGCGGCGCGCCGATGAACGCCAAAGCCTCCGCAGATGCAGGTGAGCGAAACCGCCGGACGCGCTCGATCCCGTCTCTGCGCTGGTGGATCGCAGGAATTTTGTTCGCGTCGACGGTCATTAACTACATCGATCGCCAAACGCTGTCGCTCCTCGCTCCTTTTCTCAAACAGGAATATCACTGGACGAATCTCGACTACGCAAACATCGTCATTGCCTTCCGGCTGGCGTACACGGTCGGCCAAACACTCTGCGGGCGGCTCATGGATCGTCTGGGAACGCGGCGAGGGCTCGCGATCACCGTATTGTGGTATTCGATCATCTCGATTTGTACGCCGCTGGCGAGAGGCCTTTACAGTTTCGCCGGTTTTCGTTTTCTACTCGGCGCCGGCGAGTCCGCGAACTGGCCCGGCGCGACGAAGGCGGTTGCCGAGTGGTTTCCGAAGCGCGAGCGGGCGCTGGGGACAGCCTTCTTCGACAGCGGCTCGTCGATTGGCGGCGCGGTTGCGCCATTCATCGTTCTCACCATTTTCTTCCGATGGGGATGGCGTCCGGCAGTCGCCATTCCGGGCCTGCTCGGATTCGTCTGGCTGATCGCGTGGCGGTGGCTATACCACGCGCCGGAAGATCATCCACGAATCAGCCCGGCGGAACGCGACATGATTCTCGCCGACCGCGCAGAAGCGGAATCGCACGAAGGCCTGCACCTTCGCTGGCGCGACTTGCTGAAGCTGCCGCAAACATGGGGGACGATCGCGGCGAAAGCGTTCACCGATCCGGTGTGGTTCTTCATTACCGACTGGTTCCCCATTTACCTTGTGGCAAAGGGAATTTCGCTCCGGAACAATCTGATCGCGGTCTGGATTCCGTTCGTCGCGGCCGACCTCGGGAGCCTGTTCGGCGGATGGGTGTCCGGGCGATTGATCCGGCGAGGATGGTCGCTGGGCGCTGCGCGAAAGGCGGTGGTCGTCTTCGGCGGCACCGGTACAGTGCTGCTGATCCCCACGATCTGGACTGGGAAGGTTGCGGTAATCACGCTGCTATTCGGACTCGCCACGTTCTGCTACGGCTCGTTCACCACGATAGCGAACGTGCTGCCTTCGGACTTATACGCAACGGGATCCGTCGCTTCCGTCAGCGGGCTGAGCGGAACGGGCGCCGGGATCGGGACCATTATCGCGTTCGAACTGGTCGGGCATTTCTCCGACGTCCGAGCGGCGGCGGCTGTGCGGCATTCGTTCGACCCGATTTTGGTCGCCGCCGGCCTGGTGCCTCTCGTCGGGATGATCCTGGTTCTGCTGCTGGTGCGCAACACGCGAGCCACGGACGAGGGGCTCGTGCACCGCATTTGAAAAATCTGAACTGACCGCCCTTCGCCCGATCGGCCGGCAGACCACCCGGGGATTCCTTCCTCGCCCCAGCACGCGCAACCCGTCTAGAACAGGAATTTCAGCGCCAGTTGCAGGATGCGAGGCGATCGAGCGCCGCTCACCAGCCCAAATGTGCCGCCCACGTTCACGCCGCCCACAAATTGCGGGTAGCCGTCGTCAATCGTGCCGTCCGGGTTAAAGAACTGAGCGTGATTGAAGATGTTGAAAGCCTCGCAACGGAATTCGAGGCTCTTCGTTTCCGTAAACTTCGTATCTTTCAGCAAGGCGAGATCCCAGTTGTTCAAACCCGGGCCGTGAAAGAATCGACGCGGAGAGTTGCCGATTTGTCCGAGTGGTTCCTGGCTGAAGATCCCTCCCACCGCCGGATCGAAGGAATTGAAGTACGGTTGCCCGGACCGCGGGTTCGTGTTGTTCAGAATCGTTCCTGCGGAAAGCTCCGGCACATCAATGGGCGCTTCCGTGTTCTGCGTGCCCGTCAGCGAAAGGTCATTGTTCTGTCTCAGATTGACGGGGAGGCCGGTGGCGAACGTCGTGATTCCGGAGATCGACCAACCGCCCACAAGCCGGTTGGCCCAGCCCTTGTCGGCGTGGAAGAGCCGGTCGAAAGGAAGCTGGAAGTCGTAGCTGCTGGTGAAATTGTTCGTAACGTCGAAGACGCACAGCGCCATGCTCGATTTCGGAGTGAAAGGATTCACACCTTCCTGGAGACCGGAGGCGTCGTCGCGGCACTTGCTGTAGGTATATCCGAAAAGGAAGCTGGCCCAGCCACTGTTGTGCCGCACGCTCGCCTGAAAGGAATTGTATGCGGATTGAGCGGCCGTGATTTCGTAAGGATTGTTGCCCAGCACGAAAGCGCCATTTTGCGGCGGGATCACCGTGTATGTCGTGTTGACCACGTTGCAAGTGCCGGAACCGGACGCGCACGTTCCGGTCGTTTCAACTCCCGGAGTAGCAGCGGGAGGAAATGCAACGCCCGGAGGCAGGACGTACTGATTTCCCTCGCCAAACGGGCCGCACACCTGGTTCGTGGGATCGGAATTATAGGGCGCCTCGTTGAGTTGGAGGCAAAGCGCCTGATTACCCGGGTTGGCCTCGAGTTCGGTGAGCAGCTTGTGCCCCTGCGTTCCCACGTAGCTCAAGCTGAGGACGGTGCCGGAACCGAACTGCCGCTGAACGGATAGTTCATAGTCTTCCGCATAAGGCGTGACGTTGTTGTGATTGTATGCGAGCGCTCCGATGATCGGCTCGACACCGGCCCAGTTGAAGGTGGTGTCCGGATTCGACGCGCTGACGCCCCGGGGCGGAAACGCGAACGGGAATCGCTGGCCTTCATTGTTGCCCGTCGCTCGATCGATATACGGGGTCTCGAAAATCGGAGAGACAGGGCTGACGTAGAAGAGTCCGTAGGGCGCGTCGCCGATTTCCTGGAACTGCGTGAGGTCTTCGATCGCCGAGTAGAAAATCCCATAACCGAGCCGGATGCTCATCTTTCCCGGGCCGCCGGTCAGCTTCGCCAGCATGCCCGAACTTACAGATGGCGAATAAGCCAGGCCAAGTCGCGGCGAAAAATTGTGATACTGCGTTGGCGCCAGTGTCGACGGAACTCCGGGATCGCCGGGAACCAACCAGCCGGTCGGGGCGCCGGGGAAAAGCACGGACTGAACGCCGGGAATCAGCGTCTCCAGCTTCCCTCCGGTGTCATACCAGGGCTGGCTGAATTCCCAGCGCAAGCCGTAGTTGAAGGTAAGGTTCGGAGTTATGCGCCAGCTATCCTGCGCGTAGAGGCCGAAGTATTTCGAGCGCGTATCCAGGAGCTGCTCGGTAGCCTGGATCATGCTGGACGGAGCGCCTACGAGAAAGTCCGTGAAATCGAGGCCCGTTTCGCTGCCGTCAAAGCTGAAGCTCCCGTTTTCGCCGTAGTAGTTCCTGTCGTTGATCTGGTCGTAGTGGAATTGTGCGCCGAACTTCAGGCTGTGCCGCCCTAAGATCTTCGTGAAATTGTCCTGCGCCTGAAACATGTTGTTGTACTGCTTTGTCGTATCGGGCGGAACCCCGATCGAGTAGTTGTTGAACGCGATGTTGGGAACGCCTTCCAGCGCGGGCTGGACTGCGGCGATGCCGCCGTTGAAAACTCCGCCCGACGTCGACGGCGCGGGAAATCCGAGAGATACCAACGTGATCGGGCTTCCTCCGTTCTGGAGGCCCCCCTGCGGCGTAAAGAGGTGGGCCGCGTTCCGGACGTAGCCGATGCGCGCTTCGTTGAGTGCGGTCGCGCCGAACGCCCTCGTGTCGCTCAGCATGAATAGCTGCGCGCGGTCCCTGTCGAGGGCGCTGTACACACCGATGTTCGGGCTGGCCACGGTGGCGCCGCTGTTCGGGAATGGATTGTTCAGCGTGTCGTCATCGCCGTGGTAATACGCCGAAATCATTCCCCAGCGCGAGTTTTGATCGATCCGCAGGCCGACTTTATCGTCGCGCAGTTTTTCGCTGTAGGCGGAGGTCGAATAGTTGAATCCCGTCACGCTGGAAATGGCGTCGGGGACATTCGGCACGGGGATATAGGGCAGGAGGCCGGCGGCGGCCGAAGAGAAGGCGGCCTTCGGAATCACGAAATTCGGGAAAACGCAGTTTGCAGGATCGGTGCACCCGAAGTACGGCTCGCCATCGCTCACCGCATAGCCCAATCGCGCGGAAAGGATGCCGGCCCAGTTCGCGCCGTTTACGGCCGAACCCGCCCCGGTAACGGCATTCTGCTGAGCCGCGGAAAGATCGTAATTGCCGCTGCTGTCGAAGGTTCCGTCGGGGACGGCTGTGGTCTGCGTCGGCGCGGAGAGCTGCCGCGTTCCCTGGTAATCCGCAAAGAAAAACGTGCTGTCTTTCTTGATCGGGCCGCCGACGGTTCCGCCAAACTGGTTCTGGATGAACTTGGGAATCGAGGTTGCGAAATAGTTGCGGGCGTTCAGGGCCGTGTTGCGGTTGAATTCGAACACGTCGCCGTGGAAACTGTTCGTGCCCCCCTTGGTCACGACATTGACTTGGCCGCCGCTGTAGTTGCCGTATTCGGCGTCGAAGTTGTTGGTGATGATGCGAAACTCGGCGATGGAATCCAGGTTGGGAACAACGGCCGTTCCGTTGTTCTTGCCTTCCTCGACGTTCGCGCCGTTCACCATGAATCCGTTGGCGGTTTCCCGCTGTCCGTTGATGGACTGCGTGCCCGAATTCACCCCTTGCGTATCGCCTCCCACCACGCGATCGCCGAGGCCCGGAGCCTGACTCGAATACGCGTTGGGCACGACGCCCGGCTGCAGCGCCAGAAGATCCGTGAAGTCGCGGCCGTTCAGCGGCACGGAGGTCATGCGCGCGCCCGTAATGACTTCGCCCATTTGCGTGTTTTGAGTTTCAACCTGCACGGCATCCGTCGAGACGGTCACGCGTTCGGCGACGGTGCCCACCTCGAGCTGGACGTCGGCGCGAATCGCGGAATTCGCGTCAATGACGATTCCATCCTTCTCGAAGGTCTTGAATCCCTTCTGCTCGACCTGGAGATTGTAGGTTCCGACCGCAAGGCCGGGCAGGCTGTAGAAACCCTGCTGATCCGTCGTGACCACCGCCCGAATCCCCGTTTGGGTATTGATGGCGGTGACTGTGGCGCCCGGTATAACCGAACCGCTCGAATCCGTCACAAGGCCCGAAATTCTTCCCGTGACGTCGGCCCACGCGAGGCCCACGCTGAAGCACAAAATGCAAAAAATCGGAAGAACGACTTTCCGAAGAACTGGCATTTTCCCCTCCCCGCAAACGGAGTTATTCGTGCGATGCCCGGTTCACTGGAGCCTGCCTCGAATCACGGACACCGATGCCTGTGGCAAAGTGAACTCTGTCTCGCTAGAGGCGTTGACGGTTGAGCGGGCGGCCGGTCCATCCGGGTTCGCGGACCCGCCGTCCACATTGGGATGCCACTGGTATTGCTGGCTGCCGAAGGTGATGACGTCCACCTGCCCTGTAAAATGCGCGTCGGAGTGTTTTGCCAGGTCGCGAAAATCAATTCGGACCCGGTGCGCATTCTCCTGATCCTTGTTGACCACCAGCAGCGACCATTGCCCATCCGGACGCACCGCCGCGTACGCCGTGACCAGCACGTCACCGACAGCGTCACGAATGTCGCTCGAAGCGGGGAAGAGTTTGTGCTCGCCGCCGCCCGGCTGCATCCAGTCCAGATTGATCAGTTGGCTTGCAAAGAATTGCGAGAGCGGCTGCTTCACCTTCAGATTCTTGTCGGTCGAGAACAGTCCGAAGCTACCGGGCGAATTGTCACAACGCTGCGGATGAATACCGAGCGGCATGTAATGAAAATAATAGACCGCTTTGCCTCCCGCGGAGAGATAGGCGCCCACATAGTCCGACAACCACAGCGCGCCGAAAATATCCGGGAACGCTTCGCCGGCCTGCCAGGAAAGATTCGATTCCGTGATGAACTGCGGGACGTCGGCGGGGACGCCGTCCTGGCGCCAGATGCGAATCATGTTGGACACGAGCGTGTTCTCGTCGTAAAGATCGCTCCATTGGAGCATGCAGGGTGTGATCGGATAGTGTTCGTAGGAAAAAAAGGCCAGGTCGCCGAGATGGCCGTGCGACTTCAGATAATCGATGAAACGCCCGGTCCATGAAGCTTGGCCCGCAGCGTCAGGCCATGTTTCGATGTCGCTGTTCTCACCCGTGAACACCGGGCCTCCCAATTTCAATTTGGGATCGACTTTGTGCAGCGCTTCCGCCCACTGGATATAAAGTGCGGCATCGTCTTCGGGATTCGTGTAGTGCCCGTCCGGTTCTTCGCCCATTTCAATGTATGAGATCGGGTAGCCGCGCTTTTCGATATACGCGATCTCGTTGGCGGAATCTTCGGGAACGCCGTACAACATGGCGATCGGAATCATCGCCGGCAGCCCCCGAGTGAAGCCGCTCGTGAAGAAAAGATCGAAGCCCACCTGATCGCCCATTTTCTCGTCCAGATCGGCGGGCTCGTGCCAGGGATCGACGGACGAGCAATACGTCGCGGTCTGTCCCTGAGCGGGCGTATGCACGATCACGTCGTGAAAATCGCCGTCTTTGGTGGTGTTGCCCAGGTAGAGCTCCCGGATGGCATAGCCGACGCAGTTGCGAGGATCGTTCGGCCCGTGCGTGTCGCACGTATTCGAGGACTCCGTCATCAGGATTCGGACCCACTCGACCATAAGGGGCGTGTCGGACAGATCAAGAGTAACCGTTCCTCCCTCGCCTCGTTCAACTGTTCCGCCGGGAAATGTCTGCCAGGCACCCCCGGTAGGGTGCCGGATGGGATCGAGCGTGTCGGTGCCCGTCCAGTACTGGACCAGATAGTGCTTGGCGTGAGGCTCGGCCCACGCGATACGGATGGCCGTGATCGGGCGTCGCGCCGCTAGATCGAGAAACACCCATTGCGGGTGCAGCGAATCGTCTTCGTGAGTGTATCGTTGCGTCAGGTAAGGATTGCTCTTCCAGTATGAATTGACGTCGCCATCGGTCAGGCGCGAGTAACCGTCGAGATCCGTTCCATCATCGTGTGTCACGCCGCGGTGTGGCAGTTCGTATCCATAGGAGTGGCGAAGAAACTGCGTGGGCGTCGCTCTGCCTGTGAAATAGCCCTTGCCGGAGGGATCGCTCCAGGTTCCCTCTGGATTCCAATGCCACGCCTCCATGTGCAGTTCCGTATTCTGCCGGTACGTGATTGGCCCCCATCCCGCCGCGAGGACCTGCTTCACCATTTCAGGATTGAAGAGTTTGTCCACCGCTCCATAAGGCAGGCGATCGATTCCCGCTCCCAGCGCTTCGTTCGGCCGGATGGTATTGGTGGAGTGAGCGGGCGTGATGTCAACGTGGATCGTTTGCGCGCACACGGCCGGCGCAAGCGCTACGAACGCCAGAAGAGAAACACCGCGCGCGCGTATGATCGAGACGGAACGGCTTTTCCCTGACACTCGGGTACCGGAACGCGAAAAAAGCATTGAAGCCCTCCCCCACCGCCAGGGTCCTACCCGCTTTTTATTCGATACGCAATGGAACTTCCGCCAAAGCCCTGACGAGACGCCCCGCCGGCCGAGGGCCTCAGTTTTATTAAATTTATTTAAAATGGATTAACGTTCAGTGGAAGCCCGTTGTCAAGTAGAATTATGCCCGCTTGCGGGTCATGTGCCGACAGCCTCGAGCCAATGGCCTGACCGCCCGATCCATCGATATCGAATGAGCGATCTCAACCAGCTTGGAGCTTCGCCCGCAAAACTGAAGCGGGTTCTGGGTCTCTGGGACCTCATCATCATCGGTATCGTCATCATCCAGCCCATCGCGCCGATGGGAATCTACGGCGTCATCAACAACAATGCGGGCGGCCACGTCGTCACCACGATCCTCATCGCGATGGTGGGCATGCTCTTCACGGCGATCAGTTACGGCAAAATGGCGCGCGCCTACCCCAGCGCCGGTTCCGCATATACCTACGTCGGACAGGAAATTCATCCCGCTCTCGGCTACATCACGGGTTGGGCCATGGTGATGGATTACATTCTGAACCCGCTGATCTGCACCGTCATTTGCAGCAAACTCACGCAGAATATTCTTCCCGGAGTGCCCTACTGGGCGCTGGCGGTTGCGTATGCGGGAGGTTTCACGCTCCTGAATCTCCGCGGCGTGAAGGGCTCCGCGCGCATCAACGAGGTGCTCGCTGCCGGGATGTCCATCGTGGTGGTCGTCTTTTTTGCCTTCGTGATTCGCTTCGTGTGGGGCCTGCACCACTATGGCGCCGCGTTTTTCACTCAGCCCTTCTATAATCCGCAGACGTTCAGTTTCAAGGGTGTTTTCCGGGGCACATCGATCGCCGTCCTCACGTATATCGGCTTCGACGCGATTTCCACTTTGTCAGAGGAGGTCGAAAATCCGCGGCGCAACGTCATGCTCGCCACCGTGCTGGTCTGCGCGATCACGGGAATTCTATCCTCCGCCGAAGTGTATGCTGCGCAGCTCGTGTGGGGCTCGAAGCCCTTTCCCCAGGACATGGTTGAGTCCGCGTTTCCTCTGGTTGCCCGGCAGGCCGGCGGTTTCTTTCTGTTTCATCTCATCAATTTCACGGTGCTGATCGCCAACGTCGGCTCGGGCATGGGCGCGCAGCTCGGCGCAGCTCGCCTCCTTTACGGAATGGGCCGCAGCGACGGTATTCCAAAAAAATTCTTCGGCTTCATCGATGCGAAGAACCGTATCCCTCGCAATAACGTGATCTTTGTCGGTGCGATTGCCTTGATCGGCGCATTCCTCATTTCTTACGAGCGAGGCGCGGAACTGCTCAATTTCGGCGCTCTGATTGCGTTCATGGGAGTCAACGCCGCTGCCTTCATCCGCTATTACGTGCGCGCCCAAAAAAGGAGCTGGACCGATTTCGCCTTCCCGCTGCTTGGTTTTGTGATCTGCTTCTTCATCTGGCGCAACCTGGGACACTGGGCCATCATTCTCGGCGCGGTTTGGATGGCGGTTGGCATCGCCTATGGCGCGGTGAAAACGAGAGGTTTCAAGAGCGAATTGGTCCGCTTCGAAATCCCCGCCGAAGAGGATTAGCCCGCGAATACTGGCCGCGTCCGGCGGCTTGTGGTAAAGATGAGCGCGGCCGCGGTTTCGCAAGAGCAGCTGCTTCTCACGCGAGGTGTTCCGGGTGCGTCGCCGTAAGACAAGAGGGTCGGCAGTCACACTGCGGGACGTTGCGGAGGCCAGCGGTGTATCCACCGCTACGGTCTCGATCGTACTGAACAACGCGCCCCTCGCGCGCTATATTCCGCCCTCCACCAAAGACCGCATCGCAAAGGCAGCTAAGAAACTGGGTTATCGTCGCAAGGCCCTTTCCCGTTTTCTCGGCGCAACCGGCAACCACAGCGTGGGCGTGATGGTATTCGACCTTACCGATCCGTTTTGCACGCTCGTACTGCGCGGCATTGAGAACTCGCTTTATCAAGCTTCCTATCTTCCGATTCTCACGGACATTCACAATCAGCGCGGCCGCTTCGAACGTTATCTGGAAATGCTGCTCGCGCGTCCGGTCGAAGCCCTGATTCTGGTCGCGAACTGGTTGTTTGTCGATGTCGACCTGCTCGCGGATTTGGAGAAACGCAACATACCCGCCGTAATGATCGCCAGGGAATTGAATTCCGGCAGCGTGAGCTCCGTCATGGTGGACAACGAAGCTGGCGCGCACCTTGCCATCGAGCACCTTTACTCGCTCGGCCATCGGAGGATCGCGTTCATTCGCGGGCCCAAGATGCTCGCCGACGCCGCTCCCCGCTGGCGCGGCGTGCGTTCGTTTGCTCGATCGGTGCGGCTCGAGATCGATCCCGCGCTGGTGGCCGATCTTCCGGATTCCCTGGATTCGAATGCTGCGTTCGAAGGCGGATTCAGCCTCACGGAAGAACTGCTGAAACATAAAAAGCGCTTCACCGCCCTCATGGCCTTCGACGACATGACCGCCTTCGGCGCAATTCGCGCGCTGGCGCGGGCGGGACTGAAAACCCCGGACGATTGTTCGGTGATCGGTTTCGACGACGTGCTCCCAGCCGGGCTTTCGATTCCGTCGCTAACCACCGTGCGTCAGCCGATGGAAGCGCTCGGTAGCGCCGCCGTCGGAATCGTCATGGAGGGTATCAACGCGGCGGCAGAAGACCGGGAATTCAAGCCCGTACACCGCAAACTCGCCCCGGAGCTCGTCGTCCGGGAATCCTCCAGGGCACTTACGTGATCCTCGTAGTCCGGCGCTCCGACGTTGAGGAGATCATATGACCCGTTCGAACCAAACAATCGTCCGATTCTGTTTTGTCATTTTCTCGTTTGCGATCGCGTTTTCGGCTGCGGCGCAGAGCTCTTCCCAGGATCTCGAAACCCGCGCCGCGAATGCTCTTTCTCAAATTCGCGGAACGCTCAAAGTGCCAGGACTCGAAAAACCTGTGACGGTTCTGCGTGACCGCTGGGGTGTGGCTCACATCTACGCACAGAACCAGCACGACCTCTTCTTCGCGCAGGGCTACGTCGTTTCGCAGGATCGTCTTTTTCAGATGGAGCTATGGAAGCGCTCGGGACAGGGCAGGCTAGCCGAGATCCTTGGATCAAGCGCTCTGCAGCGCGACGTGAACG
>DATGHM010000029.1:0-49384 GCA_035307985.1 Candidatus Acidiferrales bacterium
GAGATCCTGGAGCTGAAGAACACCATCAACAAGATGGTCGATCAGCTCAACTCGTTCGCGGCCGAGGTCACGCGCGTCGCGAGAGAGGTCGGGACGGAAGGTAACCTCGGCGGCCAGGCCAATGTCACCGGCGTCGCCGGAACGTGGAAGGACTTGACCGACAACGTCAACCTCATGGCGACGAACCTGACGGCGCAGGTGCGCGGCATTGCCCGCGTCGTCACCGCGGTCGCCAACGGCGATCTCTCTCAGCGGCTCAAGGTCGACGCGAAGGGCGAGATCGCCGCGCTCGCCGACACGATCAACAACATGACCGACACGCTGGCCACCTTTGCCGATCAGGTGACCACAGTGGCCCGCGAAGTGGGTGTGGAAGGCCGGCTCGGCGGTCAGGCCAACGTGCCCGGCGCGGCCGGAACGTGGAAGGACTTGACCGGCAACGTGAACCTGCTGGCCGACAACCTAACGAACCAGGTACGCGCGATCGCCGAAGTCACTACGGCTGTGACGAAGGGTGACTTGACGCGGTCGATTCAAGTGGAAGCGAGCGGTGAGGTTGCCGAGCTAAAAGATTACATCAACACGATGATCAACAACCTGCGGCTCACGACCGACCGCAACAACGAGCAGGATTGGTTGAAGACCAACCTCGCTCGTTTCACGGGCATGTTGCAGGGCCAGCGCGACCTGACCACTGTCGGACGAATGCTGCTCTCTGAGCTTGCGCCGCTGGTCAGCGCGCAGCAGGGTGTGATCTATCAGATGGAGTCCGAGGAATCTGCAGATATGGTTTTGCTCTCGGCTTTTGCGGACGATCGAGAGGGCGGTCATCCCGATCACCTGAGTGTAGGCGAGGGGCTTGTTGGACAGTGCGCCGCTGAAAAGCGGAGCATGCTGATCACCGAGGTGCCGTCAACCGCGGTCCGAATCCGTTCAGGGCTGTTCCAAGCTGTACCAAACAACGTGATTGTTCTGCCGGTTCTCTTTGAGGATCGAGTGAAAGCCGTCATCGAGCTGGCTTCGCTGAGTACATTCACGGCGTCGCATTTGGCCTTCCTCGAACAACTGACGGCCAGCATCGGTATCGTGCTCAATAGCATCGAGGCCACGATGCAGACCGAAGGTCTCTTGAAGCAGTCTCAGCAGCTGGCCGCCGAACTTCAGGCTCAGCAGAAGGAACTGCAGCAGACCAACGACCAGCTGGCGCTGAAAGCGCAGCAACTCGCCGAGCAGAACGTGGAAGTCGAACGCAAGAACCAGGAAATCGAGCAGGCCCGCCGCGCCCTCGAGGAAAAGGCTAAGGAACTCGCTTTGACCTCCAAGTACAAATCCGAATTCCTGGCCAACATGTCCCACGAATTGCGGACGCCGCTCAACAGCATTCTCGTCCTTGGACACCAGCTCAGCGAGAATCCCGATGGCCGCCTCTCGCCCAAGCAGGTTGAATTCGCCCGAACCATTCATGCCGCGGGCACGGACCTGCTGAATCTGATCAGCGACATTCTCGATCTGTCGAAAATCGAATCGGGCACAGTCTCGGTGGAAGCCGAAAAAGTATCCTTCGCGAGCTTGCTCGAAGCCGTCGCACGTCCTTTCCGTCACGAGGCGGAGAACCGCAAGCTTTCCTTCGAAGTGTTTGCCGACCCGCAGCTTTCGCGCGGTCTCGTCACGGACTCGAAACGCCTGCAGCAGGTTCTCAAGAACTTGTTGTCGAATGCGTTCAAATTCACGGAAAAGGGGGGCGTGCGCCTCTCCGTGTCTGTTGCGGAAAGTGGCTGGAGCGAGGACCATCCCATCCTGAACGGAACGGCGTCCGTCGTCGCTTTCGCGGTTGCGGATACTGGCATCGGCATCCCCTTCGAGAAACAGCGCAGCATTTTCGAGGCTTTCCAGCAGGCCGACGCCGGCACGAGCCGTAAGTATGGCGGCACGGGTCTCGGATTAGCCATCAGCCGCGAACTCGCGAACCTCCTCGGAGGCGAGATTCAGTTGCACAGCGCTCCCGGCAAGGGCAGCACTTTCACGCTGTATCTCCCTCAGCGATACGTTGGACCCGCGGTTACGCTTCCGCAGAAGAACACCTCTCTTTCCGTTTCCGTCCACCCTGTCGAACTGGCGAGCGTTGCGGAGGAAAGCAACGCCGAGGCGATCGACGACGACCGCGCAAATCTTCAACCGGGCGATTCGATTTTGCTGATTGTCGAAGATGATCCCCATTACGCGCGCATCGTCCGCGATTTGGCTCGCGACAAAGGTTTTAAGGCAATCGTGGCCCACCGTGGCGCGGAGGCTCTCGCCTTGGCCTCCAAGCTTCGCCCCACTGCCGTCTCTCTCGACATTTTTCTGCCCGACATGTTGGGATGGACCGTTCTGAATCATCTGAAGCAGGACCCGGCCACTCGCCACATCCCGGTCCAGATGCTGACTCTCGACGAAGATCGCCAGCACGGTCTCGCGCGCGGCGCCTTCTCCTTCCTGACGAAGCCGGCCACAAAAGAAGGGTTGGATGCGGCGCTCGACTGCCTCAAAAGCTATTCGGCCTCGCGCCAAAAGAACCTCTTGATTGTCGAAGATAATCCAGCCGAGCAGCTTAGCGTCAGGGAATTGCTGGCACACGATGACGTTGTAATTTCCGTCGCTTCGACCGGGCAGGAAGCCCTGAACGCTCTCCACAACGACCGGTTCGATTGTGTGGTGCTCGATCTCAGTCTGCCCGATATGTCTGGTTTCGATGTTCTTGAGCGTCTCCGCGAGACACCCGCGCTCAGCGATTTGCCCGTTGTCGTTTTCACGGGAAGGGAATTGTCACCTGAGGAAGACGCCCGGATTCGTTCGCTCGCTCGGAGCGTGGTGGTGAAGGGCGTCGAGTCACCCGAGCGATTGCTCGACGAAACCGCTCTTTTCCTCCATCGCGTGATGACCGACCTGCCCCCCGAGAAGCGCGAGATGCTGGATCGTTTGCATGGCTCGGACGAGGCTTTGGTCGGCCGAAAGGTCCTGATCGTCGACGACGACGTTCGAAACATCTTCGCTCTCAGCAGCGTGCTCGAGCGACGCGGTATGGAGGTCCTCACTGCCGGGACCGGCCGCGAGGCCGTTGAAACGCTCGAGAAAACCCCGGGCCTTGCCATCGTCCTTATGGACATCATGATGCCCGAGATGGATGGTTACGAAACGATGCAGGTCATCCGGCAGAATCGCCTCTTCCGCCGCTTGCCCATCATCGCCTTGACCGCCAAAGCCATGAAGGGCGATCGCGAGAAGTGCCTCGAAGCAGGCGCGTCCGAATATCTTGCCAAGCCGGTGAACACCGAACAGTTGCTGTCCGTCTTGCGCATGTGGTTGCACAGGTGAAACGCTGATGATCGAATCGAGACCTCTGTCCAACGGCCTTCAAAAAGAATATGCGCCGCAAAAGGAAAGGATGAACATCCTTCTCGTCGATGATCAGCCGTCCAAGCTCATCACCTACGAGGCTATTCTCGAGGAGCTGGACGAAAACCTCATTCAGGCAACCTCCGGCCGCGAGGCTCTGGAGAAGCTTTTGAAATTGAGCGATGTCGCTGTGGTTCTGCTGGACGTCAGCATGCCGGAAATCGACGGCTTCGAAACAGCACGCCTGATCCGTGAGCATCCTCGCTTTCAAAGAACGGCCGTCATTTTTATTTCCGCCATCCACTTGACCGATCTGGACCGCGTCAAAGGTTACGAGCGCGGCGCGGTCGATTACATCTCCGTGCCTGTCAACGCCGAACTCCTCCGCGCGAGAGTCAGCGTCTTTGTCGATTTGCACCGCGCAAGCCGCCAGCTCGAGCGCCTGAACCTCGAACTGGAATTGCGTGTCCGCGAGCGCACCATCGAGTTGCAGCAGAGCGAGGCCCAGTTCCGCATGCTTGCCAACTCAATCCCTCAACTCACCTGGATGGCCGACCCCGACGGCTCCATCCTCTGGTACAGCGATCGTTGGTATGAATACACGGGTCTCAGCAAGGAAGAGACGAACGCTTCTACCTGGAAATCCCGCGTCGCTCCCGAAAACAAGAACGCCGTCCTTGAGGCATGGGACGCTTCGATCGAGGCTGGCGAGCCTTTCGAAATGGAGTTTCGCTTGCGCGGCGCCGATGGCGTGTACCGCTGGTTTCTCACGCAGGTGACGCCGATTCGCGACTCCAGCGGAGCAATCAAGCACTGGTTCGGCGCCCGCACCAACATCCACGAACAGCGGGAAATACGCCGTGTCCTCGAAGAAACGCAGGAGAGATTGGTCCTCGCTCAGAAAGCTTCCCACTGCGGCTCATTCGACTTCGACGTCCCCACAGGAGTGAACTTCTGGTCCGACGAGCTTCAGCGGATGTACGGATTCCCTCGCGGAGCTTTTCCCGGCACCCATGAGGCATGGCTCGACTGCGTTCTGCCCGAAGACCGCGCGATTGCGGAAGAACCGTTCCGGTCCCGCGAGTCAAACGAGTTCGAGACGGAATTCCGGATCGAGCGGCGGGACAATGGTGAAATCCGTTGGATCAATTCCCGTGGCCGCATCCGCCGCGATACCGCGGGCAGGCCCGTCCGCATCATCGGTCTGCACATCGACATGACCCGGATGAAACGTGCCGAGGAAGAGCTGAAGCGCGCTCACGACGATCTTGAGGCCCGCGTACTCGCGCGAACTTCCGAGCTGCGCATCGCCGAAGACCGCCTCCGCAGGCTCTCGGGACGTCTCATGCAGAGCCAGGATGACGAGCGCCGCCGAATCGCCCGTGAACTCCATGACGGCCTCGGCCAGTATCTGGTCGCCTCCAAGATGAGCCTGGACCTATTAAGCATGACCCTCTCCCACGATTCTCGGGCCAGAGAGCGCTTGGCGGACGCCGCCAAACAGATCGAAACCGCGATCAGCGAAACCCGCACGATCTCTCATCTCCTGCATCCTCCTCTGCTTGACGAAGTCGGCCTCGAGTCCGCCCTCGTTTGGTATGCGGAAGGCTTTGCCAAGCGCAGCAGTATCGCCGTCGACGTGGACATTGCCCCATCCATCGGTCGCCTTCCCACGGATGTGGAGACGGCTCTCTTCCGCGTCGTCCAGGAATGTCTGACGAATGTCCACCGCCACTCCGCAAGCGCCACTGCCAGCGTTCGTTTGTTCCGGGTGGAAGGAGGCGACCTCACACTCGAGGTCAGCGACCAGGGAGTCGGAATGCCCACCAATTCTCCCATCTCCGATTCCGCGCGCCCCGCCCCGGGCGTAGGGCTGCAGGGTATTCGCGAACGCGTTTTGCAACTTCACGGCAAAATGGACCTGATTTCCGGCGAAGGGAAGGGAACAAGGGTTGTCGTCACGCTGCCCGGAGCAGCCCAGGGAGGGACTCCGCGCGAAAGCGTTGAACGTTCTCGCTCGCTCGCGGCCGAATGAAATCTCATCGATTTGCTTCGGATCTTTCAGCAAGACTGGGATTCTGCGCGGGTCTCCGCCCGTCGGCTGCCCACTGAAACCACTCGATTCAGGAAGCCGCAGCCAGTGGCACGGCAAGATTGGCGGACAATCAAAGTCGGAAGGAAACTAGAATCGAGTCAGGGCGCTTGCTTCATCTTCTACGATATCCAACACTGCGTCCAAGCGGACCATCTTCAGCAGCATCAAAACACGTTTATTCGGTGCAAAGAGGATGCATTTACCCCCGGATTTCTTGAGCAACGTAAACGAGCGTACCAGCGCGCCAATGCCGGAGCTATCCAAGTCCGTCACTCCGGACATATTGATCGCAACCTGCGGTGTCCCCGCATCCAAAAGCTGCTGAATCTGGTTTCGGAACGCCTCTTCCGCCTCTCCGAGCTTCAGCGCGCCGTTCAAATCGAGAATCGTGGCCCGGCCCGCTTTACGGATTCCGATATTCACGTGTGCTCCGGCGCCAAAAAATGGAAGGGTTCAATTCGCAGCCGCTCCAAGCTAGCCGAATTAGCTGTTTCAATCAAGGGGCACCTCCCATATCGCCCTACGCCCGAACGCTGCGACCGACGTTGACACTTCCCGCACTCGCACCTAGAATCCCCGCAGCTTTGGGGCACTGTCCTGCTTGTCGTGTCAGCGGGCCCGGCGTGTCCCTGGCCGGAGGTCACCCATCGGCGCCGGCTCCCCCAATCCTAAAATTGCCATCGTCGACGACGACGCGGACCTTCGCTCCAAAGTATTCTTCGCTCTCAAGTCTGATTTCGACGTGCTCGAGGGAGCAGACTACGACGCCGCCTTTAAACTCCTGCAGGAGTCCGAGCTCGACGTCCTGCTCTTAGGCCTGCCCATCGCTTCCGGCGGAGTCAAGGAATGCACCGACTTGCTCTCTCGCCTTCATGGAAGCGAAATCGACACGCTGGTCATCGTCCTGAGCTCGGACGACAAGAAATCCAGCGCCCTGAAAGTTATCGACGCCGGATCGTACGATTATTTCATCAAGCCCATCGATACCGACGTCCTGCGGCACTTGCTGGAGCGCGCGGTCGAGAAGCTGCGCATCCAGCGCGAAAATCGCATCCTGCGCGAAGAAATCAGCCGCAAGAACGCGCTTGGCGACCTGATCGGAGCCACCGATTCGATGCGCCACGTATTCGATTCCGTCAAACGCATGGCGCGCGCCACAACGAACGTCATCATTCGCGGCGAAAGCGGCGTTGGCAAAGAGCTTGTCGCTCGCGCTCTCCACGACCAAGGCCCTCGGCGGGCTCGTCCCTTTATTAGCGTGAATTGCGCCGCTCTTCCCGAAGGCTTGATGGAGGCGGAGCTATTCGGCTATGAAAAAGGAGCCTTCACGGGTGCGGTTGCCACGAAGGAAGGCCGCATCGAGCTGGCCCATAATGGCACGCTTTTTCTCGACGAAATCGCCACCCTCACCCCCGCCCTTCAAAGCAAGCTGCTGCGCGTTCTGGAAGAGCGTGCCCTGACACGCCTGGGCGGCAAGAAGCAGATCAAAGTGGATTTCAGGCTGGTTAGCGCCACGAATGAGGACCTGGAGCAGATGACGCGCGACGGCCGCTTCCGGGAAGACCTCTACTACCGGATTCATGTCGTCCCTATTTTCGTCCCCTCCCTGCGCGAGCGAGTGGAGGACATACCCCTGCTGGTCGAGTACTTCGTGAGCGTCTATTGCGCGGCAAACGGCTTGCCCGTCAAGCGCATCGCGGACGACGCCATGCAAGCATTGAAGAAGTACGCCTGGCCGGGGAACGTCCGCGAGCTTGAGAACGCTGTCCAGAGAATGGTGATCATGACCGACGGCGACCAGATCACCCTCAACGACCTGCCCGCAGAGATCGGGGAGGCCGGCGCTGGCGATTCGAGAAGGCGCTTCCGCCTTCCTTCGAGCGGAATTAACCTCGACAAGGAACTCGAAGGCTTCGAGAAACGCTGGCTCCAGGAAGCCCTCCAACAATCGAAACAGGTCAAGGCCGAAGCGGCCCGCCTCCTCGGAGTCGACCGCAACCGCCTGAACTATCTTTGCCGCAAGCACAACCTCTAGCGGGTCGGCGTAGGTAGTTGAAAAATTAAAATTCGAATTAAAAATTCAACAAAAGCAGCAGTACCAAAGCTTCTGCACTCAACAGAGTTCCGCTAAATGCTTTCCCATCAACCCTGGCCTCTCGCTGTCGTCCTGTCTTCGTTTGGCTCACGAATTGCACTAACGAGGGCAGAGCCGCAAAGGCTACTTTGGCGCGGTTCACAAGCGCGACATCAAAAGCGAGGGGAAACGAAAATGGCGACGAAATCCAAGGCAATCAAGTCCGGCAAGAAGCTGGAATCCGCGAAGAAACTCGAAAAGAAACAGACCCTGACGATTAAGCCATTGATGACATTCAAGTAGGCCTTTGCGTCTCAAGCTCGCTGCGCGCATTTTGCAGCGGGTTCCCGGGTTCCGTCGCTCGGAGCGGCCAGACCCAAGATTAGCCGATGCACCTAACCGCGCCTCTGGCGCGAAATTAAAGTGAGGGAGACGAAAATGGCAAATAAGAGCAAAGCAGTGAAGTCGGGAAAGAAGCTGGCGTCCGCGAAGAAGCTGGAAAAGAAGCAGACTCTGCAAAGCAAAATCAGCCTCCGACAGTTCTAACGCGTTTGCCCCGTGCTGCGGGACTGCCGCAGCCGGCTGCGCCAACCGGGTCCTTGTGCGATGAAGAGCATGATGGACCGATGGTGTTCAACGAGTGTACGTAACCGCGCCTTAGGCGCGAAATCAAACTGAGGGGAGATCGAACATGGTAAATAAGAGCAAGACACCGAAGTCGGGAAAGAAACTGTCGGCTGGCAAGAAGCTCGAAAAGAAGCAGACGCTGACTGTACGGTAAGGCGTGACTCCTGCGGCTGAGAATGCCGCTTAAGCAGCGGAAAGGATCAGTTTCTACGCTGCTGATTGATTAGGCGAGGCCAGTGGCCAACGTTTTGGCCGCGGGTCGTGGGGCGGCTGGCAGTTGCGGAGAAACGATAGTGAAAGCCAAATCAAAACCCGTCAAACCGGCCAAGAAGCTAGCCGGAAAGAAGCTTGAGAAGAAGCAGCCGCTCACGGTTCGAATGCTTCACCGAATGCCCTAAGAGAGTTTTCGGCACCGCGAGCGTAGAACCAGAACTTTGATTTCCTTAGGAGGCGGGCTGCTGCCCTTCTGAGGATGTAAGAACCACCCACCCCGAGGTCGTCGTTCCACAACGGCGACCTCTTTTTTTGATTAGGGCTGGGCGGCCCCCGGAACTCACCAGACCTGGGAACGCAGCCACCTCCACCCGTCACGGCCAAGTTTCCACGCCAACGGCGAACTGCCTCCGTACATTTTTGCTGTCCCAGTCATCCCTTCGCGAAGGGATTCGTCCGAATTGGGAAAGTCCACGACGACGCCAAAATAGTTGCTCAACGCCTGGCCAAGCCGCTCCTGGCGCTGAGCGTGAGCAACAGGCTCGTCGCTGGCTGCAGCGGGTAGAATCTGTTCCACTCGCCCGGAATAAGTGCGGAAAGGGTAACCCGCAACTTTCATTCGCACTCTCGCCCCTGCGTGCACCCTGTCCAACTCCCAATCATGCACCAGGATGCGCGCCTTCATCGTGTCGCGGTCGACGATCCGGCAGAACTCATTCCCCGCGTATAGGTACTCTCCTGCTTTCTGGTCAACATTGGGCGTTCTGACGATCCCCTCATGCGGCGCACGTATCTCCAATTCGTCCGCTCTGCGCTGCGTCACCGCGAACTCCTCTTCCAGACGCTTCCGTTCGCGAATTGCCGCCGCCGGACTTTTTGTTGGGTTCTCCTGTCCCGTTCGAACCCTGGCGCTAGCCAGCGCAAGTTCCTGTCCGACCACGCTCTTGCTTCTCGTGACCTCCGGATTCTCCAGAACAGCAAGCAGTTGGCCTGCCTCCACGCGCTCGCCCTCATGCACCAGGACCCGGCTCACCATCCCGGGCACGATCGCCCGAACGTGGACGTCGCTTCCAGGTTCAAGGGTGAAGTCGGAGGCCACGCGCGACGGGAACGGCGGGACGATCAACAGGAGTCCAACGGCAAGCACGCCTATCTGCTGGGTTCGCGTCAGCTTCCAGGCCATGTACACCTCCTTCTTTTCACGCCACCAGGCGCGAACCGCAGGGATCGCCTTCTTCAGCCCTTTCCGGGCGAAGAAATAGGCGATTGCCAGCGTTAAGAGGTACCCCCAGGTACCGAACTTCTCGACGAATATGTTCTTCACAAATCCGAGAACCAGCAGGATCAGCGTTGTGCTGTAGGTGATCGCGGCCAGCCCGAACACTAGGTAAATGCGGCGGAGCCGGCGGCTGGTTTTCGGCAAGTCGATGTTCTCGCGCAGCAGATACTTCCGTGCGGCCGCCCGCAGAAATGCGAAGGAATCCTCGCGAAGGTTGTCGATTTCCAGAAATTGTGCCAGCGCGTAATAACCGTCCGCCTTGATCAGCGGATTGAGATTGAGCAGCGCCCCTTGGATTCCACTGAGGAGCATCGCCTTATACGCCAGGTCGTTGACCACCGATCCCGCAAGCGTGAAGTGCCAGATGAGCGTGGCGATCGCGCACACGGTCAGTTCGATCCAGATCCCCGCAAAAATCACCCATTGACGCCGGCTGCCGCGATCGAAGAGCACGATGTCGGTCGTATCCGTGAAAAATGCGGGCGTGAAATAGATCAGCAGGAAGCCCATCTGGTGAACGTCGCCGCCGAAGTGCTTGCAGGTCAACCCATGGCCACACTCGTGAATTCCGCCGACTACAAGCAGGAGAATCCAGAACGCCCAAATGTCGTATGCCGTCTTGTTTTGAAATGTGTACAGCGCCTTCGTGTCGTTCGCCACTCGGGCCCAATCCCCGGCCACCAGGTAGGCGCATACGATGAACAACAGGCACGAGGCGACGACGAACCCCGGCGTGAAGATCCAGCTTAGACACGGATCGATTTTCGCTAGAAACTTGTTGGGATCCCACGCTTTGAAACTGATGTAGAGAACGCTTGATTGATCGACCCGACCCTTTCGCTCGTCGCGGATGCGCTCCAGCACCGCGAGGTTCTTCTCCCCAATGGTCCGCTCCCACATGGCCGGCTCAATGCCGTCCAGGAAATCGAGCACTTCGGATTCGGCGAGCGCCTCGTCCGGATGGCGGCGGTTCAACTCCTCGCCTACCTCGGCCTGCGTGCGCGTCCCGTCGCAGAGGGTGAGAAGCTCGTACTCCGTCGAGCCGTACCGGTTATACGAATTTGTCTCAGCGACCTTGATGACGTAGCTCTTCTCACCCGCCACCGTCTGCTCGCTGATACGCAGGTCCGAGCGCAATTTCGGGCGCCGCAATCCCTTCGCCAGAACGCTCGAAATCTGAAGACTTGTAGGCCCCAAACGCATGGTTTTTCGCTACGGCCGGCCCGTTGTGCTCGCCGCCGTCGGCCAGTGGACGCGGACCGCCATCCCGGGGAGCAGGCCCGAAGGCGGTGTCCGGTCGAGCTGCGCGACGACGTCATAGCTGTCGCTCGCCGGATCAACCGTCGGGCTGATTTTCACGATTCTCGCTTTGAGCGCTCGGCTCGAATCCCCGACCAGCCAGAGTCCCACTGCGGCTCCGCGCTGCGGCCGCTGCGGCGACGACTCCGGAATCTGGAAGCGCACCTGCAGCGGACCAAGCTGGCTAATCCGGAAGCACTTGTCGCCCTTCTTCAGCGATTCTCCTTCGCGGATATAGCGGCTCACGACCACGCCGGAAAACGGCGCGTGCACGCTCATTTGCTCGATCTCGATTTCGATTCGGTGAATCTCCGCCTGACCACTTTCCACAAGAGCCTGCCAGCCGTGGAGATCGTATTCCGCCCCTTTGGCCTCGAATTGCGCCTGTTCGAGATCGGCCTCGCTCGACAGCCCGTAGTGCCTCAATTCCTGCTGGCGCCGGTAGGCTGCATTCTTCGCCTTCAGCTCCGCCTCTTTGTATTGGACGTTGTTCTGCGCCACTTGAAGGTCGTCCCGCGCCTTGATCAGCTGCATCTGCAAGTCGCGGTCGTCAAGCTGTGCCAGAAGCTCTCCAGTTTTCACCGCGCCGCCTTCATCCTTCACGATCGAGAGAACCACCCCGTCGCGTTCCGCCGCGAGATCCACCTGATGTTCAACCGACAGAACGCTCAGGATGTCGCCCGAGCCCGCAACTCTCGGATCGGCTTGCGCCAGCGACGGAGATGTTGGAACAGTGGCCGCCGATGCGGAAGGTGCGGCGTTCGCGTCGACCGTTCCCGGCGAGCTTCCACAGCCGCCTATCGCCAGTGCCAGACCACCTGCCATTACCCGGATTAAGTTTTTGATTTTCATGTTTTCGCCTACGGCAACCAGGACCAGGCTTTCTCCCAAATCCACCGAAAGGGCGCGCGCAGAATCACGTAGCCGATCGGATACCAGCCGCTCCGAAACCATCCGCCTCCCGCGAGAACTCGTGCGCGGCCCGCCATGCCGTCCCGTGCGCGATTCGCCGTATTCCTGAAAATCGCGCGAACGAGGAAATACTGTTCTCCGCTATCGGATTTTGTCTGAGCCCCGATTCGCTCCACCACCCCATGGAACGTCGTCCCCGGATAAGCATTGAGTTTCAGGGCCACGTGATTCCCCGGCCTCAGAAGCGGCAGGTCCGTTTCCGGGACGCTCATTTCCGCTGCCATTTGGTCTTGTGCTACGACTTCGCAGAAGCTCCCGCCCGGCTGCAGCATGGTTCCGGTTTTTTCCTCCACCTTCGGCGTCACAACCAAGCCTGAGATCGGCGAACGCAGCTGGGCTTCCTCCAGACGCTGCTCCTCGAAAGCCACTTCTGCCCCGTGAACTTCGGCTTGAATTCTGGCGTCGCTCGCAGCTGCGGGATCGTTGTGAAATTCGGCGTCCGACAGCGCGCGTTGGGCCTGGGAAAGGGCCGCTTCCGCTCGCGCCAGCTTGACGCGATCGTCGCTGGCGTCCAGTTGCGCCAGCACCTGCCCCTGTCGCACACCCTCGCCCTCGCGCACGAACACTTGTCTGACGATTCCCCCCTGAATCGAACTGACGACGCGCCTCTGCGCTGGCACTACGGTCGTATCCGTACCCACGCGCAGCGGCCAAGGAATAAGAATGAGGATAGCCGCCACAACAGCCGTTCGTTCGGCGTACTGTCGCCACCGTCCCTGCGGCACCGCCGCCAGCCATTGCTTTTTTCGCTGCGCCAGGGGCTGCAGCAAATTGGCGAGCGGGACTTGCTGATAGAGCTGCGCGTTCCGTATCGCGACCGTCGTCTGGTTCGCCAGGATTGCCAGCGTTTCTTTATTGCTGGATGTTAGAAAATCCGCGTCCCCGCTCAGCAGCGATATTGCGCCGAGGGTGCCTTGTTCGTCGCGCAGCGGAAGAATGTATAGTCCGTTGTATCCGTGGGCCTCCAGAAAGGGAACGAACTGCGCATGCGCGCTCTCGTGTCCCACATGCCACCCATCCTCAAACCGGTCCGCCCACACGCTCTCGTCTTGCCCGGCTGCCCACTCCAGCCGTTCACGCAGTTCCTGCATCTCGCGAGTTTTCGGCACTTCCTTTTCGCCCGAAACAGCGCCCAGCACGAACCGGCCGCGGTCGAAGAAACCGATCACGCACCGGTCGAACGGGATAATGGAACCCGTCTGTTGAACCACCGTCGTGAGCACGTGATCCAGATCGAGGGTCGAGGTAATTTCCTGCGAAATTTTCAGCAGCGCGTCCAGCGTGTGAAGTTTCCGCTCGGACTCGAGCAACTTCGCATTGTGCAACGCCGTCGCCGCCTGCTCGCTAATGCTGGACAGAAAGAACAGGTCCTCGTCGTTGAACCGGGCGCCATCGGCCTTGTTGACGACTTCAACCACTCCGAGGATCTCGTCTTCCTTTCGCAACGGCGCTGCCATCCACGTTTCAATCTCGAAATCTCCCCCCGCGCGCCTGCGTTCCTCGAGTTGCGGATCGTCGGCCGCATCTTCGATCAGTTTTGGGACGGCCTGCCGCATCACTTCGCCGAACAGGCCTTCTTCCAGCGGAGCGATGGCTCCCTCCTTCGCGCTGGGATCCTCGCCCGCTTGTTGTGCGAAGTGAAGTTCCCCCCGGTCGGCGAGCCACAGATTGCACGCGCCCGCTCCGAGAATGTCCCGTATTTTCCCGGCGACGATGGGGAGCAGTTCCTCCAATTCGAGCGTGGAGGTAAATGTTCGACCGAGGTCGTACAGCGACGTGAGACGCTCGAGCGCCGCAAGGTTCGACTGCCTCTCGCTTTCGAGTCCCGCGAGATTCGTGAGCGCCTGGCCCGCTATGCGCGCCGCTTCCTCGAGGAAGCGCCCGTCCTCGGCCGTGAACTCGCCGGTTCGTTTATTGAGCACCTCGATGACGCCTTCCGGACCGGCGACACCCGGAATTGGCGCGTAGAGTCCGCACCGCACCTGCTTGCGGTTCGTCTCGTCCAGGTGCGACAAATCGTCTTCGGCGAATTCTCCGGCTGCAAGCCGCCGCGCCCCTGCCGAAGCAGACGCGTCGAAGAGCAACCCGTCGCGAACCGGTTCTTCCGCAGGCGTGAAATGCTCGCCAGGCTGAGCCCAGGACATCCCGCACACGAACTCTGTCTCCTCCGCTTCGGGATTCGCCGTCCACACCAGAACGGCTTTTGCCCCAAGCTCCGCCCCTAGCCGCGCGCTGAAGCTTTTCAGGAAGGTATCCCTGTCGCGGCAGGCCAGCGACACGGTTGCGAGTTCGAAGAGAGCGGAAGTCGTTTGCATGGCTCTCCGTTGGAAGGGGAGATGCCCGCTCGCCCATAGCGGACGCGCCCTGAAGCTAAGAGGAACGGAACTGTGGCGCAGCCTAGCAAAAGCCGCCGCGACGGTCAAGAAAACGCATCACAGCGCGGCCTCGCTCGTGCGCCTCTCTTCCGCGACGGGACAGCTGCTGATCAAACCGCCTCCACGGCGGCGTTGCTGTAGAATCCGCGGCATGAGAAACATCTCGCGCTGCCTCGTCCCGTTCCTATCGATCGCGTTGCTCGCCGCCGCACCGGCGAAATCGCAGTCCGAAGATGGAGCCCAGCAGTTCGCCTCGTTTGGCGACGATTGCGTTTCCGCAGGCCCGGTCGTCGCCCGGTTCCTATCGGATACTGGGTCGGTCCACGGCGAGATCCTCCACGAAGCCCCCGGCTCAAACCCTTAGTTCACGTGGAGGAAGCGCAGGAGCTTCTCCGGTGCGGCAAATTTGGACAAGTCAGTCTCGGCCGTTCAGCACAGAAATGACATGAAGCGCGACCTGTTCGTCATCGTCAATCCAGCCGCGGGAGGAGGCCGCGCGGCGCGGCAATTCTCTGTAGCCGCCGATTACCTTCGAGGTCGCGGACGCTCGGTAGAATTCTGCGAATCTCGGAATGTCGACGACTTGCGCGAGCAAGCTGCCCGCTCCGCCGCTGCTGGCTATCCGTATATCCTGGGGCTGGGTGGCGATGGAACCTTCCACTACCTCGTCGAAGCCCTCGCCGGAACGGACGCCATCGCCGGGTTTCTTCCCGCCGGAAACGGCAACGATGTAGCACGGGCACTCGCAATTCCGCGAGACCCGGTTCGAGCCGCCGACGCGTTTCTCCGCTCTCAGCCGCGCGCTATCGACCTGATCCGCGTGCGTTTCGCCGGCGGCCAGATCGCTCACTGCGTATGCACCGCGGGCGTCGGGCTCGATGCTGAGGCCGCGCAGCTGGCCAACACGCGATTTCGGCGCTGGCCGGGCGTGGCTCGTTACCTCGCGGGTGCCGCGCGAACCTACTTCAGAGGAGCTGTATTCGACCTTCGCGCGCAGATCGACGGCGTGGACTGGCACGGATTCGCGCTTCTCGCCGTCGTCGCGAACGCTCCCGAATACGGCGCGGGAATTCGCATCGCCCCCTCCGCAAAGCTCGACGACGGCTGGCTCGACCTGGTGCTGGTCCGGCCGGTAACGTGGACGCGCTTTGTAGAGGCAATCCCGGTTCTCTTGACTTCCGGCGACCTTCGGTTTCAGGAGGTTGAACGATTCCGCTGCAAGCGCGTTCGGATTGAAGCCGATCGCATCATGAAAGTGCATGGCGACGGCGAAATTCTGGGCGAGTCTCCCGTCGATTTCGAGATTGCGCCCGGGGCGATTCGAGTCATGGCGCCAAGAACGGACCTCGGCTAGTGATCGCTTTTCTGGCGGGAAAGCTTCAGGGGAAGGTCGATATCGCGGCGCGAATCGTAGCTGGAAACGTTGTGCGAAGCAGAGGTCAGATTGTTGTGCTCGGCATGGAGCTGGTAGTCCACGTTGGGATCGAGGCCGCTGAACCGGTAAAGTCCATCGTCGCTCGTGATATAGGTCTTCACCGTCTGCGTCTTCATGTTCTTCAAATAAACGATACTCGTCGCCACAGGGTTTTCATTTCTGTCGATCACGGTCCCGTGCACGGTTCGCAATTCGGGTGCGTTCCGGTCCTGTGCTCGTACCCTCCCTGCTGTCGCACACGCAAGAGCTACTGTCGCCGCCAGGATGAGCAGACAAAAATGATGCGCGCTTCCCGCGCGGCCATTCCATTTCCAAGCCTGAATCAGCGGCCCGCGGGCCAGCCGGGGAGAAGTTCTCACTCTTCCTCCTCCTCTTCTTCCTCTTCGTCCTCGAACTTCGATTCCTCTCCGGCTGATTCCTCTTCGTCGTCTTCTTCCTCTTCATCGTCCGAGAGAAGAATGAGATGGACGGGATGGGTCTGCGTGACCTCGAGCTCAGAATCGCACTCGGGACAGCTCAGAATTTCGCCTTCTTCCACTTCATCTTCGTCCAAGTCGATTTCGGTGTCGCATTCAGGACAGCGGGGCACGTGCGTGATCTCCTTCCGGCGCGGATCTCAGGAACAGACGATATTATATAACGCAGATGTCAGCGGCTCCTGTCAAGCTTTTCCACGCCTCCGCGAATGCGATTCAAAGTCCAGCGCCGGTTGAGCATTCGCTTCCGCGGATTTCCTTCGAGCTCCACGCCCGGTGGGGCACGAACCTGGAAACTCTACTGGAAGGGAAGGGAGGGAGCCGGTCGCTTCCGGGGCACGGCGCCGCGTCGGATTCGGGGCCGCCGAAGGTCCGCATCCTTGCGTGCTATCATGGCTCTTTGAACATCCAAATCCGCAAAGGAGCTCAGTTGTCCGCGCACATCCTGAATGGCAACGCGATTCGCGACCAAATTTACGCCGAGTTGGCCGGTGAAATAGCCGCCCTGACGTCTGCGGGAATACGTCCGGGACTTGCTGCCGTCCTGGTCGGCGACAATCCCGCCTCGAAGCTCTATGTGAACAGCAAGATTGCTGCGTGCGGCAAACTCGGCCTCGCCAGTTTCCTTCTGACTCCGTCGGCTTCTATTTCCACGCAGGATTTGCTGGCCACGATCGACGAACTGAACCGCCGCGATGACGTCGACGGCATTCTCGTCCAGATGCCCCTGCCCCGGCAGGTCGATGCGAAAAAGATCCTCGACGCGATCGATCCCGCCAAAGACGTGGACGGTTTTCATCCCGTGAATGTCGGCAAACTCGTTGCCGGGCGCCCGAATCTCGTCCCCTGCACTCCGACAGGAGTTATGGAGATTCTCCGGCGCGGCGATATTCCGCTCGAAGGCGCCAACGCCGTTGTGATGGGCCGCAGCGACATCGTCGGAAAGCCGATGGCGATTCTACTGATGCATGCCAACTCGACCGTAACGATTTGCCACTCGAAAACGCGTGACCTGAAGGAAACCGTGCGCCGCGCCGACATCGTCGTGGCTGCCATGGGCCGTGCCGCGATGGTTACCTCCGACTACATCCGGCCCGCTGCCACCGTGATCGACGTTGGCCAGAACGTCGTCACGGACTCCGCCGAAGCCGAGCGCATCTTCGCGAACTTTCCCGCCAAGCTCGACACGTTCCGTGCCAAAGGATCAATCCTGGTGGGCGACGTTCATCCGGACGTCGCGAACATCGCGGGCGCCTTTACTCCCGTTCCCGGGGGAGTCGGTCCGCTGACGATCGCCATGCTCATGAGTAACACGGTAAAGGCCGCGCGGTTGCGGCGTGGTGTGGGCGCGCCGGTTGCCCGCGCGTCCCGAAGCTGACCCTTATGCTGAGAATCGGTCTGACGGGCGGGATCGCCTCCGGAAAATCCACCGTCGCCTCCATGTTGCGCAGCCACGGATGTGATGTCCTCGAAATGGACCCGATCGGCCACGAGTTTCTCGAGCCCGGCCAGGCTGCCTACGACGACGTCGCGCGCGGGTTTGGCCGCGAGATACTCACCTCTAATGGCGGCATCGACCGCAGCAAACTGGGGGCCCTGATCTTTGCGGACCCCGCCAAGCGCCAGCTCCTCAACGCCATCCTCCATCCGCGCATCCTGGACGTTGTCCGCAAGTGGTTCGCGGTGCTCGACCGCCAGGGCGGGCCGCCATTCGCCGTGGTCGAGGCCGCGCTCATCCTGGAGGCGGGCTACCAGAAAGAGCTAGACCGCATCATTGTTTGCTGGTGCCGTCCGGAACAGCAGCTTCAGCGTATCGAGGGGCGCGGTTTTTCGCCTGAGCAGGCGCACGCCCGCATCTCCGCGCAAATGCCGATGGACGAGAAGCGGAAACTGGCCGACGATGTCATCGACTGCTCGCAATCCCTGCGGCAAACGCAGCAGGAGGTTGACGCGCTCGTCGCCAGGCTGCATCAGCTGGCCACAGTTCGTGGAAACATTTCCTGATGTTTGTGCGTAATTCTCTTTGAGGCCACAGTTCTATGGCCGTCGCAATCCGGCCCATGCTGGTCAATGGTCACTGCGGATGAGCAGCCACTCTAGGACTGCGCGAACGCTTCGCTGGCTCGCCGTTGGCCTGATGATCGGCCTGGGTGCCTACTGGGCTGGCTCGCGCTACGGAGATCGAACTCCGTCCTTCGTCAGCGCCATTCCGCCGTCCGATTCAACCGGCAACGCCGTTCTCGATCCCGCCGAAGCCGAGAACGTCCGGATCTACAAGCAAGCCTCCCCATCCGTCGCGAACATTCTTACCAAGACCGTCGAGTACGATTTCTTCTTCAACCCAGTCCCCGTCGAGGGCGCGGGCTCCGGCTTTCTGATCGATTCGGACGGTCATATCCTCACGAATTTCCACGTCGTCCAAGGCGCGCAAACGATCGAGGTCACTTTCGCCGATCACACCAACTACAAGGCGCGCCTGATCGGCGCGGACACCGTCAACGACATCGCTCTCATTCAAATCACCGCAAAAGGTCACAGACTCGTGCCGCTTCCCTTGGGAGACTCGCGAAACTTGCAGGTCGGCCAGCGCGTCCTCGCCATCGGCAATCCGTTCGGCCTGCAGAACACGCTCACCACCGGCGTGGTCAGTTCTCTCGGCCGCACCGTTCAAACCGGCGACAATACCTTCATCGACGAAGCGATCCAGACCGACGCTGCCATCAATCGTGGAAATTCCGGCGGCCCGCTCCTGAACTCCCGAGGGCAGGTGATCGGTATCAACAGCGCCCTTCTCTCGCCCTCGGGCGCGAGTAGCGTCGGCATCGGCTTCGCCATCCCGATCAACACAGCCAAACGCGTTGCGCAGGATTTGATCGAACACGGTCGCGTGCGTCGCGCCACGCTGGGAGTGGAAGGCCGCACGCTGTGGCCCGATCTCGCGGAAGCTCTCGGGTTGCCCGTTCAGCGTGGCGTTCTCATTGAGAGTGTCAATCCGGGCGGCGCTGCCGCAAATGCCGGTGTTCGCGGTGGGAATCGTACTGTGCTCGCGGGACTGCGCGAGCTCAGAATCGGCGGCGATGTGATCGTCGCCGTAAATGGAGATGACGTGAACAGTCGCTCCGACTTAAACCTGCTCCTCAACCGTGCGCGGCCGGGGGACAATGTCATCGTCACGGTTGTTCGTGCCGGCCGCAAAATGAATGTGCCGGTCACTCTCGGCGACGGTTAGCTCGTTCCCGCCCCCCTGCGCCTTCAGTCTTCGTCTTTCTGCCCCCATTCGTACCACAGGTCATCCCGCTCGCTCTTCGATAAGCTGAACCACGATTCCGCTGCGTCCCGGGCCCGGTCCAGCGCGCTCTGCAATTCCTGTTGTTTCTTTTTCATGACTTCGTTGTCCGCATCGTAGGGAACGCGAACCGGCGGCGCCACGAACAACACCGCGCGCGAAAACGGAAATGGCAGCCGAAACCTGTCCCACGCTCTCCGGAATGTGTGCCCCCGCTTCACCGCAATGTGGAATGCCGAAATCGGCGCACCCGTGCGGCGTGCCAAAATTACAGCTCCCGGCTTCGCCACGTACCGCGGCCCGCGCGGACCGTCGATCGTGAACGCCACATGATGTCCTTCTCCGAGCTGCTTCGACATTCCCGCGAGTGCTTCCACGCCACCCCGGCTCGAGCTTCCTTGCACCGTTCCGAAGCCGAGCCTTTCGATCACGCGCCGCGTCCACTGCCCATCAAAATGAACTGTGTTCATCACGACGATCCCGCGATTCCGCCAGAACCAAGCTGCCGGAAAAATGCAGCCGTGCCAGAACGCGCCGATCGCTTTCTCGCCCTGGTCACGGATCTGCACGGCGTTGTGAATGCCGACGATTTCGAAGCGCAGGGTCGGCCCGATCAGTCGCAGCGCCCGGTACACGAAGCCAGCGATCACCGGAATCAGCATCCGGTGCCACAGGGAGAGCTTGGGGATGTCGACTCCGCCCCACGACGGCGCGTTTTCGCGCCTCCGAATTGCCGTTGCTGTCAATATCGAGCGTCGGTCCACTGCTGTATAGTATAGGGTTCCTGATGAGCGCCGGAGCTCAATTCGAGCGCTGTTTCGGCGCGGTTCTGCGCGCCGCCAGCCGGGCGGCGCTGCTTGCCTCCGTGCTGGTTTCTCTTACCGGTGCGCCTGCGCGCGCGCAACAGCCTGCCGCTACCGTCGGCAACATCGAGGGCGATGCCGTCACGGTCTCGTCGGGCGCATCCGGCGTGAACCTCCTTCCCAACCCCGGCGCCACGGTTGCAGTTCCCAATGGCGGCGTCGTCAGCGTGGCTTCCGGCCAGGCGCGCCTGATGCTCGTCTCGGGAGGCGAAATCGACATCTGCGGCCCGGCCAAGCTCACCGTTCTCCAGTCCGGAGACTCCACCACTCTCGCTCTCGATTTCGGACGTCTTCGCGTCCAGCTCCCAACTTCCACCGACCTTCGCATCTTCACGCCGACGATCCTCGCGACTCCTCTGGGTATTAACGGCGCGCCTCGCGACATTACCGTGCGGCTCGACTCCGACGACTCGCTTTGCGTCCGGGCCCCCAGCGGCGCGCTCCTGCTCGAAAGCCAGTTTTCGAATGAGAAGATCGTCGTGCCTCAAGCCGGACAATTCTTCTTCGCGCAAGGCAGGCTCGTCCCCGTCGTTCGAACGGACATGGAGTGCGAATGCGTCCTCAAAGAGGCTCGCGTGGCTCCATCAACGCCGCCGTGGCCTGCCCTCGGCCTCGCCGCGCCGCCGCAAACCGCTGTCGCTTCCAAGCCGCCTCTCCCCGCAAAGCCGGAAACGGACGACCAGCCGCTCCCTCCCGACGTGGAGTACAGCATCCTGGCCCATCCAAACGACGTCCACCCGATCGAACCCGAAGCTAAAGCCGCTCCTCCGCCTCCGCCCGAGTCGTCCCCGTCCTACAAAATCGTCGTGCCACCGCTCACGTTCTCGGCGTCTTCCCCTGCGCCGCCGCCCCTTCCGGCCGCAGACATGATCTTGCTGATCCGCACAGCCGAGATCGATCCCGATTTCCAGTTCACCGGTCATGTTGATCCCCCGCCCGTGGACGAGCAGACAGGCTCTCACCGCAAATCCAAATCTGCACATGGAAACCAGCCGGAACTCGAAGGTGCGCGGCCCGGTTTCTGGGGAAAACTGAAGCATTTCTTCCTCGGCCGTTCGTAAAGGAATCGCGATGGCTTTCTTCGGCCGGATTTCTCGGGCCCGCCCAGGCATCCGATTGCCCCGCTCTGCCATCTCTAGTAGTCTCTACGATTGCGCTTTTGGCGTTCGCGCCGACCTAGACACTCAGGGGTGAGATTTGCGGGGAAAGTTCTGGCTGGCTGTCGCACTGGTGATCTCGATGCCTCTCCTGTTGTCTTCGTGCAACCAGATTATCAATTATCCCGCCCCGCGCATTCAGGCGCTCATGCCTCCCATGATCGAGGCGGGCGGGCAACAATTCAATCTGACTGTCACAGGCTTTCAGTTGACGCCTGCCTCGACGGTCACTTGGAATGGCTCGCCCCTGATCACTTACTTCACCAGCATCAACCTGGTCACCGCGCTGGTCCCCGCCAACCTGATTGCGAACCCGGGCTCCATTGCGGTCCAGGTCTTTACCCCACAGCCCGGTGGAGGCACCTCGACCTCTCTCATCTTTACGGTCACGCCCCCGCCCACTCCCGTTCCGCATATCACATCCATTTCGCCAACGTCTGTCCTTGCTGGAGGCGGAAGCTTCGAGTTATTCATCACTGGAACCGATTTTGTCGGGTCGTCCATCGTCACGGTCAACGGCGATGATCGCGCGGCCACCGTTTTGAATCCGACCAGTATTCAGGTGCAGATCGGGGCGGCCGACGTCGCCTCGGCCGGAACTCTACAGATTGCAGTCGTCAATCCCGTCGGGAAGTCCGACGCACCGGGCGGCGCGTCTGCGCCAGTATCACTCGTCGTTACCAATCCCGTCCCCACCCTCTCGTCCCTGTCCCCGGCTACCTTCGCCGCGGGCACCACCGCCAATACCCCTTTCCAGGTGAATGGTTCGAGTTTCGTGCCAAACTCCGTGATCGAAATCGACGGCTCGCCCATCACCACCATCTTCGGCGGCCCCACTCAGCTGGGCGCCACTCTCACTGCCGGAGACCTAACCGCCGGCGGTGTTCGCCGCGTGCAGGTCGTGAACCCGAGCCCCGGTGGCGGCGGTTCCAACGTTCTCACCTACGCCATCGATCCCACGCTGACTCACGGCTTGCCCGTCCTCTTGGACTATGCCTACGACGGTTCCGAAGCCAATCAAGGTGTCTGCGGGCCGAACTGCGCCGCGGGGCCGCCCACGCTGGCGACCGCCGGTCCTTCGATCAATTCCGACGGTTCCGTCGTGGTCTACGCCTCCACGTCCACCAACCTGATCAAGAATCAGGCCAACACAGGCAGCGACATCTTCTCTCGGACCACCTGCGTCACGAGCGGTTCCTGCGCTCCAACCACTACCGATGTCAGCGTTGGACCCGACAAGTCTGTCTCAAACGGTTCCAGCTCGGAGCCCTCTGTTGACGGCGGCGCGTCGCGTGTGGCATTCACCTCGACAGCCAGCAATCTCGTCGCCGGTATCTCGCTCGCGCCCGGCGCCCGCCAGGTATACTGGATGCCCATCTGCGCTACGACTTCCACTGGCACCTGCTCAGCCGGCCAGTTAGTTTCTCTTTCTCCCGACGGCGTCACTCCTGGCAACGGCGACAGCTATAACCCATCGATCAGCCCCGACGGTCGGTACGTTGCGTTCGTCTCTCTTGCCACCAATCTTGTTTCGGGACTCGCTACTCTCGATGGGAAAACGCCACAGGTCTTCCTGCGCGACACCTGCAACGGCGTCACCTCCGGCTGCACCCCAACGACGTATCTCGTTTCGACGCCCGACGGCACCACCCCCGGCAACAGCGCTAGCTCCTCGCCAAGCGCTTCCGATAACGGGCAGTACGTTTCCTTCACCTCGACTGCATCCAACCTCGGCCCCACCGCTCCGAATCCCGGCGGCGCCCAGGAAATTTTCAATCGGACCACCTGCCTTCCCACCATTACGACGTGCGCCGCCATCACCAATCTCATTTCCACTCCCGACGGCGTCACCCCGGCCAACGGATCGAGCTCTGAGTCGAAGATCGCGAGCGGCGGCCGTTTTATCGTCTTCGCTTCCACCGCGACGAATCTGCAGACGGGCGCCGGCCCCGTGCAGCAGATTTATATGTACGACACCTGCCTCAGTGCATCCACCGGCTGCGTTCCCGGCCCCAACCTGATCTCGACTCCCGATGGTTCAACCGCTGGCAACGGCACAAGCGAGTACCCCGTCATCAGCTTGGGCAGTAGCTCGACCACCGTGTCGTCCACCGCCGGCGAATTTGTTGCCTTCGCTTCCCGGGCTTCGAATCTCGGCGCGAATACCGCGAACGGCGTCGAAAACATTTTCGTGCGCAAGTTGTGCGTCGGGTTCTCGAGCACCACCACGAGTTGCACCCCGGTAACGGCCCTCGCCAGTCAGCCGGCTGGAACCTCTCCTCCTCCGACAAATGGCGATAGCCTGGCGCCCGCCATAAGCGGCAATGCCCGTACGGTCGCCTTCATCTCTTCGGCAAATAATCTCGTCGCTAACGACACCAATGGCTTTGCCAACTTATTCCTCGCCCTCACGTCCTTCTAAGTGACAGCAGGCAAACGCGTCGAGCCTCTCGCTCTTCCTGTTGGGGGCCTCTGCCATAATCGGCGAACGTCGTGAGTTGTAGCCGACTGTTCTTGCTTACTATCGTGAGCAAATTGCGCCTTTGAGACCGTCCTAATCGGCGCCTTTGAGGCAGGATTTGTGTGCGCGGCAGCCTTGGATGTCGCGGAAAACGGCCTGCCGGCCTGACCAGGGCTAGGGGGAAGGGTAGGCGGCAGGCTTGGACGGGTTGGGTAGCGTGCACGGCCCCTCTCGGGGCCGTCGTCCCCGCATCGCCGCATCCAACCCGTACAAGCCATGCTGAACTGTCCCTCGGCAGGCGAAAATAGCTCGAACGTCTCAATATAGCGGTACCCTGGCATTAGTACTAGCTAAGCCTTTCTTAAGCAGGCGATTAAGCTGTTCCGGTACCAAATTCAATCAACACTTCCTACCCTCCAGCGGCGGCTTCCGCGTCGCATTTCTCTCCTGCAGCCATTTAGTTCCCCTTGACATTCTGCAAGAACAGCGCGAGCATGCCCTTCGACCTGTCGCGTGTCTAGGGGAGACAAATGCCGCCATCGGCAGAACTTCTGCAGGGAACATTGGACTTACTGATCCTAAAGACTGTTGCTCTCGAGCCCATGCATGGCTGGGGCATCGCGCAGCGTATCCAGCAGGTTTCCGAAGACGTCCTCCAGGTGCAGCAAGGTTCGCTTTATCCGGCCTTGTATCGACTTGAAAGGAAAGGCCTGATCCAGGCCGAGTGGGGTGCGTCGGAGAACAATCGGCGCGCGAAATACTACTCGCTCACGAAAGCAGGCCGCGAACAGCTTGAGAAGGAGCAGGCCGAATGGGAGCGGCTCTCCTCGGCCGTCGCTTTGATTCTGCAGCGCGCCTGAACGAGCGACGGTCACGGGGAAAACTGACCGACTAAGCGGTCGGGCAGCGGCGCAATTTCAGACTGGCTGTTGGGGACGCTGTTGCTTGGAGGTGGAGCTATGAATTTCAGTCGATGGTTTCGCCGAAAGAACGAATTCGAGCAGCAGATGAGCGAAGAGCTGCGCTTCCATCTCGAGAAGCAAATCGCAGCTAACATCGCCGCCGGCATGACGCCGCAAGAAGCGCGGCGCCAGGCCCGACTCCAACTCGGCGCGGTCGAAGGCGTGAAGGAGAATTGCCGCGAGCAGCGCCGCGGCTTCTGGCTCGAAACGCTGTGGGCCGACGTTCGCTACGGCCTCCGCATCCTGCGCAAATCTCCCGGCTTCACCGCTGTCGCCGTTCTCACTCTGGCCCTCGGCATCGGCGCCGACACCGCGATCTTTTCGATCGTGAACGCCGTCTTTCTGCGCCCGCTTCCTTTTCCTCACGCCGGCCGAATCTTCGTCGTCCATCGAACTGGAAATCAGTTCGGCGGGACCTCGATTTCCATGCCGATTTATCTGGCTTGGCAGCCGCAAGCGGGCATCTTCGATCATCTCGCGCTGGTGTACTGGCGTCTCGACGCGAGTCTTACTGGCGCGGGCGAGCCGGAAAGAATCCCCAGCGCGCTGATTTCGCCCGAATTTCTGCCGGCGATCGGGGTTCAACCTGCCATGGGACGCAATTTTCGCCCCGATGAAGGCCGCACGGGCGGCGAAAATGTCGTGATGATCGCCAACAATTTATGGCGCAACCGGTTTGGTGCCGATCCGAACGCGCTCGGCCGCGAGATCACGCTCGACGGCGAGGGTTACACAATCGTAGGAATTCTGCCGCGCGGCCTGGACGTGCCGCTTCCCTCGATTCACAACTCGCAGATTTTCTTTCCGCTTCAGGTTCCCGCCGCGAGCCAAGACCCCTCTAATTCGGGCATGCTCGCCATTGGTCTGTTGAAGCGCGGCGTGACACCCGAAGAAGCTGCTGCGAAGCTCACGCCGCCGCTCTCTCAGTTGCGCGCCGAATTCCCGAAAATGTTTGCGGCGGGCGAAAGAGTTCATCTGACTCCGCTCCGCGACTTCCTGCGAGAGTGGGCGGGACCGGCGCCGCTGTTGCTCTTTGGCGCTGTCGATCTCGTGCTCCTCATCGCCTGCGCGAACGTGGCGAATCTGAGCCTTTCGCGATCGACAGCCCGGCAGCACGAAATCGCGATTCGCGTCGCGATCGGCGCGGGACGCCGCCGCATTGCGCGCCAGCTTCTGACCGAAAGCGTGCTTCTTTCGCTCTTAGGAGGAATACTCGGCGTTATCGCGTGCTACGCGAGTTTCCACCTGATCGTCGGTCTCGTCCCAACCGATGTTGATATGCCCCACGTGGGCGCTTACCGGATCGATGCGACCGTACTCGGATTTGCGCTCTTGCTTAGCGTGGCGACGGGTGTCCTCTTCGGCTTCGCCCCCGCGCTCAGCGCGTCTCGCGTCGATTTGAACGCATCCCTTCAGGAAACAGGACCGCGCGCCGGGTCCGGCCGGCACGGGAGGTTGCGTCAGACTCTCGCCATCAGCGAAGTTGCGATTTCCGTCGTGCTCCTGATCGGCGCGGCGCTGGCTCTCGAGAGTTTCGCGTCGCTCGTGCGCGTGCAGCCCGGATTCGACGCGAACAATGTCACCACCGCCCAGTTCTCTCTGCCCGAGAAGCAGTACGACGCGCCCGCGAAACGCCAGGGCTTCATTGCCGAAGGCATTCGGCGTCTCGCGGCCCTCCCCGGCGTGGAGAGCGCTTCGATGATCGATACGATCCCTCTGCGTGAAGGAGGCGACACGCTCATCAACATCGAAGGGCGTCCCGACAATCCGAATGAGGTCCTCGGCGCCGAGATTCGTGCGATCAGTCCGGGATTCTTCCACACATTGCGTGTTCCGCTCGTGCGCGGCAGAAATTTCTCGAACGCAGACAACGCGAACTCTCAGCCCGTCGTGATCATCGACCAGGCGATGGCGCGCGCCTACTGGCCCAGGGGCGACGCCATGGGCGCGCACATCTGGATCGGCCGGGCCATGGGCCCGAAGTTTGCCGAGCCGGCCGCACGCGAGGTCGTTGGGATCGTTGGAAGCGCTCGCGAAATGTCGCTCGCCCAGGCTCCATGGCCCACCATGTACTTACCGGCTGGCCAGACGCGCCACGGCGTTGCGTGGGGATACTTCCTCGTTCGCTCCGAGCGCGGCACTGCGATTTCCGCCACCGCGATTCGCAGCGCACTGCTCAAGCTCGACCCGGCGAATCCGCCGTCGGAGATCATTCCACTGGAGCAGACGGTTTCGGCTTCGCTGACGGACTGGCGCTTCCGCGCCGTTCTGCTCGGCGTGTTCGCCGGCCTCGCGTTTTTCATCGCCATGATTGGGGTGTACGGCGTCATTTCCTATGCGGTCGCGCAGCGAACGCATGAAATCGGAATTCGCGTCGCGTTGGGCGCGGAGAGAACAGACGTTCTGAAACTCGTTCTGGGCCAAGGAGCAGGATTGGCGCTCGCCGGAGTCGCTATCGGAATCGCGATTACTTTGGCACTGACTCGAGTCATGGCCAGCCTGTTGTATGGCGTCCAATACGAGCAACCGCCGATGTTGTACGGCGTGAGAGCCACCGATCCGCTCACGATTTCCGGTGTCGCGATTCTGCTCGCGGCGGTCGCGCTGCTGGCGTCCTACATCCCGGCTCGACGCGCTATGCAGGTCGATCCCGTTGTCGCTTTGCGACACGAATGAACGGTTACCATTCGCCACGAGCGATGGATCGTAGCGCCGGCTTGTCCTGAGCGGAGCCGAAGGGCGTCTTGCCCGCGGTTTTTCGGGCGTCACGAGTTCGAACTGCCGCGCGGTCCGCTGAGAGCTACGGTTTTGTGTCAGGGCACGACTTCAGTCGTGCCAAAAGACGATAGTTACTCAGGGGTTTTAACCCCTGAGGTGGTGAACATGCGCGCTGGTTTCGGCGGAATCGTGCCTTATCGTTACCTCGCTTCGGGGGCTTTGTGTTCGAAGCGCCGGAGGCGCGATTGTATTTAGCCCGGCACAATCCTGCTTGCGGCAAGCAGACGCCGCGCAGCGCCGGGAATCGTGCCAATCAGGGCGCTAAAGTCCCGAAGGGACGATTGACGGTGTGAATCGCGGAAGGTAAGCCGCGCACGAAAAGACAAACGGCCTTTGGCTCGGGGATTCCCATGAACATGCGGCGCTGGTTTTCACGGAAAAGTGAATTCGAACGAAAAATGAGCGAAGAGCTGCGCTTCCATCTTGAGAAGCAAATCACCGCTAATATCGCCGCCGGCATGTCTCCGCAGGAAGCGCGCCGTCAAGCGCGACTCCAACTCGGCGCAGCCGAAGGCGTGAAGGAAGGGTGCCGCGAGCAGCGCCGCGGCTTCTGGCTTGAATCGTTGTGGGCCGACGTTCGCTACGGCCTCCGCATCTTGCGCAAATCTCCTGGATTTACCGCGGTCGCCGTCCTCACCCTCGCCCTCGGCATCGGCGCCAACGCCGCCATCTTCAGCGTCGTTGACGCTGTCCTTTTGCGCTCGCTTCCCTTCAAAAATGCCGATCGTTTGGTTGACTTCACCGAATACCGGCCTGGAGGAGTGGACAAGGGCGGCGTGTCCTTCCCTGATTATCTCGTCTGGAAGCAGCAGAATACCGTCTTCGACGAGACAGCCGCCTATTTTCTGATCAACGCGTCGAACGATATCGTCCTCGGCGGGCCATTTTCCACCGAGCGAGCGCGCTATTCCACCGTCACGAACAGCTTCTTCACCATCCTCGGGGTGCAGCCGGCGCTTGGCCACGGCTTCTCTGCGGGCGATGAGGTCCCCGGTGGCGCGAAGGTTTTTCTCGTCAGCGACGCGCTCTGGCACGCCGTTTTCGCCGGTGATCCGCGCGCTGTCGGCAAAGCTTATCTCCTGGATGGAGAAAACTACACACTCGTCGGTGTGATGCCGCTGGGATTCGATTTCCCAAAGGGCTGCGGCATCTGGGTTCCCACCAGCACGCTCGGCGCGTGGGGATTTCACGACCGCATTTCTCATCCTTATCACGTGCTGGGAAGATTGCGTCCTGGAACCAATCTTTCGCAAGCCGGAGCCCAGATCGAGACCATTCAAGAGCGCCTCGCGAAATCCTATCCGGCGACGGATACCGATTGGCACGTGCGCGCCCAGCCGCTTCTCAATGAAGTTGTCGGCAATGTACAGACATCGCTGTTTGTGCTGCTCGGTGCCGTCGGATTCATTCTGCTGATCGCGTGCACGAACGTAGTCAATCTCATGCTCGCGCGCGCTTCGGCTCGGGAAAAAGAATTCGCCATTCGTGCGGCTCTCGGCGCCGGGAGACATCGCCTGTTGCGCCAGAATCTCACGGAAGCCTTCATCCTCGTTTTCGTGAGCCTCATGCTCGCTCTCGCGTTCGCGAAATGGGGTCTGGAGCTCGTTGTTTCGCTGACGTCAATCAATTTGCCGCGGATGGAATCGTTTCGTCTGAACGTCCCGGTACTCGCCTTCATGTCCGGGATCGCCGCGCTGGCGACGATTCTCGTGGGCCTCCTGCCCGCGCTGCAGCTGTCGAAGCAAGACCCGCAAGGCGCGCTTCGCGACGGCCAGCGCACGGGCGAGACAGGGCCGCGCGGCCAGCGGCTCCGGGGCGGCCTGGTCGTCTCGGAGGTGGCCCTGGCTCTGCTTTTACTCTGCGGTGCCGGTTTGATGCTCCGGAGCTTCGTGCAATTGATTCGTGTGAATCCGGGCTTCGAGCCGCAGCATTTGCTCACGATGAAAATTGCGCTCCCGAGCGGCGCTTATCCGAAGCTCGACCAGACTTCCGCTTATCTTGACCGGCTCCTCGAACGGCTTCGCACGCTTCCGGGCGTCGAATCAGCCGCGGCGGCGACAACCCTCCCGCTCAGCGGCGAATCGGACTGGGGCACCTTCCTGATTGCGGGCAGGTCCGCTCCGGATTGGACGAAAGCGTACGCCGCAGGCTGGCGCGGGGTCAGCATCGATTATTTTCAGACGCTGGGCATTCCGCTGCTGCGCGGCCGGGAATTTACCCCGGCCGACGCGAAAAACCAGAACACGCTAATCATCAACGAATCGATGGCGAAGAAATTTTGGCCCGGCGCCGATCCCATCGGCCGGCAGATCCTCAATCGCGAGCGGCACAACCCGCTCGAAATCATCGGCATTGTCGGAGATGCAAAAGGCCCTGGACTGGATGCCGAAGCAAAGCCGGAGATGTACACGATTCCTCGGGGGCTCTGGTATGCGTTTCTGATACTGCGCACAAACCAGGAGCCGTCCGGCATGGCCGCGACGGCGCGCGAGCAAGTCGCCGCCATCGATCGGGGCGTGCCCGTCTATCAGATCGCGCAGATGGATCAGCTCCTGGGCAACTCTCTCGCGCCCCAACGCTTCGATTTGTCCCTTCTCGGACTCTTCGCCTCAATTGCGTTGGCGCTTGCCGCCGTCGGCATGTACGGCGTCCTGGCGTTCAGCGTCAGCCGGCGCACACATGAGATCGGCATACGCCTGGCGCTCGGCGCCCATCCGCGCGACATCCTTCGCCTGGTCACCCGGCAAGGCATGACGCTCGTCCTCGCCGGCATTTTCCTCGGCATCGTGGGCGCCATAGCCCTAACTCGCCTCATGGCTGGCTTGCTCTACGGCGTGAGCGCGACGGACCCCGTGACGTTTATTGCTGTACCGGTTCTGCTGGTGTTCGTCTCGCTCGCCGCTTGCTATGTCCCCGCGCGCCGCGCCACGCGCGTTGACCCCATGACCGCCCTGCGCCACGAATAACCGCAACTCGAAAATTGAAGGTTAGAAGTCATGAAATATTCGACGGAAGCACATCGCGTTTACCAGCTGGAAACCAATTTCCCTCCCGGCGCACCAAACAGTTAGTATTAAGCTTCACCATTTCAGGACGAACAGAGAAACCTGAGCGGACGGACAGGCGTGTCTTCAAGCGGAACCGAACTTCACCCCATTGTGGCCGAAGAATCGGGTGGCTCGCTGGTCAAAATGGTGCGTGATCCGTGGTACTGGATCGTTTATGGCGCCATTCTCGCCGGCATCCTGGCTCTGATCCAGGCACACCTTCATGGCGTGTTTCTGCGCCCTTTGGTGGCGGCAGCCGAGACCCATCATTGGGCGCGCTTCTTGATTTTCCCGAGCACGTTATGGATCGTCATGGGCACGCTGCTGCTCGTCTTTCGCACCGTGGTCTGGATGGCCTACCACCCGTTTCCTTCGGCCACATTCGATGGGGCCCCGCAGCTCACCGTCATCATTCCCGCGTATAACGAAGGCCCAATGGTGCTGAAGTCGATCGAATCGGTCGTGGCCGCCATTTATCCGCACGACCGCCTCGAAATCTTCGTCGTCGACGACGGCAGCCGCGACGACACCTGGAAGTACATCAAGGAGGCCGCCACGCGATGGCCGGAGCTGGTCCGGCCCGTTCGTTTCGCGAAAAACCAGGGCAAGCGCGCGGCGCTCGCGGCCGGATTCAAAGCGGCGCGCGGCGACGTGATCGTCACCATCGATTCCGACAGCGCCCTCCAGCCGGGCGCGTTGCTGGCGATTGTCGGGCCGTTTCGCGATCCGAAAGTGGGAGCCGTCGCCGGCAAGGTGGGCGCCTACAATCGCAGCGCCGGCCTTCTGCCGCGCATGCTGCACGTCCGGTACATCCTTTCCTTCGACGTGCTGCGCGCCGTCGAGTCCTCCTACGGCACCGTCTATTGCTGCCCCGGCGCGCTCACCGCCTACCGCGCCGGCATCGTGCGCGAGGTGCTCGCGCCCTGGCTGAAGCAAACATTCCTCGGCGCTGCATGCACCTATGGCGAAGACCGCGCGCTGACGAACTGGATTCTCTCGCTTGGCTATTTCACCGTGTACCAGCGTTCCGCCGTCGTGCACACCGTGGTGCCCACGAACTACAAAACCATGTGCAAAATGTTCTTGCGCTGGGACCGCAGCTACGTCCGCGAGGAGATTCGCTTCATGGGAATTGTCTGGAAGCGCCCGCCGCTCTCCGCTTCGCTGGCGCTCTGGGACCGCTTTGTCACGAATCTCCGTTACCCGGTGAACTACGCAAGTCTCGTCCTGCTCGCGGTTCTGACCTGGGAACACCCTTACATGCTCGCGCGTTTCCTGCTTGCTGTCGGAATCGTCGGCCTTTTCTATTCGCTGTACTTTCTGCGGAGCGAGCGCTCCGCCGAGTTTCTTCTCGCCATTGTCTTCAGCTATTTCTCGTTCTTCACCATGTTCTGGATTTTCCCCTACGCGCTCTTCACCGTCCGCGCCCGCTCCTGGCTCACCCGCTAGCCGCCCCTTCGCTCTGTTGGATCCTCGTCGGCCAAATCTCCGTCCCGCTCCTCTACCACTGGGGTCTTATGCCCGTTGTAGGGGCGCGTCTCAGACCCGCCCGCCTCTCACGCGCCATGAAGCTATCCTGATCGATCCTTCCGCATTGTGTTCAGGAAAGACGGCCGCTCCTCGCCAGTTCAAAACGCTATCGAAGCGTCGATGGAGGCGGCAAACCCCAAAACTCTCTTGGATTTTCTTAACCTCCTATCCAGTCATGCGCGACTCCGCCCACTTTGCGAACCTAAATCGTCGTATCGAGCGTCAGGCCCTCGATCATCTTGTCCAGCTCCGCTTGTGCCTGGTCGCGCTGCCCCTGGAACGCCGCCGACTCCTTCTGCAGCGTTTCCAGCCGCGTCTCCTGATCCGACAACTGCTTCGTATAACGCTCTGTCAGCGCCCGTTCTTCCGCGCTGCCTTTCAACGCCTTCAGGTTCTCGCGGATGCGCTGCTGGTCGTCGTAGATCTTCTGCGTTTCGCCTGCCCGGGTGGCGATTTGCGCGTCGAGCGCGGCGATGCGGTTCTTCTGATCGACGATCTTGCGCAGCGCGTCCTCCACGGCGGGATTGATCGACCGCTGCCGCGAAAACAGCGTGATCTGATCGTCCGTGAGATTCGTCAGCTCGTAGCGGCTCTCGATCGGCCGCGACTCGTTCAGCTCGAGCGTGGCCTTCGATTTCGGGTCGGCCTTCACGCGAAAGCGATAGACCGACGAAGTCGTCTCCTCCGGCTGCGGCCCATCCTTGCTGATCACCCAGCCCGCCCGCACAGGATGCTCGATCAGCACGGTGCGCGGAGTCGTGTCGTCGTCGCGAATCGTATAAGTCGTCTGCTGGCGGTACTCGCTCGTCTGAATCATCACCCCATGCGCGATGTGCACGCGAGTCACGTGCTCCGGCATCGTGTCGGCCTGCGATTGCACGCGCACGCCCAGGTCCGCCGCGTAGGAAATCAGCCGCTTCTCGCCGGGCTTGATCGGATTCGTCAGCCCTTCGCCGGCAAACGCGTCATCCTCGATGATGCTGAAGCTGCCGCCATCCAGCGTCAGCGAACTTGAATTGGTCAGCCACGACGCGCGCAGCGGCGCTGGCGTTCCCGACGACGCATTCCAGATCGACACCTTCTCCGCCTTAACATGCGTCTGCACGATCGGCACCAGCGCCGACTCATTCTTGTGGATCGTCACCCGGTCCTTCAGCTTGTATTCGAACAGGTCGCCCAGCTCCTGCCCCGTGGCCGCCGCAGGCATGTGGTTCATGAGTTTGAGGAAGGCGTCCCGCCCTCTGCCGGCGCCCGCACCGCCGCCGACTCCGCCTCCGAAGCCGGAGCCGAAACGCCCGATGATTCCGCCCGCCACTCCACCCGCCGAGCCACCGGGCTTATCCCCCGCAATGCCAAGTTCGCGCCCGGAACCAATCTGAGTCTTCCGGGTCATGACCTCCAACGATTCGGTCGCCGGCATTGGCGCTGCCGCGGCTACCATCACGGTTTCAGAGACAGACCCAACCTGCATGCTCACATCCTGCGTCACTTCATTCCCGCCGCCGAGCGACAGCCCATTCACCATCGCCCGCTGAAATCCGTTCATCGTAACTTCAAGCCGGTACATCGCCGCCGGTAGATCGTCGAACTCGTAATGCCCCTTGCCATCGCTCGTCTGCGATCCGATCAAATTCCCCGCGCTATCGAACAGCCGCACCTGCGCGTTCGCCACCGCCGCGCCCGACGGATCCGTGATCGTTCCCGCCACCGATCCCAGCCCGCCCAGCATCGCGCTCTCATGCGTCTGCGGCGTCAGTTGCGCGATTTCCGGCAGCGGCACCACGGGCCGCCTCGTGTAGTACGGCTGCGAAAGCTGCTGAATGAACGACTGCGGCGCGCCCGCCACCAGCGACAGCTCCACATTGTTCCAATCCTCGCCTACCGTGTTGTCGACAATCGCCCAGCCCTGCAGCAGCGGCTCTTCATCCGCCTTCGACGGCAAAATAATCCGGTACGTCGTCTTCCAGACCGGCACTTCGCTGATGTAGCTCACGAAAAGCTGCCGCTCGCCCGTGCCGGACGTCGCGATCGTCATCCGCCGCAAATCCTCCTGTCGCAGCGACGCGAGCAGCCCGAGATAGTGTCCGACTTCCTCATTCACGTCGCGTTCCGCCAGCCGCACCGTTACTCCCGGCGTCAGCTCGACGCTGCGCACGTCTCCCGCGTCGCTCACCAGCGTGATCACGTCCACCTCGAGCGTCGTTCCGCCGCTCACACGCTTCTTCCGCTCGACGCTCAGCAATCGCCCGGTGATCGCGTTCGATCCGCTGCGAACCTCCAGCCTCGCCCCGCGCAGCGCGCCATAAAATTTCGAAATGTTGGTCTGCTCCGTCAGAGGAAGCCGCAGCATGCCCAGCCGCTGGCTCAGCGGCGCCTCGGAGTTGTAATTCACTCCCGTGATGCGGCCGCCGCCCAGGTCGAGCACGGTCAGCGATTGCAGAACGTCGTTGAGCTGCCCGCTCGTGAAATCGATGCCCACCGTCTGGTCGCCGCGCACTTCGCCTTCATGCTCGAAGTAGCCGACGCCCGTTTTGTAGAGGATCACCCGCCGCACGGGCAGCTTGGTGGACGATTCCTTCGCGCTTTCAGAGGGCTCGGCCTGCGCGCGCGCCGTCGTAGCCGGCGCTGTGGGCGCCTTCGCCGTCCTCGCCTGCGGAAAACCACCCGCCTTCCGCGGCACTGCCACCGCCGAAACCGCAAACACGCTCAACGCCAACACACACGCGCACACCTCCGCTGTTCGCATACGCCCCTCCTGTCGCCTGCTTTCGGAACTGCGTATTATGCCGCGCTATGATTGCGTGCTATTGGGGGACGGTTCGCTGTTGTCGCATGAGCCAGCCTTGTCGCATTCGCCGATGGATCGCCCACGGTGTCGCTTTCGGCCGCGTGCATTTGCTTAGACCCCGTTCCCGGCGGTTTTGTTGCCAGATGTGGTTCGCGTTTGCAGGCGCTCTCCTTGCTCCGCCCGCTTGACACCCTCATGCCGATCCTCGGCGTTCAGACAACGATATGTCGTAGGAGCGGGTCTCAGACCCGCCCGCTGAGGACACTGGGCACGCCCGCTACCCTCATTGACACCCGCCTCTTTCGCACCGATAATCGAGGTTGGCGTAGCGTCCCCAGCCAAGCTGTCGCGAGCCGATTCGGCTTGTCTCCAGCACGCAAAACACGGCATCGGCGATGCGCGCACGGTGCGCAACGAGCGACCCCGTCCGCTTGTTAGCGCCGGCCAATCTCCTGGGCTCCCAATTGGGCTGCTTGTCAGCGGAGGAAGATTTCCTTGACGTCGTGGGTGTACTCGCTCGCGCTCTGGCTGGTTCCCGCAGCAAATCCGGTCACCGACTACCTGAACCGGAACATGGATCCGCTGAAGAATCCCTTCCGCGGCCTCTACCAGCTCAACAGCTTCGATCTCGCCATCATGCTGCCGTATTTCCTGGTGATGATCGTCCTGGCAGCTTACGGCATGCACCGATACACCCTCGTCTATCGTTTTTTCAAGAATCGCAGGAACGTTGCGCCTCCGCCTCCCGAAATCACCGCGTGGCCGAAGGTCACCGTCCAGCTTCCCATTTACAACGAGCGCTACGTCATCGAGCGCCTCATCGAAGCCGTCGCCCAATTCGACTATCCGCGCGAACTCCTCGACATTCAGGTGCTTGACGATTCCACCGACGAAACCGAGGAAATCGCCTCGAACAGCGTTCAGCGCCACCGCGACCTGGGCCTGCCCATCACCTATATTCACCGTACGAATCGCGAAGGCTTCAAAGCTGGCGCCCTGCAAAACGGTTTGACGACGGCCACCGGAGAACTCGTCGCTATTTTCGACGCGGACTTCATTCCGCCCGCTGATTTTCTCCGCCGCACCGCTCCCTATTTCGTGGACTCCAAGCTCGCCATGGTCCAGACGCGATGGAGCTACATCAATCGCAATTATTCTCCGCTCACCGAAGTCGAGGCCATTCTCCTCGACGGCCACTTCGCCATCGAGCACTCCTCGCGCTTTCGCAGCCACCTGTTCTTCAATTTCAATGGCACCGCCGGTATGTGGCGCCGCACCGCCATCGTCGATGCGGGCGGCTGGCAGCACGACACGCTTACCGAAGACACCGACCTTTCCTATCGCGCGCAGCTTCGCGGCTGGCATTTCCTTTATTTGCCGGAAATCGAGTGCCCCTCCGAACTGCCCGTCGAAATGAATGCCTTTAAGACTCAGCAGGCGCGCTGGGCGAAGGGCCTGATGCAGACGGCGAAAAAAGTTTTGCCGCGCGTGATGCGTGCGAACGTGCCGCCCGAAGTAAAGGTCGAAGCGTTCTTCCACCTCACCGCCAACATCAGCTATCCGCTGATGGTGCTCCTCTCCATCATCCTCCTGCCCGCCATGATCGTCCGCTTCTATCAGGGATGGTTTCAGGTGCTGGTGATCGACCTGCCGCTCTTCATCGCTTCCACCTGCTCGATTTCCTCCTTTTATTTGGCCGCCGAGCGCACCTTCTATCCCAAAACATGGAAGCGCACGTTCCTCTATTTGCCATTCGTCATGGCCGTCGGCATCGGCCTTTCCGTCCGCAACGCCTTCGCCGTGATCGAAGCGATTTTCGGGGTCCAATCGGAATTCGCGCGCACCCCCAAATACCGCATCGAATCCCCCGCGTCGAATACAAGGAGGAACGTTGCCGAAGCCGTCCTGTCAGCTCCCGACTTCAGTCGGGGGAGCGCGGCCTTCAGGCCGCGCGAAACGAACGCCTCCCAAAATAATCAAGGGGCTTTAGCCTTTGAAGCGGCTTCCTCGATCGAGCCTCGCCGAATGGCAGCCGCTGCCGCCGCATCTTCCGCCGAGCCGTTAAGGTTTGAATGTAGCGCCGGGGCCTTCAGCCCGGCATCTTCGCAGTCAGACTGTTCCGTGTCAGCCCCCGACTTCAGTCGGGGGAGCGTGGCCTTCAGGCCACGCGAAACGAACGCCCCACAAGAAAATCATGGGGCTTTAGCCCCTGAAGCTCAGACACCCGCCCACCAAGGCGCCTGGATAAAGAAAGGCTACCGCAAACGCGCCGGCTGGATGCCCTGGGTCGAAGTGGTATTGGGATTGTACTTCGCCGCCGCCGTCATCTACGCCCTGCAGAACCAGAACTACGCTACCGTCCCCTTCCTCGTTTTGTTCGTCTGGGGCTACCTTTACACCGGCTTCATGTCCCTCGGCCAAACCTACTTCGAACATCTCCGCCTCCGCTTTGCTGCCGCCGTCCCCGCGGCGCCACCTCCGGCCGCAGTCGCGGCCACCGCAGCCGCGGCCGTCGATTCCGCCTCGGTATCCCCCACTCTCCCCATTTAGCGCGGAGGCGAGCCGGTTCGAAGATTTAAACGTAGAGCCGGGCTTCAGCCCGGCACAGACTCAGGCTTTCGGGGAATCGTGGTATTACATTTGTGGCTATTGAAGGTGGAGGCTCCGTCATGATGAAACGTGGAACGATTGCGTTAGCGATGCTCGTGCTTTTCCCGCTTGCGGCGCGCGCTCAAGGCAAACTCTCGGTCCGCTGGGAAGAGCTTACGGCCGGCGATTTCCTCCATGCCATTGCCCAATCCCAGGGAACCTGCTTGCTTCCTTTCGGCATCATGGAGAAGCACGGACCGCAACTGCCCATCGGCACGGATCTGATCGACGTCCGCTACGCCGCGATTCACGCAGCCGAGCAGGAATATGCGCTTGTCTTCCCGGCGTATTACTTCGGCCAGATTTCCGAAGCCAGGCATGAACCCGGCACGGTGGCTTACCATCGGGAACTCCAACTGGAGCTCTTGCAGGCCACCACCGACGAGATGGCGCGCAACGGCTGCAAGAAAATCATCATCGTCAACGGCCATGGAGGGAACGAAAGCCTTCTTCCCTACTTTGCGCAGACGCAACTCGACGAGCCGCACGACTACGTGGTCTACGTTCAATGGGGCGGGAACAGCAATCACGAAAATCCACTGCACAAAGATACGGTCGACATGCACGCGGGCCAGTCGGAGACCTCGAACGTCATGGCGTCCCGGCCCGACCTCGTTCATATGGACCGCGTCGGCCAGGAATCCGGCGCGGACCTCAAGCGGCTCCATCTTCCGGATACGGTGTACACCGGCATCTGGTGGTACGCGCGCTTTCCGAATCACTACGCTGGCGACGCCTCGACAGCTTCAAAAGAACTGGGCGAGGAGGATATGAAGAACTGGATCAGCACCATCGCCGGCGCCATTCGCGCCGTCAAAGCAGACGATGAAAGCCTGAAGCTTCAGAACGAATTCTACGAGAAAAGCAAACACCCGCTCGACACCCCGCAATAATCGAGAGGACTCCCGGGTGTCAACTTCCATTGCGAGTCGTTTTGTCGCCCACAACGGGCGATGCCGAAGACAAACCGCTCGGTCTGCATGTCACAGTGTCCCGAGTAAGAAGTCCGCGGCGTGGTTTTCAGGGGGGTCGGAGCTTTAGCTCCGATAGTCGCGTCATCATCACTCACCAGTACGCTTTCTCCCCGCCTCCGAATGGAGTCCCGAGCCGAGCGTGCGGGAGAGTTTGATCGATACACGTGTCGAACAAAATTCGGCGTAAGTCCATGCCCGTCAACAAAAGTCCGAAAATTGATGGATACAGAATGGGCACCCTCGAATGGCGCGAAAACGGATCGACAAAACGAGATCCTTATCGCCGAATCGTGCGACCGACTTCGCGGCGTCCCGCGCGCCTCCACTCCATTCCCATTTGGCTACTAGCCACTCGCCACTGCTTTCATGCTAAGATTACGCGGCAAGGGCGTAACTGCTGCTCCTGCCAATTATTAGCGCGCTTCAAAGGGTGGCTTTGGATGCCCAAATTCCGCGCGCCTGAGTACAATTTTCAGCGCGCTTGAAGCGCCACAGAAGGTTTGCCTATGTCTGGACACTCAAAATGGGCCACGATCAAGCATAAGAAAGCGGCGACCGACGCCAAGCGTGGCCGCGCGTTCACCAAACTGATCCGCGAGTTGACGATCGCCGCGCGCACCAGCGGAGGCGATCCCGACACCAATCCTCGGCTGCGCACCGCCATCACCGCCGCCAAAGCCGAAAACATGCCCAATGACAACATCGAACGCGCCATCCAGCGCGGCACCGGGCAACTCGAAGGCGAGATGTTGGAAGAAGTGACGTACGAAGGGTACGGACCCGGTGGCGTCGGAATACTGGTGCAGGTGGTGACCGGGAACCGCAACCGCGCGGCGGGCGAGATTCGTCACATGTTCTCGAAGAATGGCGGCAACATGGCGGAGACGGGCGCGGTCGGCTGGATGTTTCACCGCAAGGGCGATATCTCGGTTCCCAAGGAAGCGGCCGACGAAGACAAGATGCTGGGGATCGTCCTCGACGCGGGCGCGGAGGATTTGCGCGACGACGGGTCGTCGTGGGAAGTGGTGACGCCGCCCGAGGCGATGGAAAAGGTTCGCGATGCGCTGGCGGCCGCGGGAATTACGCCGGCGTCGGCCGAAGTGGCGTGGGTTCCGCAGAATTACGTGAAGCTGACGGGCCAGCAGGCGCAACAGATGCTGCGCATGATGGAAACGATGGAAGAGCACGACGACGTGCAGCGCGTCTACGCCAATTTCGACATCGACGAGAAGGAAATTCAAGCCGCCATCGCCAGCTAGCGCAGCGCAGCGACTTTTTCAGCGGAAAGGCCCCGTTGCGGGGTGGTGCCATGCCCTCGGCGCTTTCGGGCCGCGTTGTCTCGGGGATGCCTCTTTTATCCCCGTAACCGGCTCTATCGAAGCCACTTACGGGCAGCCCCCGTCTCTGCGGCTGTGAACCCCTGCGACACTTCGCTTCTCTTTTGCCCGCCGTTTCCATTGACATACCGTACAGTTTGACTAAACTTCGAGTCGTCCGTGACTTAGGACGCACGATGAGACGATTCCTGCCGCGCGATCCAGGTCAAGAGGAGCCCAGATGGCGACCCTAGTGAAGCCCGCCCCACAGCCCATCCCGCGAATCGCGCCTCGCGAGGATCTGAACCCGTACCGCATAGCGCAGATTCAGTTCGACATCGCGGCCGAATATCTGAAGCTCGACCAGGGACTGCGCCAGATTCTGCGCACGCCGCGGCGGATTCTGGAAGTGTCCGTGCCGACCAAGATGGACAACGGCCAGGTGAAGGTTTTTACAGGCTTCCGCGTGCAGCACAACGTCGCGCGGGGTCCGGCCAAGGGCGGAATCCGCTACCATCCGAACGTTTCGCTGGATGAAGTGAAAGCCCTCGCCGCGTGGATGACCTGGAAGACAGCAACAGTCAACATTCCCTATGGCGGCGCTAAGGGCGGCGTGATTTGCGACCCGAAGCGCATGAGCAAGGGCGAGCTCGAGCGCATGACGCGCCGCTTCACGTCCGAGATTCTACCGATCATCGGGCCCGAGCAGGACATTCCCGCGCCTGACGTCTACACCGATTCGCAAACGATGGCCTGGATCATGGACACCTACTCCATGACCAAGGGCTATTCGACGCTCGGCGTTGTGACCGGCAAGCCGGTCTCGCTCGGGGGCTCGGAAGGGCGCAATGAAGCCACTGCGCGCGGCTGCCTCGTCGCTTGCGAGGAAGCCTGCAAGGTGAAGAAAATCAATTTACGCGGCGCGAGCATCGCCATTCAAGGTTTCGGCAACGCCGGTTCCATCGCCGCCAGGCTTTTCACCGAGAAAAAGGCCAAGGTCATCGCCATCAGCGATTCGCGCGGTGGCGTTTTCAATTCCCGTGGAATCGACCCGCTCAAAGCGATGCGCTACAAGGACCGGTCGGGCACCGTTGTCGGCATGCCCGGCACGTCGCGCATCTCGAATGACGACTTGCTGACGCTGAAGTGCGACATCCTGATTCCCGCCGCACTCGAAAATTCCATCACCTTGAACAACGCCGACCAGATCAAGGCGAAGATCGTCGCCGAAGCCGCCAACGGCCCCACCACCCCTCATGCCGACGAAGTTCTCGCGCGCAGGGGAATCATGGTGCTGCCCGACATTCTCGCCAATGCTGGCGGCGTCACCGTCAGCTACTTCGAGTGGGTACAGGATCTGCAGGGCTTCTTCTGGTCCGAGGATGAGGTAAAGGTGAAACTGGAAACCGTGATGCGCCGCGCCTTCCACGAAGTTCACGAAATGACGCGCAAGCACCGCGCTCACATGCGGACCGGCGCCTACGTTCTCGCCGTCGGACGCGTCGCCGAGGCCACTCTCGTCCGCGGCCTGTTCCCATAGCGCATCTTCCAGCAGCAAATCGGGTGCTGCCCTGGCTCCTCGGGTCGCCCAAGCCGATCCGGTTATATCATGCGGACAGGCTGAACCGCGCAGACATGCGTGCCTCATCTCTCGGAATCGCCGCCGTCCGCCGCGCAGACGCGCCAGCTTCGCAGGCTGCGCGATGCCGGCGCGCCATGCCGCTGCTGACGATTCTCCTCCTCGGTCTCCCGCTCGCGATCTTCGGCGCAGCCGGGCAAACGAAAATCCCGCAACCCGAGAGTGGCGACAAAGAAGGGGTGTTCCTGATCGCCCGCCGCGCGCTTTCCGATCCGTTCTTCGCAAAATCGACGGTTCTGATGCTTCCGGTCAAAGGCGCGCCGCTGGTGGTCGGCCTGATCATCAACAAGCCCACACACGTGTCCCTCCACGATCTGTTTCCTGACGTTCGCGCCCTTCAGAAGGAGGACGCCAAAGCCTACTTCGGCGGTCCCGTGAATATTCACGACCGCAGCGCGATCTTCCGCTCGGCCACGGCGCCGAAGGACGCGATGCACATCTTCGCCGACGTCTACGCCACCTTCGATTCCGATGCCGATGCCGCGCTCGTAAAAAACTCGACGCAGGTCTCGACGCTGCGCATTTTTCTCGGTCGAGCTCAATGGAGCCAGCCGCAGCTCCAGGACGAGGTGCTCGAAGGTGCGTGGTACCGTTTGCGCGTCGACTCGGACCCGATTTTCAGCGATCATCCCGGCGATGTCTGGCAGATGCTCCTCGACCGCGTCGAACCCCGCCCCTACGTCGACTACCGCCCGCCCGCCGCTGCCCGCTCCAGTCGACAGTCGTCAACGCCCTGATCGGCCTTGGCCCCGCACATGTGCGCGACACGCCTGTAGCGCGAGATCACGAAAATCTGATATAAACCTGGTCAAAATTTATCCGGTCCAATAAGACAAATCGCCTGAGGCGGTCTGAGGGAGGCGCCGTGGCCACCGCGACATTACCGCGTAGGACTGCCGGGATCCGAGCCGGCGGCCGTTCCGACGATTTCTTCTTCTCCGGCATGGCCCTCCTTCTGCTGGCCACCGTGTTTGTCGGTTTTGCACGGACCTACTCTCTCGCTGGCGTGTTCCGCGCGCCTCTGCCTGCCGCGATCATCCACGTGCACGGAGCCGCGTTCTCTTGCTGGATTCTTTTGCTGATCGCGCAAACCTCGCTCGTCGTCGCCGGGCGCGTCGACATTCACCGGAAGCTCGGGCTTGCAGGCTTCGGCTTGGCCTGCCTCATGCTTGTTCTCGGGCTGCTGGCCGCGACGAATTCTCTCTCCCGCGGATTTTCTCCTCCTGGCTAGGGGCTCGATCCGAAGACGTTTTACGCGGTTGCGCTCGGCGCCATTTTGGCTTTTTCGACCCTGGTTTTCTTCGCCTTCCGCGCTCGCTTCAATCCCGCCGCGCACAAACGCCTGATTCTCATCGCCACGATCGCGCTCATGGGCGCACCGACTGGCCGGCCTCCGTTCACGGCGATCACGCATAGACCTCTCTTTGAACCCGCGTTCATCTGGTTCTTTCTTCTGTTGCTCGTGGGCTACGACCTGTGGTCGATGAACAGAGTCCATCGCGCCACGATCTGGGGCGCGCTGTTCCTGGTGATCATCGTGCAGATTGCGGTTCCCATCGGCAGCACCGGCGCCTGGCACGCATTCGCCACGTGGGCCGTCAGTCTGCCGCATTCCTAAGATCTCCGGCGATTACGTTCTTTTCGTCCCGATGGACCCGAGCAAACACAATCCTTACGGTTCAGGTGTGACCGGCACGGAACCGGCCTTTCCTCGATGTGGTCCAGTCCGTCCTCTCGCCTGGCTCCTACTCCGATTTCAAGTCCGTGTGCGCCTCGATCCGCCACTGATCCTTTACGCGTCACGAATTCGCGGCTTTTCACCTCGAACTAAAGAATGGTCTTGCATCGCGAGTGACAACGCGCGTACATTGCAAATTGCCGGCGTGCCCAGCGAGTCGGGCAGAGCCGGCATTTGTGCCTAGCGCGGAGGGCACGGCCAGTTGAACAATCACGTAAATCACACGCCTCCCATTCTTCTCACCATCGCGGGCTTCGATCCGTCCTGTGGCGCGGGTGTCGCCGCCGACCTGAAGACCTTTGCCGCGCATAATTGCTATGGCGTTGCGGCCGTCACCGCGCTCACCGTGCAGTCAACGCAGGGCCTGGTGAGTGTGCATGCCACTCCCTCCGCCACTTTGCGCGCGCAGCTCGACGCGCTGATGGAAGACGTGACCATCGCCGCCGTGAAAATCGGCATGCTCGCCAACCGCACGAATGCCACCGCCGTCGCTGAGTTTCTCGACAAGCATAAATTCGCGCACGTCGTGCTCGATCCCGTTTTTCGTCCGACAGCCGGCGCGGGCGAGCTGCTGGACGAGACGGGCTTGAAATTCGTTCGCGACGAGTTGCTGAAGCGCGTCAGCGTGATCACTCCCAACATTCCCGAGACGGAATTCCTGACCGGTATGGAAGTGAAGGACGTGAACGGAATGAAAGGCGCCGGCCAGAAGCTGGTCGAAATGGGAGCGCACGCCGTGATCGTCACGGGTGGCCACCTTGAGAAGCCGACAGACGTCCTGTGCGAAGGCGCGGAAACGGAAGTGTTCGGCGGCGATCACGTGAAGAGCGTCAACACGCACGGCTCGGGCTGTACGTTTTCGTCGGCGATCGCGGCGCAGCTGGCTTGCGGCCAGCAACTGCGCGAGGCGGTGATTCTCGCGAAAGCTTACGTGACGCGCGCGATCGATAAGTCGTATGCCATCGGGAAGGGCGCCGGCCCGGTCAACCAGCTCTTCCGCTTCCATCAAGAGGCACCCGCGCGCGGTGTGCACGAAGTTCCGCAGCACGGAATGCACCCCGCAGCGGAACCCGCGGCGCAGTAAGACCGCCAGGCTTTCTCGAGAACTGTCTTTCTATGCGTCCGGAACTGCGTCAGCGTCGGATTCTCTCGCGCCCGACGGCTTCAGCCCTCAATTTCGCCGTTTCGCTTCGCAGGATGTCCGTAGGGAGGCGATTTTTGTCGCCGTCGCAGTTCTGCTTCTGATTGGTTTGGCTCGATCACTCATGGAGCAGGCACCAGAAGTATAATGCGCCCGAGCGCGTTCGCTCTGCATCCAATCGGTTTCGGCGAGCAGGAAGAAAAGACACTCAGGCGCCTGGATTTCTTCCAGCCTTTGCCGCCAAGGGAGCCGGTTCCCGTTCATGGAACAATCACGCGAAAGAATCATCGTCCTCGAAAACGACGCTGCCGTTCGCGACGGGCTGATCGAATCACTGCGCACGGCAGGGTACGACGCCGTGACGTTCGCTACACTCGCAGAGGGGCTGGAAGCGGCGCGGCAATCGGGCGCCGATCTGCTCTTACTGGACGCCGGCGCGTGCAGCCCGGACGCTCGCGAAGTGATCGCTTCGGTGCGCGGCTCGGCTGCGACCGCGGGGCTGCGCGTGATTTTACTGGTGGGAGCGGCGGCGGCCGATCGGACGGCGGCGCTGAATATTGGCGCGGACGACGCGATCTCGCGGCCGTGGGATTCCGAAGAGTTCGTTTCGCGCGTGCGCGCTCAAGTGCGGATCCGGCACGCGGAGAACGATCTGCGCGCAAAGGCGCGCATCGCTGAAGAAGGCCAGCAGATCGCGCACACGGCTTTCGAGGTGCTGGCCGTAACCGAAAAGATGGCCAGCGACGCGACCTCGCTGGACCGCAGGCTGAAGATTGGAGTCACGGCGGCGTTTGGAGCGCTGGTCGTGATGGCGGGCATCTATTTCCTGTTTGCGCGGAGCGCGCAGCACGAGACGAAGAACATGCACGCGGTGATCGCGCAGCTCAACGGCAGCCTGGTCAACCAGCAGAACCTGATGGCCAGGGTGCGTCAGCTGCGGGGCGAATCCGGCGCGGCCAACGTCGCGCCCATGGCCCCCATGGCCAAAGACGAATTGCAAAAGCGCGCGCAGGACCTCAAGGCAAAAATGGCGACCGCGGATTCAACGGAGGTCGGGGCTTTGCGCAAGGAGCTGGCCCAAACGAATGCGCGCCTCAAGCGCGTCGAGAACGAAGGCCAGGACGGCGCAATCGAGACGCTCATTGCCGACAGCCTGAAGAGCGTTTGCCTGTTGCACGTCGCGGTTGCGTTCAACGAGAAGGAAAGCGGCGAGCGGCTGCGCTATGCAGGGGTCGACAAAGACGGTGAGCCGACTCGCGACAGCGAAGGCTATCCGATTCTCACCCTCGATGGCCAGGGGCCGGAAGTGAAGATCGACGTTTTTGGAACTGGATTTCTGGTCAGCCGGGACGGGTTGCTGGTGACGAACCACCACGTCGCGCAACCCTGGTGGAAGAGCACCGAACTCGGCGGTCTGACCTTGCAGGGATTTCAGGCGGAGATTTCCTCGATTCGCGCCTATTTTCCGGGCGATGCGCGTTCGTTTCAAGGCGAGATTCAGGACATTTCGCAGACGGCGGACCTCGCTACGATTCGCATCGACATGCAGGGCCTGCAACGGACGCCTTTGTCCATCGATTCCAGCGGGAGCGCAGCCGTCGCCGGCGAGCCGATCGTGCTGATGGGCTACGCCACCGGGCTCGCGGCGATCCTGGCGCGCGCCGACCAGACGACCGTTCAGAAAATCGTCGCAGAAAGCAACGGAGATGTTTCCCGCATCATCGATGGCCTGGCGAAGCAGGACCTGATCCGGCCGCTGATTACGCAGGGACACATCGGCGACGTTTCCGCCGAGAAGATTGTCTTTGATGCGCAAACTACCTCGGGAGGCTCGGGCGGTCCACTCTTTAACGATGGCGGCAAAGTGATCGGCGTGACGTACGCGGTTTTGCGCGGCTTCGGAGGCTCGAATTTCGGGATTCCAATCCGGCTGGCCCAGCCGCTGCTCGCGCAGTGACGCGAGCGTCGCGGCAAGACCCTTGCGAGAGTCGGATTCTCCGGCTCTCGGACGCAGGGGCAGCCACTCGTAATTTGGGAAACCCCCGTTTTTAACTAGCGAAATTGACATCCTTGCCGCGCACGGATAGCATTTTTCTGCGTTCTCTTTCCAGGCTGAACTGGCGCATCCGTCTTGTAAGCGGCTGCCTGCCTCTCCAGAATGGTGCGAGTGATCGCAATCATGGAAACCACCTCGCGCGAAAAGAGCATTCTCGACCGCATCGTCGATGCGCGCCGGCTGTCGATCGCGCACCGCAAGCGTGTGTTGCCTGAAGTCGCGTTGAAGATTGCCGTTGAAAAGAAAGCGCCTCCCGCGCGCGACTTCACCGCCGCCGTTTCTCGCGACGGGCTGAACGTCATAGCGGAATTGAAAAAAGCCTCGCCGTCGCTCGGCGTAATTCGAGAGGAGTATTCGCCGTCGGCCCTGGCCCAGCAGCTTCAGCACGCTGGAGCCGCCGCGCTGTCCGTTCTGACGGAAGAGGATTTTTTCTCCGGCTCGCTCGCGGATCTGAAAGAGGCGCGCAAGATCGCGGAGATTCCCATTGTTCGCAAGGATTTCATCGTGGATCCATGGCAGGTGTGGGAAGCACGCGCGGCGGGCGCCGACTCGTTCCTGCTGATCGCCGCCGTATTGAGCGACAGCGCGCTGACCGAGCTTCTCGATCTCGGGCGGTCTCTGAAGATGGAGCCCCTTGTCGAAGTCCACTCGCGTGAAGAGCTCGATCGGGTTCTTGGCGCCGGCGGCCGCATCATCGGAGTGAACAATCGCGACCTGCGCAATTTTCAGGTGCGCCTGGAGACCTCGCTCGAACTGGTCGAGACGATTCCGGACGATTGCGTAGCGGTGAGCGAATCCGGTTTGCGGACGCACGACGATCTGGTTCGCCTCCGCGCCGCCGGATTCGACGCTTTCCTGATTGGCGAGCATTTGATGAAGGCCGCGGATCCCGGCGCGGCGCTCGGGCATTTTCTGGGACGTTCGGGAACTGAAAAGCAGGGCTGATCCGAGCGCAATTGAAGTGGCGTCGATGCCAAGAAAAAAAGTAAAAGTGAAAATCTGCGGCCTCACGAACTGGCCCGATGCGCGGTGCGCCTGCGACGCCGGGGCGGATTTTCTCGGTTTCAACTTCTATCGCCGAAGCCCGCGCTATATCGACCCCGTTCGCGCGCGCGCGATTGTCCGGCGCTTGCCGGAAGGGACCGCGAGCGTCGGCATTTTTGTGAACGAGCCCGAGGACGATCTGGTTCGCATCGCGCAAGCTGTTGGATTGAAATACGTTCAGCTCCACGGTGACGAAACGCCAGCCGCGGTTTCGCGCTTGCGCCGAGCGCTCCCCACTGTGAGAATCATCAAGGCCATTCGTGTGCGCAAAACGTTTCGCGTGAAACAATTGAGTCGTTTCCGCGACGCAACCGCGATTCTTCTCGACGGCTTTGATGGGCGCCGCCCGGGCGGGACCGGTAAAACTTTCGATTGGTCGCTAGCTGCGCGTGCGAATGGGCAGACACCGATCGTTTTGGCCGGCGGTTTGACGCCGGAAAATATCGCCGAGGCGATCCGCGCCGTGCGACCGTACGCCGTGGATGTTTGCAGCGGAGTCGAAGCGTCACTCGGAAAAAAAGATCGCACGAAAATAAAGGCGCTGATGCGAGCCGTGAACGGATGGCAATCGGCGAGACGAAACAAATGAGTTCAGCCACACAAACCGTTCCGGATGCGCGCGGGCGTTTCGGCCCCTACGGCGGACGCTACGTTCCCGAAACTCTCATGGCGCCGCTCGAGGAACTCGAAGCAGCCTACGTGGAAGCGCGCGCCGACCGCTCGTTTCAGCTCGAGCTTGATGATCTGCTGAAGAATTTTGCGGGCCGGCCGACGCCTTTGCAATTCGCCGCGCGCTTGACCGCGCATCTTGGCGGCCCGCGCGTCTACATCAAACGCGAAGACCTGTTGCACACGGGCGCGCACAAAATCAACAACTGCATCGGCCAGGGATTGCTGGCGAAGCGCATGGGCAAGCAGCGCGTAATTGCGGAAACCGGCGCGGGCCAGCACGGCGTCGCGACTGCGACGGTCGCGGCGCGGCTGGGGCTCACTTGCACCGTTTACATGGGCACGGAAGATATGGAGCGCCAGCGGTTGAACGTTTTTCGCATGAAGCTGCTCGGCGCGGAAGTCATTGGCGTCGATTCGGGCAGCCGCACGCTGAAGGACGCGATCAACGAAGCGATGCGCGACTGGGTCACGAACGTGCGCACGTCGCATTATCTGCTCGGCTCGGTGCTCGGCGCGCATCCGTATCCCGGGATGGTGCGCGATTTCCATAAAGTGATCGGCGAGGAAGCGCGCGAGCAGATTTTGCGGGCGGAAAATCGCCTGCCGGACCACCTGTTCGCGTGCGTCGGCGGCGGCTCGAATTCCATCGGCCTCTTCTATGCGTTCCTGGGAGATTCCAGCGTCAAGATGGTCGGAGCGGAAGCGGGCGGGCGCGGGAAATCGCTCGGCGAACACGCCGCGCGGCTGGCGGCGGCCGAAGGATTTGTCGGCGCGCGGCCAGGCGTGCTGCAGGGAACGTACACGTTCGTGCTGCAGACGGCGGACGGGCAGATCGCCACGACCCATTCCGTTTCGGCGGGGCTGGATTACGCCGCCGTGGGGCCGGAGCACGCGTGGCTGGCCGAACAGGGTCGCGCCGAATACACCGCAGTGATGGACGACGAAGCCATCGCGGCAGCGAAGATGCTCGCGCGGACCGAAGGAATTATTCCGGCGCTTGAATCCGCGCACGCCATCGCGGAGCTGGCGCGCCGCGCTCCAAAAATGAAGAAGGATGAAATCG
>DATGHM010000030.1:0-3858 GCA_035307985.1 Candidatus Acidiferrales bacterium
CAGGCCTACGTCGAGTCCTGGAAGCTCGGGCTGAAAGCCGTCGCCATCTACCGCGACAATTCCAAGCGCTCGCAGCCGCTTTCCGCCGCGGGCAAGAAGGACGAATCGAAGCCCGCAACCGCTCCGGCGGAGTCCGCTCCACCCAAAGCCGAAGGGGCGGCCCCACTGCAAGCTGAAATGTTCCCGGGCACCAAGCGCCACAAGCTTCCCGCGGAACGCAATTCGATCACCCACAAATTCTCGGTGGGCGGCCACGAGGGCTATCTCACGGTCGGCAAATACGAAGACGGCCAGCCCGGCGAGATCTTCATCAAGATGGCCAAGGAAGGCTCCACGCTGTCGGGCATCATGGACGCCTTCGCTCTATCTGTCTCGATCGCGCTGCAATACGGCGTGCCGCTCCGCGCGCTCGTCGACAAATTCTGCAATTCGCGGTTCGAGCCTTCCGGCTACACGCCCAATCCCGAAATTCGCTATGCGAAATCCATCGTCGATTATATCGGCCGCTGGCTCGGCGGGAAATTCATCTCGCGCGATTATCTCGATAGCGATTCCGCGGGCGAGCAGGATTCCGCTCCATCCGCGCCTCTTGTCGCAGCGGCCAAGCCTTCCGTCGCTGCAGTGAAGGCGCCGGAAGACGACCGCGCCTCCCGCGCTCGCTCTGCCAGCGAGGGCGCGCCCTACTGCTCCGAGTGCGGCATGCTCATGACTCCCAACGGCAGTTGCTACAAGTGCTCCAACTGCGGCAGCACCTCCGGCTGCAGCTGACCGCCCGGCGTGTCGGGCTGCTCGCCAGGCGGTCATTCTGAGGGCCCGCCTGGTGGCCCGAAGAATCTCTCTCGGCCTTTCGAGGAGCGCAAGATCGGCTCCCTTCGATTCGGTAGCCACGACGAACACGTGGCTTGAGCTGCCTGCCGGGCGGCAGGTTCGTTGCGGGCTCTGACGTTCGCGGCAATCACGACGATCTGTGTCCGCCCTCATCCACAGGGCCCCGAGGTAGTATCCGTAGGGCCGGGTCTCAGACCCGCCCTCCCCTACCAATGAAACCCGCCAAAGAAGCCCGCCGAAAGGCCGCTGCGAGTCCTGCGCCGCAGGGCAACAACGCCCTCTCCGGCGCCTCGACCGTAAATCTGCTGAAGAGCGTTCTTCACAATATTGGCGTGGTTTTGGTCGGTTTCGGCGTCGCCTATCTCGGAACTCGCCTTGACTTGCTTCTTGGCTGGCGTAATCTTCACTCGATTTTGGCCACGGCTCCGGGCTGGCTGCTCCTGAACGCCGGTTTTCTGTTGCGCGTGTGGGCCACCTACGATTTCTACGAGCGCAAGATGAGAGTAATCTCGCTCGCCCCGCAAAGGACGCTGGTCACTTCGGGCCCATATCGCTTCTCCAGAAATCCGCTCTATCTCGGCGGTAACGTCTTCATTTTTTTCGGAGCAGCGTTGCTCTTCGGATCGCCGGGCGCACTCCTCATAACCGCCGCTCATCTTCCGCTGGTTGATTTGTTCATCCGCCGCGAGGAACGCCAGCTCGAGAAGACCTTCGGTGCCGACTGGATCGAGTACAAGTCCCGCGTCCGCCGCTGGTTGTAGATGCGAAAACAAGCGAAACCACTTGGAGTTCGCGAATCGCCTAAATGCTTCCGAATCACCGTTTGTTTGTGTTCCCAGCATCTCTCCACAGCCTCCTGGGTGCCGTCGTTGATCGACACACGTGCCGATCAAAAATCGCCATAAGCCCTTTGCCATCAACAAAATTGCCAAAATTGATCGACACACTTTTTGCGGTTTGATCCCTTGCACTAGGTCTGGTGCAGCCCCGCCAGTCAACTCAGTTCGGCTTCAGGTCGGCTTTCGGGCGCTTCTGGTAGAAGAATGAAACAGCCAGCAGCACCATCCCGAGCACGAAGAACGAAATGATGCGGTAGAAGCGCGTCAGGAACGAAAGGTCGAAGAAGAACACCTTGCCAATGGCCAACCCAAGCAGTGCCAGGCCCTGCCAGCGTATCGCCGCTGATTTGCGCACGGCTCCCGCTACAATCAGCGCGAGCGCGTAGGCCACCCACAGCATCGAGAGTGCCAGTCCCTGCGCCCTCTCGCGGTCGATTCCGAGCGACGGCATGCGCCCGAACCAATCCCACACCTCCATCGAGAGCGCCAATAGGAAACAGAAGTTCGCCGCGACGGCGACGGAAAAATAGACCTGCGTTTCCGCCGCGCTCAGCTCACAATCCGTACTGCGCGCAACGAAGAGCGCGCCGAGCCAGCACGCCGCGCAAACGGCGAGCGTCAGGAATCGCTCGTTGAACAAAAGTGTCTGCGGTGCTGGTGCCGAAATGGCCAGAATAAACAGCCGCATTCCCACAACCCCAAAGAGCGCCAATCCACCCGCGCGCAAGGCCCACGATCGCGCGCGCAGCCCGCTCCAGATCAGCAGCAGTCCCTCCAGCGCGAACGCGATGGTGATCCATTTTCCCTCGAGACGAATCGGAATGGCCAACGTCGCAAATATGATCGCCAGCGCGTTGTATAGCCGCCGCGGCGCCCGGCTCGATGTGCGCGGCACCGGGCGCCCGGCGAGCCAGTGCGCTGCAGCCAAACCGAGGACTGCGAGCGTCAACCCCCACCGATAGTCCGGCCAGAGCATCAACCGCAGAGCGATGAAAAACTGGAACGCGTTGCTCGCCAATATAGCGATGTCGTGGTTGGCCAGCCCGCCCTCGCGCAAGCATTTCAATGTGGGCAGAGCCGCGAACAGCGCGAAAAACAGCGTGGCGAACAGCACCGTGGTGCCCAGTTCGGACTCGTAGTAAAAATCCCCGTACCAGCCCCAGAAATAAATCAGCGTCCCGGCAAATGCGATGGGCGCGATCCACCTCCATTTCCGCTCCCACCCGATCGCCAGCATTCCCGCGCCAAGCACCGCCGTATAGCTGAACAGTGCGACCTCTGCATTTTCGCCGGTGCTGACGAGAATCGGCGTCAGCAGTCCGCCCACTAGCGCGAGGACCGCCAACCGCTCAGAATTTCGCATCCACGCAACGCCGGCCGTCACCACCGTGATCATGATCATCAGCGGAAACGCGATGCCTTGCGAGAAAATCTGGTAATAGTGCCAGCCGGCCCACGCCGACAGGTAAAGAATGACCGCTCCGAGCCCGGCGATTCCTTCCGAGTAGTACGTGTAGCCGCGTTTCAGGATCCATTGGCTCAGCGGGTACAGCGCCGCGCCAACGATCATTCCAATCGTCACGCGCCCCGCCGGTCCGATCCAGTTGTTGTCGAACGCGTACTTCAGGAAGAACGCAACCGCCAGCGCAATCGCCAGAATCCCCACGTAGTTGAACCATCGCCCCGCGATCGTGCTTTCCACGTCCCGTGCTTCGCTCGGTCCCTCGTGCCTCCAGGCGGGCGGTGTCATTTGCGGAGGTGATGGCGGCTTCGGCGGCTGCGCAGGGCCGGTCGACGAAGCCGGGGGCGCGACAACGCTGGTTGAACTCGCTGCCGAGGGGTTTATCACCGTAGGCTCCGGGGCATCCGTCGTGGGTCTCGGCGGCTCTCGAACCGGCTCGCTGGACTTCACGCGCTCAGTCGCGATCGGCGCACGGGCCGGCTCGACTTTCCCAGGCTCGCTGAGCGCGTTCAGCCGCTGATCCAGCGACACCAACCGCCGCTCAAGTTCATATAGCCGCTGTATCAGCTGCGGGATTTCGTTCACGGCTCTTCGCAGGGCCGTCGTGCGCACCAGCGCGATGATGGCTATGATAGGAAACGCAGCCACCACCAGAAGCAGAAGGATGACCGTAGAGCCCATGCGGGGGTCGCCTGCGGGGCATTAAATCACAGCGGGTCCCAATCGACA
>DATGHM010000031.1:0-23853 GCA_035307985.1 Candidatus Acidiferrales bacterium
CGTCGAACGCTTCACCGCCCGATTGCCGCCCGCCTGAAGCGCCGGACGTCGCGAATAGACCGAAAAGCAACAGAACCGCGCAGATGCTCGATGAGAAACCACCAGGGATCGATAAGGACCGACTGAACAAAAATCACCTCCCAGGAAAAGTCTCAGCTCGCGAATACTAAAGCAATTTGAAGTGTGCGGAAAGAGGTATACCTGGAGAGAGAACAAAAAGCTTCTCACTTCTCATTTCTCCCGGCATTTTGCGAAGGCCGCCGGAAGAGTACTCTTCTTGACATGTCTTGAAAGGCGGGCTTCCGCCCGGCGAAGGGGCGCGCTACTATCGATTCGCTCGGCCCATGCCCGACCTGCTGATTACCGGGTGCTCGGAGCTCGTAACGGTGCGCGGATCTGTTCCCCGGCGAGGAGCGGCCCTGCGCGACCTCAAGATTATTCGCGACGGCGCCGTTCTCGTGCGCGGCGACCGGATCGCAGCGGTCGGCCCGCGGCGTCGCATCGAACGCCTGCGTGCGGCGCGGCGCGCGGAAAAGCTGAATCTGGGCGGCCGCGTTGTGCTGCCGGGCTTCGTCGATTCACACACTCACCTGATTTTTCCCGCCAGCCGTGCGGCGGAGTATGAACAGCGAATCGCGGGCGCCACATACGAGGAGATCGCGCGCAGCGGCGGCGGAATTCAATCCACGGTCAAGCGACTTCGCCAGGCTTCCCCGCATGCGCTGCACGATGGCGCGCTCGCGCATCTTCGTGAATTCGCGGCCCACGGAACAACGACGATCGAGGCAAAGAGCGGCTACGGGCTCGACTGGAAGAGCGAGCTGAAGATTCTGGTGGCGCTGGCGGAACTGCACCAGGATCAGCCGCTCGACATCACCGCGACGTTCCTGGGGGCTCACGTAGTTCCGAAGGAATACCGCGGACGGCCGGACTCCTACGTCGAACTGCTCGCGCAGCGTTGGGTTCCAGCGGTGGCGACGGCGAGCCTGGCTGAATTTTGCGACGTCTTCTGTGATCGCGGCGCCTTCACGGTGGAGCAGGCGCGCAGAATTTTGAATGCGGGGCGCGTATGCGGCCTGGTCCCGCGCATCCACGCGGAACAACTCGCGCGAAGCGGCGCCGCGCGGCTGGCAATCGAAGTTGAGGCCGCGAGCGCCGACCATCTCGAAAAGATCGATCGCGGCGACATTCGCGCGCTTGCGCTTTCGAACGTAGTCTGCACGATGCTCCCGGGCTGCTGCTTTCATCTCGGGTTGCGCGAATATGCGCCCGCGAGGCAACTAGTCGATGCCGGAGCGATCGTCGCGCTGGCCACCGACTTCAACCCCGGGACGAGCCCCACCGTGAGCATGCCGATGATCCTCTCGCTGGCGTGCACGCAGATGCACATGACGCCGGCCGAGGCCATCTGCGCGGCCACCATCAATCCCGCCTATTCGCTGCGGCGGCACGACCGCGTCGGCTCGATCGAAGTTGGCAAATACGCAGATCTCGCGGCCTTTGACGTGGCCGACTATCGCGAAATTCCGTATTATTTTGGGGTGAACCTTTGCGGCTTGACGATAAAACGCGGCGTCGTGATTCATCGCAAAACGGTTTGATGAGGTGCTTCAGGCCCGGGGCTGGAGTCCGGTGCAGATCCGGCGCCGTTTGCGGGACTGAATCGCGCGCTTCCACCTAACACCCTTATGAAGCGGCTGATTGAATGCGTGCCGAATTTTTCCGAAGGACGCGACGCGTCGAAGGTGGACGCGATCATCGCCGCCATGCGCGAAGTGCCGGGCGTGTTCCTGCTCGACCGCGAGAGCGACGCGGACCACAATCGCAGCGTAGTGACGATTGCGGGCGAGCCGGAGGCGGTGGCCGAAGCGGCTTTGCGCGCCGTGGGCAAAGCATCGGAACTGATCGACCTGACAAAGCATACGGGCGCGCACCCGCGCATGGGCGCGACGGACGTGGTTCCGTTCATTCCGATCGAGGGCGTGGCGATCGAGGATTGCGTCGCGCTGGCGAAGAAGGTGGGCCGCGAGATCTGGGACCGCTACCGCATTCCCGTCTATTTCTATGAGGCGGCGGCGCAGCGCCCCGAACGCACCAATCTCGAAAACATCCGCAAAGGACAGTTCGAGGGCCTGCGCGACGAAATGCCCCGTAACCCCGATCGCGCGCCCGATGTCGGCGAACCGCGTTTGCACTCGACCGCCGGCGCAACGGTGGTTGGCGCGCGGAAATTCCTGATCGCCTATAACATCAACTTGAACACGCCTGATCTCGAAATCGCGAAGAAAATCGGAAAGAACATCCGCTTTTCGAATGGCGGGCTCCGCTATGTGAAAGCCATGGGAGTGGACTTGCGCGCGCGCCACCTGGCGCAGGTATCGATCAATTTGACGGATTTCGAGCAGACGCCGATGCACCGCGTTTTCGAAATGGTAAAACGCGAGGCGGAGCGTTATGGCGTCTCGATCGTGGGAAGCGAAATTGTCGGGCTGATACCGAAGAAAGCCATCGAGCTGACGGCGGACTTCTACCTGCAGCTCGAAAACTTTTCGGCGGCGCAGGTGTTGGAAAATCGTATCGAGGCCTCGCTCGCCGGAATGCCGGCGGAGGGCCCGGGAAAACTCGCGGGCCTCGCGCAGCCGTTCCTTGACGCCGTTGCGCAGCCGACGGCCACGCCAGGAGGAGGCTCGGTGGCCGCCCTTGCCGGTGCGCTAGCCGCAAGCCTCGGCCAGATGGTCGCGGGGCTCTCGCGCAAGAAAAAATCGCAAGCGGCATACGTCGAGCGGCTCAGCGAGGCTCTTGCGCAATTTCAGTCCGCCGCGCGCGCTCTGGCGGAAGCGATCGATCGCGATGCGGCGTCGTTCGATTCCGTGATGGCCGCCTACAAGCTGCCGCAAGGCGCCGGAGGGGAGCAGCAAAAGCGGGACGCCGCGATCCAGACCGCGCTGCGGGACGCCGCAAACGTTCCCCTGGAAACGGCGCGCCGGGCGGCCGACATTTTCGAACGGCTCGGGCAACTGGAACCCATGGCCAGCCCGTCTATGAAATCGGACATTCGTGTAGGCCGTTTGATGGCTGCGGCGGCCGTGCGAGGCGCGCTCGAAAATGTAGAGATAAATCTGGAGTCGATCACGGATTCGGCGTTCGCCGGACGCGTGCGCGCGGAAACCACGGCGCTGGCGGCGCGAGTTTCGGAAGCGGCAGTGGGCGCAACGCGTTAAGGAGATTTTCTACCGAAACGTCCGGTCACGAAACAATAGAAACAACATTGGGACGAAAGCACGAGAAGATCCCCTTTCCTTCGACGTGTTCGTCAAGATTCTCGACAGGAAGAGAGAAACCACCTATGAGACAGCCGATTCGCCGAATGACCACGATCGCACTGCTGGCCGCCGCGCTGATTGCGGCGGTACTTACCCTGACGCCGCGCCCCAGCACTGCGGACTCGCTCAGCACCACCGTGCTGGCAATGTTCCCCAAGGATGTCGGTGAGTTCGCCTACGCCGATATGAAGTCCGCGCGCAAGTACCCCTGGTTCCCACAGCTTCGCGACCAACTGATGCCCAGCCGCTTCCGCGAATTCGAAAAATTCCTCTCCTCGGCAGGCATCGATCCAAACACAGAAGTCGACGAACTGGCCTGGGCCGGCATCAACCTCCCGAAGGGGGGCGAGGAAATCGTCGGCGTGGCGCTGGGCGCTTTCGATCCCAACACCACCGAGCAGCACTTCAAGCAGCAAAAGCTGCCGATGCTCGACATCAACGGATATCACCTGTATGCCTTCGGCAGCGGCGCGGCGCCGGGGGACATCCTGTTCACGTTCATCGATCCCAACACGGCTGCATTCGGACACCGTGCCGCCCTGGAAAAACTGATCGACGTGCGCTCCGGCCGCGCGCAGAGCCTCCTCGACAACGACAGGCTTTCTCCGCTGATTAACGACACGAACGGAACAGGCATCATCTGGGCTGTCCTCAACCAGCACTACACGCACATGGCCATGAACCAACTCTTGCCGCAGGCGAACCAGTTTCCCCAAGCGTCGGAGATTATGAGCCGCATGCAGGCCATGACGATCTCCGTCGAAGCGGACAATGGCGTAGATGCGCATTTCAGGGCCATATGCAGTTCGCCGGCCGACGCGAACGTTCTCTCAGCCGCTCTGCAAGCCGGCATCATGTACCGCCGCTATCAGGAGGGGCAGCAGAACCAGGCTCTCTCTTCGGCGCTGGACCAGGTCCGCGTCACGCCGGCCGGGGATCGCTTGAACGTGGAGATTCCGCTCAGCCAAGACCAGCTTGTATCGCTGATTCGCAGCCGTGCGTTTGCAATCCAGATGTGAGGAGCGCGAGGGGCCGATTACCGTTTGCTGTGCGCGCTTGGCGTGTGGTCTTTCACGATCGTAATGCGCGGGTTGGCCTCCCGCGTCCCCGCCGCCATGCTGCCGGCGTACGGTTCGATGGAAACCTCGACGCGATTGGGAGAATCATCGACGAGAACACGCAGGAGAGGATTGCTGCTGCCGTTGCTGACCGCGCGTGAAAATGCCTCCTCGCAGGCGCGGGCGGCCTCCGCCGCGAGTTCCTGCCGTTCGCGAGAGGAAAGGCCGGCGCGCTCGGCAGCGTGAGCGACCACCGGATCGATTGCGGCGATCAGCCGGTCGTCATTGGGCACTAGCAATTCGACGCGTGAGCTGTCAGCGGTCATCGGAGTCGGCCAGGCGCACGTCGCAGGCCTCGCGGCAATCCGGGCAATAGTAAAGACCGTCCACGCACAGGCGGATACCCTCTTGCGACTGGCAGAAGCAGCAATACTTCTCGCAATTACACTCGCCTTCCGGTTTGTCGCACTGCGAACACAGGGTAGCCATTGCCGGCGTTCTTTCCTTGGCACTTCAGCGTCGCTAATACCGATTGTAAACCAATGTTAGGCTATGTACGCACGGCGGACAAGAAGCTTCCATGGAGTGGGTTCCATGGGGACCTTCGCCGTCGGAGTAGCTCCCGATGGTCTCCGCGGAGCGCGTCATCGCCCGCGGAAACTCCGAAACCTTCCGTTTGGACCTCCCTGAGCGTCGGGATTGCGGCCTGAATCAACCCGCATACCGCCGTAGACCAAAAACCCGGTACCCCGATTGTCACCGTCGCCAGAGCGGTGCTACACTCGCCTGCCCACGTGTTCGGATACGCACGGCAGTGTGCGCTAGCGGACAGTCGGGATGGGGGAATCCCCTTTTACTCTTTTGCCGTCAGCCACATACGATGGCGGCCCGCTTGCACTTTGTAGCTGGCTTAACGAAACAAACCGGCGCTCCCGCGCGTTCTACTAGGTAGATTCCCGCAAGCGAGTTTGCGCGAGGGGTTCGCATGAGCGGTCGATTCGATTCTTTTCTGGGGAGAGGACAAAACACGATGAAAAGTTTATCGCGGGTGGCGCTGGTGCTATGGACCGCGGCGTCGTTGATCATTTCACCCGTCTATGCGCAAGCGCAGTCTACCACTGCGCCGCAGAGTCAGCAGCAAACACAACAGCAGGGCCAGCAGCAAACTCCGCCGAATTCGCAGGCTCCGGCGCAAATGCCGGATGTGCCTCAGCAAGCCTCCGCTGCTCAGCCCGGTCCCACAGTCCAAATCTCAGAGAAGAAGCTGGGACTCGGCCGCGACTATTCAATGGGAAAGCATTGGTTCCCCAACATCTTCGACCAGTATTGGCCTACTCAGGTGCCCGAGCCCGTTCTTACAAATACGCCGAAGATCGATCAATTGATTCAGGACGGAAAGTTGAACCTGAGTCTCGATGACGCCATCGCGCTCGCGCTCGAGGACAATCTCGACATTCGCGTACAGCGGTATCAGCCCTGGATCGCAGAAACGCAGCTGTTGATAGCGAAGGCCGGAGGCGTCCCGCAGGCGGGCAGCTCGCAGTCCGTTGTGCTGGGGTCGGCGCCAGCGGTGGTCTTCGATCCCGAGCTTACGGTACAGACCAGCTGGAATCAGGCCCTCACGCCTGTCAACAACGCCTTCACGTCGGGCGCTGGAACTGTGGTGCCAAGTGAGTCGTTCCATCAGAACGACTACAAACTTTCATACGCGGAAGGCTTTCACACGGGGACGGCCTTTTCGCTGACCTGGGACAACCAGCGGGATTCATCGAATTTTACGTCGTTCGTTTTCAACCCATGGGTGCAGACCACGCTGACGGCCAGCATTTCGCAGCCGCTGCTGGCCGGCTGCTGCATTTTGCCGACCACGCGGTTCATCATCGAAGCCAGGAACGGCATTAAGATCGCGGACGCTCAATTCCAGGCGGCCGTGATCGCCGACATTGTGACGACGTCGGATGATTATTGGGAGCTGGTCTACGATCGCCAGTTCGTGAACGTGCAGCAACAAGCCGTGTCGGTCTCCGAGAAATTGTATGAGGACAACAAGAAGCAACTTCAAATCGGCACCATGGCGCCTCTCCAGGTGCTGACGGCCCAATCACAACTGGCAAGCGACAAGCAGGCTCTCGTCGCGGCGCAGACGAACGAACTGCTCCAGCAAACCAAGCTGTTGAACGACATTACGAAGAACCCGATGGCGCCCGACCTGGCGAACGTCGAGATCGTGCCGACGACTCCCATTGAGACACCCGAACCTGAAACCGTGCCCATTGATCAGCTGATGACCGAAGCCTGGCAGAACGTGCCGCAGATGACCGTCGACCGTCTGGCTCTGGATACCGACAACATCGAGGTCAAGGTGGCGCGGAATGCGTTGAAGCCTTCGCTGAACCTGTTTGCCGAATATCAGGCAACCGGCCTGGCGGGCATCCGAACGAACGCTACCGCAACGCCGCTTACCTTCGCCGCTGATCCAACGCAACCCATCGTGGACGCTACTGGAACTCAGTCGTCGCCGCCTCTTTTTCTCGGCTTCCCCACGTCATTCGGGCCGGCGGTCACCACCGTGGTTCCTTCGGGGGTCGGCACGTCCGAGCACGACATGATTAACGCAAAGTATCCGACCTACATCGCCGGCATTACGCTGGGCTTGCCGATCCGCAATCGCGCCGCCCAGGCCAACAGCGCCCGCGCTTTGCTCGACGAGCGCCAGCAGCAGGTCGCCTATCAGCAGTTGAAGAACACGATCTACATCCAGGTTCGCAGCTCGCTCATCGCGCTCGAGCAGGACCGCGCTTCGGTGGTGGCGGCGACGGAAGCCACACGGCTGGCTCAGCAAACATTGAGCGATGAGCAAAAGAAATACCAGCTTGGGGCGTCCGACCCCTATACGGTTGTTCTGCGGGCTCGCGACTTGACGGCCGCCCAAGGGATTGAACTGCGTGACCGCATCAACCTGGTCGAGGCGCAGGTGGCCTTCAATCAGGCGATGGGACGCACGCTCGAAACCAACCGCATCAGTCTGGCCGACGCGCTACGCGGCAAGCCATATCGCACGCCAAACATCCCCGGCGCGACGGATGCCGATGACCCGCCGCCCTCGGCTTCGCGCGCCCCCTGGGCCCCCGGCTCGAAATAGGTCGGGAGAACCAGTCGCAAGCTTCGTAGGGGCGGGTCGAGGACAGGTTCTAAACTGCCGCGCACCTCAGTACCGTAGGGGCGGGTCTCAGACCCGCCCTCGACCTGTTTGTCCCAGCCTGCCCGAGCGCCGTTGCTTCGCTTTGCGAGGGCCGAATCTTCGCGCCTTTCTGCGAAGGAGAAACAGTTTTCTAATCGGGACAGTCATCGGTTTTTGGTTCCGTCGCTCTTCGCTCCGGCGCTCGACGGAATGAGACTCCGGCTTACCGGTCTCAAGCCCCCGGCATCGGCAATTAATCGATACACATGTCGAACAAAAATCGCCGTAAGTCCAGCTCGATCAACAAAAGTCGAAAAATTAATCGATACACAATTGGCCCTTCCGGATCCTCGAAACTCCGCGACCAAACCCTTCCCCTGCCCTCGGGCCCTTGTCCAGCCGGGTTCCTTCCCCTAGAATTAACGAAGAGAAACGCGCCGCCGGAATACGGGAGTGCCGCAAATGGGTGAGAAAACAACAAAAGAACCGAAGACGACTTCTGCGACTCCTGCTGGCAATGGCCGCTCCGCAGCGGAGCGTAGCTGGGAAGAGAAGACGTTGAAGCCCACGCTTCAGAAATCCCCGGAACGGCTGCCCGAATTCACCACTGTTTCAAGCTATCCCATCCGGCGGCTCTATACGCCCGCCGATCTTGCCGACTGGGACGAGGAGCGCGATCTCGGCTACCCTGGCCAGCCGCCCTATACGCGCGGAATCCACTCCACGATGTACCGCGGCCGCTTGTGGACCATGCGGCAATTCGCCGGGTTTGGAGCCGCCGAGGACACCAACCGCCGTTTCCGCTACCTGCTTTCGCAAGGACAGACAGGCCTTTCCGTCGCGTTCGATCTGCCGACGCTCATGGGGTACGACTCGGACCACGCTCTCTCCGAGGGCGAAGTGGGCAAATGCGGCGTGGCCATCAGTTCGCTGGCGGACATGGAAACGCTGTTCGACAAGATTCCGCTGGCCGACGTAACCACCTCGATGACGATCAATTCCCCGGCCGCGCCAATCTGGGCCATGTACCTGGCCGTTGCGGAAAAGCAGGGCGCCGACTGGAAGAAAATCTCCGGGACGATTCAAAACGACATCCTGAAGGAATACATCGCGCAGAAGGAGTACATCTATCCGCCCGAACCGTCGATGCGACTGGTGATCGACACGTTCGAATTCGGCGTCAAGCACACGCCGCGGTTCAATTCCGTTTCGATCAGCGGCTACCACATTCGCGAGGCCGGCTCGACCGCGATTCAGGAACTCGCGTTCACGCTGCGCGACGGCATCGAATACGTCGAATGGGGTCTGAAACGCGGGCTCGACATCGACGAATTTGTTCCACGCCTTTCGTTCTTCTTCAACGCGCATAATGACTTCTTCGAGGAAATCGCCAAGTACCGCGCGGCGCGGCGCATCTGGTACAAGACGATGCGCGAACGCTTCCACGCAAAGAACGAGCGGTCGTGGGCGCTGCGGTTCCATACGCAGACGGCAGGATGCTCCCTGACGGCACAGCAGCCATATAACAACGTGGTGCGCACGGCTATCCAAGCCCTGGCCGCGGTGATGGGCGGAACGCAGTCGCTGCACACGAATTCACTCGACGAGGCCTGGGCTCTGCCGACGGAATTTGCCGCGACCGTCGCGCTGCGCACGCAGCAGATCATCGCGCACGAAAGCGGCGTGACGAACACGGTCGATCCGTTGGGCGGATCGTATTTCGTCGAGACGCTGACGAACGAAGTGGAGCGCGGGGCATGGGATTACATCGAGAAAATCGACGCGCTCGGCGGCATGGTCAAAGCCATCGAGCGAGCCTACCCCCAGCGCGAGATCGCGGAGGCCTCCTACCGTTATCAGATGGCCGTTGACCGCAAGGAGAAGATCATTGTCGGCGTGAACGAATACGTCGCGCAGGAGCAGCCGATCGAAACACTGCAGATCGACGAGAGCGTCGCGCACCGACAGGCCGAGCAGCTGCGCAAACTCCGCGCCGAGCGGTCGAATCAGGAAGTCGAGCGAAGGCTGGCCGCGCTCTCCCGCGCCGCCGCGGGCAAGGAAAACCTGATGCCCTGCCTTTACGACGCCGTGAAGGCCTACGCGACGCTCGGCGAGATTTGCGACGCTATGCGCGCGGTCTTCGGCGTCTACGAAGAAGTCGCCATCACTTAGCGCGGCAGGTTGCACGGTCGGGTTGTTGATAAATTTTCACACCGTGGTTTTAAAGGACGGGATACGCCGTCTCGTGCTGAATCATCGAGACTGAATCTTAACCGCAGAGACGCAGAGGACCAGAAGAAAGCCGATGGCTGAAAAGAAGATACGGGTGCTGATTGCGAAGCCGGGGCTCGACGGCCACGACCGCGGCGCGAAGATCATTGCGCGGGCGTTGCGCGATGCGGGAATGGAAGTGATCTACACCGGGCTGCGCCAGACGCCGGAGATGATCGCTTCGGCCGCGGTGCAGGAAGACGTGGACGTGATCGGGCTCTCGATTCTTTCCGGCGCGCACAATACGCTCTGCCCGCGGCTGATGGATCTGCTTCGAGAAAAAGGAATGACCGACGTGACCGTCGTGATCGGCGGAATCATCCCTGACGCGGACATTTCCGCGCTGAAGCGGATGGGCATTGCGGAAGTTTTTCTCCCCGGCACTCCCACGCAGGCCATCGTCGATTTCATCCGCCAGCGAGTCTCCACGGCACCGCGCAGCGCGTGAACCCGCCGTGGGCACGCATCTGCGTTCCACGTCGCAGGGACGCCTCCACATTCTGAAGCTTGAAAGCGAAGATGGACTTCCGCGCATTGAGCGCCGCGTTCTGGCGGAGCTTGGCTCGGAGATTGAGAAACTCGCTACAACGCGCCGCGTTACCGGATGCATCATCGCGGGCACTGAGCGCGCCTTTGCCGTTGGCGCAGACATCAGCGAACTCGAGCGGCTGACGCCGGCAGAGGCGCACGAGTTTTCGCGCGAGGGACAACGCGTCCTGCGCGCCATCGAACTCTCGCCCGTGCCGATCGTCGCCGCGGTTCAAGGCTACTGCATGGGCGGTGGACTCGATCTTGCGCTGGCATGCCGCGCGCGCATTGCGACGCCGGACGCCGTTTTCGCGCATCCCGGCGGCGCGCTCGGTATCCTGACCGGTTGGGGCGGAACGCAACGGCTCACGCGATTGATTGGCCGCGCCCTTGCACTGGAGATGTTCACGACAGGACGGAAACTCCACGCGCAGGAAGCGCTCGCCGCCGGACTCGTCGAAACGATCGTCTCGCGCGATGCGCTCATGCCAGCGGCTGAAGCGGTGATCACGCGCCGCGCAACCCACCGGGCGAGCCCGTGACCGCAAATGCCCTACTTGCTGCGCATGAGTTTGGTGCGCGTATAGGCGACGCGGAAGCCGAAGCGTTCGTGATTGCGGTGCGAGGTGCTGCCGGGCACCGTGATTCCCTTCGCCAACTTGCAACCGTGTTGCATCGCCCACTGAAGGCGCGCGGCGAGCAACGCGGTCTGCACTCCGCGGCCGCGGAACCGCGGAAGCGTGCTGGCGCCGAACATTCCCGCGACGCCGTCGAAGGCAAACGCGGAAGCCCCTCCAGCGGCCGCGCCATCGACAAACGCGAGGAACGGATGATTCCCCTCACTGTGAAAGAAGCCATCCATCACGTCGAGCAACGCCTGCGTGATTGGCGCCGTCTCGGCGAAGCCTTTCCCGACCGTGCGCGTGAACACCTTCTCGTCTTCAGGCATTGCGGGACGCACGGTGACGCCGGGCGCGGGTGGCGGAAAACCGTCCGTCGACGCCAGTTCCCGAAAGAGAACGTTCGAAACTTCGATCAGGCGGTATTCGCGTTTCGCGAGCGCTTCGTAAAGAGGAATGCCGGCGAATGGGCAGAGTTCAATGGCGGTTGCCGCGCCGCGCGAATGGAAGAAATCTTCGAGATGGTCGATTTCGGCGTCGCTGACCGGGCCGTTCAGCCCGACACCAAGCGCCTGCGTCACGGGCGAATCGACGCCCGCATAAACGGCGATGCCCCCTGCGATTTCTTCCGCTGCGGCTCCGAGTTCGGGATGCAGCCTCTGCGCGCCCTCCGCGCAACTCCTGCCGGAACACGCCGAAGCCATCTCCAGACGCCTCACCAACTCCAAATCGATAAATTTCATTGCGATCTCCTCCATGTCTGCAGCGCCCATGCAGGCGGATACCGAGACGTTTGGGCCGCACCGTTTTCGCGCGGCAATGGGGCATCGAAAATCAGAGCAGAAGAACGAGCGGCCGCGCTATGGGAGAACAGCGGAGGCAGACGCGTCCTTCTGGTGAGATACGCAGCGCATAGGCGCCTCCGGGGAGGAAATTGACTCCGACGCAGTCGAGAGCCGGAAGCGAGTATACCTCCGCGGACCGCAATGCAAAATGAATTTCGGATGATACAATCGCCGCTTGCGCAGAAAGAGCCCATCTCGACATGAAGCAGACCCCGGGGCCGCGGGAAGCGGAAACGCCGCGACGACGGTCTCGTCTACAAGTAGAACCCTCATTGGTAAGCGTGTGGACACGTTTTCGCCCGCGTTCGAAAAGAACAGCCGGCAGATGATTGACCGGCTTACGCAAATCAAGAACGAAGAAGAGCAGATCAGGCAGGGCGGCGGCGCGAAAGCGATCGAGTCGCAGCATAAGAAGGAACGCCTGACGGCGCGCGAACGCATCGCCCGCCTGATCGACCCGGGAACCGAGCTGTTCGAACTGGGCCTCTACGCCGCGTACGAAATGTACGAGGAGTGGGGCGGCGCCCCGGCGGCGGGAACGGTGACGGGGCTGGCGCGCGTCTGCGGGCGGCGCGTGATGATCATTGCGAACGACGCAACCGTGAAAGCCGGCGCGTTCTTCCCGATGACGGCAAAGAAAGTGATCCGGGCGCAGAACATCGCCATCGAGAATCGCGTCCCTACGATTTATCTGGTCGATTCCGCGGGCGTTTTCCTCCCTTTGCAGGAGGACGTGTTCCCCGACACGGACGATTTTGGACGTGTGTTCCGCAACAACGCGGTGATGAGCGCGATGGGAATTCCGCAGATCACGGCGATCATGGGCATGTGCGTAGCGGGCGGCGCATACCTGCCGGTGATGTGCGACCACATCCTGATGACGGACGGCAGCGGGCTTTTTCTTGCAGGCCCCGCGCTGGTGCAAGCGGCGATCGGGCAGAAGACGTCAGCGGAGGAACTGGGCGGCGCGGAAATGCACGCGCAGATCAGCGGAACCGTGGATTTTCGCGAGCCGGATGATGAAGCTTGCCTGCGGCGCATTCGCTCGCTGGTCGACAAGATCGGACACCCACCGGCTGCGCCATTCGATCACAAGCCGGCGCGGCCGCCCGCCTTCCCCGCCGACGAAATCTACGGAGTCTTCTCAGCGGACGCTTCGAAACAGTACGACATGCGCGAAATCATCGCGCGCATCGTTGATGCGAGCGAATTCGACGAATACCGCGCGGAATACGGCGAAACGGTGGTGTGCGGGTATGCGCGGATCGGCGGATGGGCCGTCGGAATCGTGGCCAACAACCGGCAACACGTGACTGTCTCCGCGCCCGGAACGGGCGAACGACGAATGGAATTCGGCGGCGTGATCTATACGGAATCGGCGGATAAGGCCGCGCGATTCATCCTTGACTGCAATCAGAACCTGATTCCCCTGATTTTTCTGCACGATGTGAATGGATTCATGGTGGGCAAAGAAGCGGAGTGGAGCGGGATCATTCGCGCGGGCGCGAAGATGGTGAACGCCGTGGCAAACAGCGTGGTGCCGAAGATCGCGGTCATCTGCGGCGGCAGTTTTGGCGCGGGGCACTACGCAATGTGCGGAAAGGCGTACGATCCGCGATTTATCTTCGCGTGGCCCACGGCGCGGTACGCGGTGATGGGCGGCGATTCGGCGGCGGGAACGCTGGTGGAAATCAAGGTTAAGCAGCTCGAGCGGCAAGGGCAAAAGCTCAGCGAAGCGGAGAAAAAGGAACTGTACGAATCGACGCGCGCAACCTACGAGCATCAAACGGATCCGCGCTATGCGGCTGCGCGGCTGTGGGTCGACGCGATCATCGATCCGGCGCACACGCGCGAAGCGCTGATCGAGTCGCTGGAGAGCGCGGCCCTGAATCCGGAAGTCGCGGAATTTAAGACGGGTGTTTTGCAGACGTAGCAAATCCGGAGTCAGGGCGCTTCAACCTTCAACTTTCAACTTTTGCCCTTGAACCGAAAACCGAAAAGGACCTCGAATCAGGTATGAGCGATTCATGAGTGAAGTGACCATCGTCGAGTGTCCGCGGGACGCGTGGCAGGGGCTGCGGGAGACTATTCCGACGGAGGAGAAGGTCAAGTATCTCCGCGCGCTTGTGTCGTTGGGATTCCGGCATATCGATGCGGTGAGTTTCGTTTCGCCGAGGCACGTGCCGCAGATGGCGGACAGCGGAGCAGTGATGGAAGGATTGAGCAACGCAAAGCTGCCGTCGGGCGAGCTACCGGACATCATAGGCATTGTCGTGAACGCGCAGGGACTCGAGCGCGCACTGGCGACGCCGGGCGTGACGACGATCGGGTATCCCTATTCCATTTCGGCGTATTTCCGGCGGGCGAATGCGAACATGTCGCGCGCGGAATCGCGTGAGCTGGTTGAGAAACTGCAGCGCGAGACGAAAGCTGCGGGCCGCAAGCTTGTAGTGTACATTTCGATGGCGTTCGGAAACCCTTACGAGGAACCGTGGGGACCGGAAATTGTGGAAGATACGCTGGTCTGGCTCAAGGATACTGGCGTGCGAACGGTTTCACTGGCCGACACCGTCGGGACTGCATCGCCTGAAGCTGTCGCTGAGCTTTATCGCGCGGTGAAAGATTCCGTCGCGGGGATCGAGATCGGCGTGCACCTGCACAGCCGGCCTGAAGGCGCGGCGGAGAAGGTGCTGGGGGCGTATGAGGCGGGTTGCCGCCGATTTGACGGCGCGCTGACTGGGTTGGGAGGATGCCCGTTCGCAGGGGACGCTCTTGTCGGGAACATTCCGACCGAAACCGTTCTGACCACGCTGGCGGCACGTGGCGTCGCAGCGGGCATCGACACAAAATCGCTTGCGGTCGCCTGCGCGATGACGCACGAACTTCGTGAGCGGTACGCGCACGCAGGCGCAACGGAAGCACCGAAGCCCAACTGACGAAAGATTCGTCGCACCCTTCGCAAATTTGCACGGGGCCGCGAGGCACTGGAGACGTGGAGAAGAATCGGCAATGAGCTACGAGACGCTCACATTCGATGGCGCAGGCGAGATTGCCACGATTACGCTGAGCCGTCCCGACAAGCGCAACGCGATCTCCACGCGCATGATCGAAGACTTACTGGCCGCGTTGAACGAAATCGAGACTGGATCGTCGCGCGTCGGGATCGTCACCGGGGCGGGCAAGGCGTTCTGCGCGGGAATGGATCTTGACGGGCTGCGGTCAATCGCCACGCAGTCGCCCGAGGAGAACGTGGAAGACTCGCGGCGTATGGCAAAGATGTTCTATCGCATTTACAGCTTTCCGAAGCCGTTGATCGCGGCGGTGAATGGCGCGGCCATTGCAGGCGGCTGTGGCATCGCCACGCTCGCGGATTTCACGCTTGCCGTGCCAGAGGCGAAGTTCGGATACACGGAAGTGAAGATCGGCTTCATTCCCGCGCTCGTGTCGGTTTTTCTGCGGCGACAAGTGGGAGACAAAATCGCGCGCGGCCTGCTTCTGAGCGGACGTATCGTCGACGCAGCGGAAGCGCATCGCCTCGGCCTGGTGACGGAAATCGTCGCTCCAGACTCGCTTCTCCCTCGCGCACGCGCCATCGCTTCGGAGCTGATTGCGGCGAGCCCAACCAGCATCCGGCGCACGAAGCGCTTGCTGCTCCGAAGCGGCGAAGCGCAGTTGCAAGCGGAAATCGAGAACGCCATCCACGAGAACGCGGACATTCGGTCGACGGATGATTTTCGCGAGGGGCTTGCATCGTTCCTGGAAAAGCGCGCGCCGAAATGGACGGGGCACTAAGTTTGCGGCTTCGCGAGACAGTAAAACCGTTTGGCCGTTTTCCCCTCGCTCATTCGCGAGATGGAAAACCGATTTTTTTTTGCAGCCTCCCGCTGCACTTCGAAAAGTCGTATAGCGAACTGGCGTGGCGCGAGTGTCTTGCTATGACAAATTGTGGGAACCGACGATTCGGGCAAGGGAGTCTGTCGGGGGCCGCTGGCCTCACTCTAATCGTAGAGACCCGATCGCCTGCCGTGTTCGTTTAGGAATGCCAGTTAGCAAGATGAGCGCGCCATGCCAATTCGCGAAACGAGATTCGGGGCACCGAGGGAGGCTGCAAATCAAATGGGTCCCCTGTTTTGTTTGTACGGAAATTAGGACTCGATGACGCCGCATTCCGAGACGAACGTACGCGTGCGCTACGCCGAAACCGATCAAATGGGCGTGGTGTACTACGGGAATTATTTCACGTGGTTCGAGGTTGGTCGCGTCGAACTGTGCCGGCAGCTCGGTTTCGAGTACAAGCGCATGGAAACGGACGACGACAGCTACATCGTCGTGGCGGAAGCGTCCTGCCGCTACAAGCGCCCCGCGCGGTTCGACGATTTGCTGACGATTCGCACGCGGGTGATCGGATCGCAGCGCCGCACCGTGCGATTCGGTTACGAGATCCTGAACGGCGGCGAACTCATCGCCACGGGAGAAACAGTGCACGTGATTTGCGACAGCAAAGGCCGGCCCAAATCCCTTCCCGAGAAGTACAAGAAGTATTTCGCCGTGTCCGACGGAGCGCACAGCGCGACACATCATGAACACAGTTCCCATTGACGGCGAGCATCTGACGCTCGATCAGCTCTTCGAGGCCGCCCAGGGTGGCGCAACGGCAGAGGTGACTCCAGCGGCGCGCGAGCGCATGAAGGCGTCGCGCGCGGTGATTGAGCGCGTCATTCAATCGGGCGCGACCGTCTATGGCGTAAACACGGGCTTCGGCAAACTTGCCTACGTGCGCATCTCCGGCGAGCAGATCGAGCAACTGCAGCTCAATCTGGTGCGGAGCCACGCTTGTGGTGTGGGCCCGGCGCTGAGCGAAACGGAAACTCGCGCGATGCTTCTGCTGCGCGCCAATGCTATCGCGAAGGGATTTTCAGGCGTCCGCCCCGTGTTGGCGGAAACGCTCTGCGCCATGCTGAATGCCGGGCTGCACCCGGTGATTCCGTCGCAAGGATCTGTGGGAGCCTCCGGCGACCTGGCGCCGCTCGCGCATTTGGCGCTTGTTGCGATCGGCGAAGGAGAGGCAATTTATCGCGGGCGGCGCATGGCGGGAGGCGAAGCGCTACGCGCAGCCGGGATCGCCCCGCTCACGCTGGAAGCGAAGGAAGGGCTGGCGCTGCTCAATGGCACGCAGGGAATGCTGGCATTGCTCGCGCTCGCTCTACGCGACGCCGAGATTGCGGTGGACACGGCCGATGTTGCCGCCGCACTCTCGCTCGACGCTTTGCGCGGGAGTCCCGCGGCGTTCGATCCGCGAATCGCGAGCGCTCGGCCGTTCGCGGGGCACGCAACCACCGCGCGAAACCTCGAGCGGCTGAATCGCGGGAGCGAGATCCGCGAGTCGCATCGCTCCGCGCAAACGGATCCGCGCGTGCAGGATCCCTATAGCTTGCGCTGCGCACCGCAGGTGCACGGCGCGGTGCGCGACGCGCTGGCGCAGATTCGCGCGACCGTCGAGATCGAGCTGAACAGCGCCACGGACAACCCGCTGGTGTTCGTCGACTCCGGCGAAGTGATCAGCGGCGGCAATTTCCACGGACAGCCGCTGGCGATGGCCGCCGACCAGCTTGCCGTCGCGCTCGCAACGCTGGGAGGAATCTCCGAGCGGCGCATCGAGCAGATGACGAATCCTCAAACAAGCCAGCTCCCGGCATTCCTGGTTCGCGAGCCGGGAGTCAATTCGGGGTTCATGATTCTCCAGATTGCCGCGGCGGCACTGGCAAGCGAGACCAAGGCGCTGGCCACGCCGCACTCCGTCGATTCGATTCCCACGTCGGCAAATCAGGAAGACTATGTCTCGATGGGCATGGCCGGCGCACGTCGATTGCAGCCGATGCTCGCGAACCTGCGGCACATCCTTGCCGTCGAACTTCTGGCGGCATGCCAGGGAATCGATTTTCTCGCGCCGCTGCGAACGGGCGCGGAAGCAGAGCGCGGCTACGATATCGTCCGTTCCCTCTCCAAGCGCGTGGACGCCGACCGCTCGCTTGCGCCCGATATCGAAGCCGTCACGCAGGCGATCGCGAAGGGCTCTTTCTGCCAACTTCTTCGTTGAGCACTTGGTTCGCTGTTCTCTGGATCCACCTTCACGAGAGCGCCTGGAAGAGAAAAGTTCCGAAGCGCAAACCGACGGCATATTTGAACGGCGCGACGCCCAGCGAGTAGTGCCCGCACGGGAGCGATAGCGATTCAGCCTGCAAGCCGTCGCGGTGAATCTCGCGCAAAAATGCTTCCGTGAACTCAGGCCAGAATGTCGGATCGTAGCGGCCGCTGATCGCGAGGATTTCCTTTCGAGTGCCGTTGAGCTTCGGAATGTACGGGAACGGGCTGATCGGCGACCAGAAGCGCTGCAACTCTTCCGGCGAAACTTTCTGCCGCAGGGATTCCCACACGTTCATCGTGGTGAGGCCATTGGCGACCACATCCCCACAATAGGTCGCGACGTGGAGAAATGCGCCCGCGTGAAGCGCCGGCTCGTGGCACATCGTAACGAACGCGATGGAGGAGCCCACACTGGTGCCCATGATCCCGAGACGGTGATAGCCCTGGCGGGCGAGCCAGAGAAGCGTTCGGCGCGCGTCCACAACGGCTTGTCGGTTCGCCTGGAGTGTGAGCCCGATATTCGGGCCGACCAGGTGATCGCCTCGCGGATGGCCCGGGATCGCGCGCCGGTCGTGATACGGCAGACTCATCTTCACGGCCGTGATGCCAAGACGATTCAGCCAGCGGCAAATATTCTGTTGCTCTTCCCAGCGCGCGTTCCATTGCGCGAGCACAACCACCGCAGGTCCCGTCTGCCGCGCGCGGAAAAGCTGCCCGTAGACGCGATTGTTTTCGGGCCACGGCGATGCGATCTGGCTCGTGAACGTAAGGACGTTATCGCGCAATTCGTAGTCGTCGGCCGGACTGACAGCGAACCAATCGTCGCTGTCCGCCAGCGTCGCGTCGACGAAGCGATTCAGGAACGCGCGTGGATCGGGATCATGGGCGTCTCCGCCAATGTGCTCCAGTCCCCAGGCGAACGGAAGAACGCGACGGCCGGGCTCCTGCGCCCAGCGCATGTGTTCGTAGCGGCGAATTTTCTGTTCGAGCCAGCGCATTAGCGGAGAAAGTTTACAGGCAACAGTTTACAGTCGACAGAGAAAAGCGACGTCGAGGTTCCCTTCCTCTGCGAGAGCGAGAGCTGCAAATTTGTGTTGGAGCGCTGCGACCGGCGTGATCAGCGATGTGGCTTCCCGGCGCTTTCCAGAAGTAACCAGCCAACGAGCGCCGCGTTCTTCTGGTCCTGGGTCCAGGGAGGCCCGACGCCGCGTCCGGCGTCGGTCAATTGAACCCGTAGTTTTGGAGCGCCGATCCGCAATTCGCTCACGGCGCGGTCGAGCAATTCGCGTTCGCGGACTCTCGTAATCGGGATCTTCAGCCGCTCACAGGCGTCCGCAAAGGCGTCCCGGAAAAACTCGCCTTCGGCCGTATGAATCATGGCGTGCGACGCCAGAATCTCCGGCAGCGCCGGCACGGGACGACCAGAAGCCGTCAGGATGCCGCAAGCGACGATCGCGTATCGCGCTTTGTGCAGGCTTTCCGCGATGCTTTCGAGTCCCGTCGCGGCGAGTCGCCGTGATGTTTTCGCGCACTGCGCCAGATGAAGCTCCGCTTCGCGCAGCGAAAGATTCTTGGCGAAATGATAGGGCTGATTCGCTCGGGGCCCGTCGCCATCAATGACGACAATGCGCTCCCGCGCAAGAATCTGCGGCGCGGCCAGCGTCCCTGCCACCGCAACCGCGGCGACCCACCCCGAGTGCGCACGAATGCCAATCGCTGCCGGTTTCACATGCACGGCTCCCGCCGACCAGTTCCGGACCAGTTTCAGCGCGACATTCTACTCTGTACTCCGGAATTTACGCGTGTATCTCGAAAGGATTGGCTGGGAGGCCTGGACTCGAACCAGGATAATCAGATCCAGAGTCTGATGTACTACCGATTGTACGACCTCCCAGTCGCTAGAAAACAGAGGAGTTGCCTATTCCGTGGCCGGAACGCTCCACTTCACCCGCCCTAACCCAGATAAAGGTGAAGCGAGATGATCACGGACAGCGATTTTAGCATGGAGGCCAATTGTGGCGAAAGAGAACGTCCCGGCTTCACCGGTCTGGGCGCGGTTTCGAGGCTTCCCTCTTCAGGGACCGGCGCTCGGTAGAGCGCGGGCAGCCCAAGCGCGCGGCCGCAATCACTTGCGAAAACCACGGCCCTCGAATCGAGTTGCCATGCAGGCCACGAGCTGTCGCAATTCCCGCCGGCGAGAAGCGTTTCGCGCCCCGTCGCAATATTGCGAAGCCAGAGGTGCTTTGGTCCACTCTGGAAGGAGGTGAACGCAATCCATTTGCCGTCAGGCGATACCGCAGAGTTTTCGTCGGCAACTGGAGCCGCTAGCGCACTTGACGCAACGATCCGGGTGGCCGGATCAAACCGCATCATCCTGGACGTCCCATTCGCAACAAGTTCGAAAAGCACCGAACCATCCGGCAACGCGGTTGGATGAAGGGCATGACCGTCCAGGGAGACTTCCTCCCTGCGCCCATCATGCAGCCATCGCAACACGTACCGATCTCTTCCCATCGATTGATAAAACAACCCGAACCTGGAAACCGCGGGAAAGGATGAGAACAGCGAGTCGCTGCCGGTAGCTATCTGCTCGAAATGCCGCCCTGGTTCCGCGTCGTACTGGCGAACTTGTCTCGCCGCATCGACTAAAGCAAATACGGCAATCAGCGATACGGCCGCGATTGCGGCTCTGGGCGATAACGCTCGCCGGTACTCCCATCCCGTCGCCAGGAAAAGCGCAAGCAGCAGCCAGACCTTCGGGAAAAGCCACGCCGCGGGCAGGGGCATGTTCAACAGGATGTAAGCGCCGATGAGAAGCAGTCCGCGCCAGATCGTCGAATCATGCAGCAGCAGAACCACCGGAAGCAGCAAAAGAATGAATGTATAAGGCGCGGTGTTCGTGGACAACAGAAGCACGGCAATCGTGAACCAGGCAAAATCGCGCCGCTCCGTCGTCGATCGAAACGCCAGACCGAGGCCGGCGAATACGACAATCGCCAAGCTGACAAACGTGCGCAGCCAGAAAAACAGCCAGGGCGCATTCCAAAGCGGGTTGGGGTTCAGCGCCGGTTCTCTCACGAAAAGCCGCCGCAGCATGGTTGAGATCGTGGGAACGCCGGGATTGTAGAGGTCGATCGATCCGTCTGTCACCGAGCGCACCAGGATATGCGCGAGATAATAATGAATGCCTGGCCAGCCGAACACGGCGATGGCCACGACGCCAGCGCAACAAATCGCGGCAATCATTCCGGAGACTGCTTTCCATCTGCGCTCGGCGGCAAAGTAGAGAAGAAACGGTCCGCCGTATAACTTCAAGGCAAGCGCAACCCCGGCTGCTGCCCCACTCGCCCCGGGGCTTTTCCGTCGCAGCAGATAGAACATCAGAGTGAGCAGAAACAGCAGAAAAATGTAGTACTGCCCGAGAAGAAAATTCATCTCCAGCGAGAAATATCCCGCGAACGTGAGCAGCCAGACATGCTCGACGCGAAGTCGCGTGAGGCGAGACAGCATCCAGATGGCCGCGCCAAGAAACAGGAGATTGCAGATCAGCCACACCCGCTTGGCTTCCTGCACGGGAAGGCCGGCAAGCGGAACGAGAGGAATCATGGTCAACGGTGTCTGCGGCGAGTAGGCGCCGAGCTGCCGCTCGACTCCGCCGTAATTCATCTGGCGTTGGAACCACGTCCAGTCGTAATACTTTTCCAGAGGCTGGTGCTTCCGCACCAGGACCGCAGCCGTGTAGTAATTCGGAAAATCCGTTTCGGCGTTTACCCATCCGGCGCGAAACGCGGTAGCCAGGAAAATAACGAGGGTAACCAGAGCCAATCCGCGCCAGACTCCCTTCATACTTAGAATTTGCAGCGCGGCATCGGCGAACCTTTCAGACACCTTCGGCGCCGCGGGTCGCGCGGGAGAACCTCCGACGTCCGGCAACGAATTCGTCGCAAGAGACATTAGTGAAAGCGGCGGTTTCTATAGCAACCGCTTGAGACCCGCGCAGTTTGCACGCGCGACGAGCGGAGTGTGTCACCAGATTGTCACAGAAGCGTCAAACGACCGGCGAGCTTGCGCGGAGAGGAACTGAGGAGAGGTGAGGCGCGGCTTCAAATTCTGTCTGCTTGCGAAGTCGAAGCCCGCTTACCGCGGACCTCCGTGTGGCGGCGGAACGGGAACGAGTCGCCGGTCGTGAACGCGGAACTTCTGTCCGCGCCAATCGATTGTCCGGACAAAAAAGCTTGCAATCCATGCGGCGAAGGCAAACGCATCCCGCAGCGGCAACACCCAGAATTTGCGGCGCACCAGATCATCGCGCATTCCGGAGACGCCTACCCTCCAAGCCATCCACGCGCGCAAAACCAGGTATGCGAGCAGATATGCGACGGTCATCCAGCGATACGGAGCCAGCGCCGCGCCGACAATTGTCCAGGGCAGGCCCTCGCTGAAGATCAGCCCGAAGTGGCCAGCCGGCCGCGATTGCTTGACGCTTGCATACCAGCGCGTTTGGTGGCGGAAGGCTTGCGCCACAGTCTCGCGTGGATAGACGGTGGAAACAGGAAAGGAGCTCAGCTCCACTCGATGACCGCTCCGCGCAATCCGGTTCCCCAGCTCGTAGTCATCGGAGAAGTGATTGACGAGCGCTTCGAAGCCGCCGATCTCTCTCAAGCGCTCCTTGGTGGTCGCCATCACCGCGCCCAGCATAAAGTCGATTCCGGAGAGCTGCCGCGCGACCAGGACTCCCGCCGCGAAATCCGCGCTGCTGCCGAGCGCTTCGAGACCGGCAGCGAAGGAGCCGTCGGTCAAGCCGCGGTAGAGACAGGTGACGCCGCCCACCGCAGGATCCCGGAACGGCGCGGCAATCGACCGCAGAAAACCGGGATCGACTCGCACGTCACTGTCGCAGATCACCAGCAGATCATGCCGGGCTTCCCTGGCCATGCGGCAGAGCTTGTTGACCTTGTCGCTCAAGCCGAGCCGCTCGGAGCCGATGAGCAGCCGAATCGAGCGCCGGGGAAAATCCGCGATCAGCTTTCGTAGGACGGGAATCGCCGGGTCCGATTCATCCGACACGCAGCACAGCATTTCAAACTCCGGATATTCCTGGCTGCAGAAGCTCGCATAGTTCTCGTACGCCTCGCGGTCGAGCCCATAAATGGGACGCAGAATGCTGATGGGAGGCGTGTCGGGCGAAAGCGAAACAGTCGAAGAAACAGGATGCGGAAAAAACCGGCGAGCCATGATTATCGCGAGAACGTAATAGGCAAACGGAAAAACCGCCAGCAACAAGAGCGCGTCGCGAATCGCGATCCAAGCCATCCGGAGAACTCAACCTCTGCCGATGTAGACGAGCACCACGCCGACGCACACCAGCAGAACGCCGATCCAGCGCCGGTAGCTGACGTCTTCGCCCAGAAACCACCGGCCGCCAATCGCACCGACAAGATAGCTCAACGCGGTGGCAGGAATCACGACGCTTACGTCGGCGCGTGCCAGCAAGCCTAACAGAGCGAAATAGGCAAGCGCCATCAGGACGAATCCAAACCACATCCACCAGACCTTGAATGCCCGGCGGCCGGTTCTCAGCAAGCCGCGCGGACTGAAATCTGTCACCTCGCCGATAATTTTCATCGCGCGAGTGACGCAAATTTCCCCGAACGTCCCGCCGATGACAATGAAGGCAAGCAGCGCGATTTCAGTGATCATTCGACCGGGTCCGTGCCAAACGGCGGCGGCACAGGCGGAGCGACTGTGCTTGGCGAAGTGTAGCCGATAACGAGGACACCCGCGCAGACGACGCCGATGCCGGCCCAATGCAGGAGGCCCACTCGCTCCCCCAGAAGGTATTTTCCGAGCAGCGCCACGATGCCGTAGGTCAGTGCGGTGGCA
>DATGHM010000032.1:0-15657 GCA_035307985.1 Candidatus Acidiferrales bacterium
GGTTTCTACGATCGGACAGCGATCCTTTACCATCACCTCCGCGGGACACCGCCGAAGCAACTGGTCTGGGTTCCCGTATCTCGCACGCGCTGGCGCATCGACTGGCCACGCACGAATCGCGGCGCCGCAAGCAGGCAGTCCGTGCGCTTGCCGGAGAAGGAAGCGGGGGAGTTACGTTGACATATACTTGTCGGCCCTGCTGCCGTGGCGCCGGTCTCTCGCCCGTTGATTTTCCGTGGGGGCGGGTCTCAGACCCGCCCGCTGGCCGCGGCATCCGTTGCCTGCACAGAGGCAACTTTGAACGCGCGGGCCACCACGGAAGGCGCGATTCCGCCGAATGGGCGCGTTTTCCAGACGGACATCCTTTTTCCGCACACTGTCCTTTAGGACAGTAGTATTCCTCCGCACCAGGCTCTAGCCTATTTACGGCTCGTCTGAAACCGATCAGCCGGAAGAACTCATCGAATGCCCGGCGAAATCCAGCAGTGATAAGGAACCTTGTGACGATCAAAAAGCGCCCGATGACCGCGGATGGCACAGATGCGGAGCGCCGTAAAAGCCGCCGATTTCCCGTCGTTGTTCCGATTGAGGTGAGCTGGCGGGGAGCGGAGGGCATCGCGGTTAAGGAGGATGCGGTCGCTCGGCAAGTCAATTCGAACGGCGGCTTCCTGAAGATGTCCAATTATCCGCCGTTGGGTAGCCGGGTCACGCTGGCCAATTTTCTTTCTGCGCAGACGGCCGAGGCAAGAGTGCTTGCCGCACCGGACTCGCGCCCGGGCGTTGCGAACGGCGTCATCGTCGAGTTGATCGTTCCAAACGAGAGTTTTTGGGGCGTGGATTTGCAGATCAATAAGACGGTCGTCGAACTGCAAAATCTGGAAAAGGCCCTGAAGTGTGAGGACATCGACCTTGGCCTCGTCCGGGAATACCGCGACGCCGTGGATTATGTCCGCACGACCACCGCGGCGCTTCAACAACTGCGAAGGCGCCAGTTGGAAGGCGCCGACGAAGGCGAACTGCTCTCCGTTCTGGCCAAGGAGCGGATTCGACGCACCATCAATCTCTGCCTGGAAGTGACAGCCGACATCGCTGCCGGCCGCGTGAGGCAGGACTCCGCGACCGTCCCCGAACTCAAGGAAGCGCTCGAAAATCTCCAACAACGCCTGCAAACGACGGGTCGGGCGCAGGCGACCGTCGGACTGAACCCATCTCCGCCAGCAGCTAGTACCAACAATAGTCCGAAGCGCACGCTCAGAAACTAGAGCAGAGCCATACGGCACGCGCACGGCACTCCCGGTCTGGCAGGGCGTGCTCCAATCGCGTCTCTCTGTTCAGGCGGTCTGAGCATTTGCTACGGTGGGAAGTGGAAGCGTCACGGCTGACGAGCGTCTTGCGGGAGTTGGATTCAATCTGAAAGGCGCCTCCGAGCCCGCGAACCCGTTCTTTCATTCCAGCGATACCTACACCTGCAATCGATGAGCTTTCTCGTGCTTGGACCAAAATCCAGAGGGGAAGGGACGTCCCACGGCGCGTAGCCTCGGCCGCCTGGGAAAATGCGGGGGCAAGGTCTGTCGGCTCTCCCTGCGGAGCACAGTATTCGTCCACATGGATAAACCTAAAGATGACCCCGGTTATGCTACGTGCGGTGGCAGACTAATGGAAGGATACAGCCCGAGTGACTTTGTTCGTGACGAGCTGATTGCCGTCTTCGATGCAGATTTTCTACGCTCCTGTGGTATTCGTCCCTAACTCCAGGCACCGAATGCGGCGAAGACATAAATGAACGAGTGTTCGGGTCGGGCGTGGTCTCTAGCTACTTGCTGCCGAATCTGAAATCGACGCCTACAGTCACACGCAGGTTGCTCTGGTGCTCATCGAACAGGTAGGTGCGTACATAATCGCCTGTCACTCGAAAAGCGATGGAGTCCTTCCACAGGTAGTCAACCCCGCCTCCAATAATCCCTGCAAATGAGTTTCGGTCAGTTCTGAAAGTGGGAACGAGGGCAGTTAAGACTGCCTGCGTCGGGTCATCTGGGCTAAGGGAAGCATGTGCCCCACCGAGCAAGATGCGAGCGAAGGGCTGGAAATTCTGACCCTTTCGATAATGGAACTGCGGACCACCCGTGAACGTGTAAATCGTCGGTCGAAAGATTGCGACCGCAGAACCAGACGGCAGACCAACTGCTTCTGACAGGTCGATGTGACGGTTTCCGTAGGCTCCCCCGAAGTCAAAGGTACCACCCAACCAGTTGTTTACATTCTCTTCGATACCGAAATCCCCCCCGTTCATGGAAAGGCTGCTGCCCGCATTTATCCGGGGCAGCGGGGGCGTGAACGAATTCGTTACGCTGTCCGCTAACTTCTGAACGACGTTCGTATCAGCCCGAAGGTATTGATAACCTACGCTCATCTCCCACGCAGGAGTTTCCGTTCCCTGAGCCAGAGCGATGATTGGTGACAGAGTAAACACGACTGCAAGTGCGACGAAAAAACGCATCTGTTCTCCTTGTTGGAACGAAGAAACCCCTGCAATTGCGTTGCCCGTTAACAGCAATCCTTTCTCCGTGAATCAACACTTGGAGAATCAATGGCTTACGAGGCGAGGGTTGAGTATTCTGTGAGCAACTGTGCACGGTTGTGGAGTGTCGGTGTGCACGAAATGTCCATAGAAAGACAAGTAGTTCAGTATGTGAGGACGCCGATGCGAATTTTCTGAGAGCCTGCAGCATTCGCCCATAAAAATTATCACCAATCTGTTACCAATCCTCGGGAATTGGTGTCCAGCGTGTCCACTCCTCTCCACCAAAAACTGTGGAAAACGCCAGCAAAATCAACAAAATCGGCGTATTCCCGAGGAAACAGAAAGGGGATTTGCGGAAGGGGGGAGTTGAACCCCCACGGCCTCGCGGCCACAGGATCCTAAGTCCTGCGCGTCTGCCAATTCCGCCACTTCCGCAGCGGTAGCCGAGTATATCACTCCAGTTGCTTGCCTTTGGTTTCCGGCAAAGCCAGCGCCAGCATGGCCGCTAAAAAGAATGCCCCGGCAAGCAGAAAGAAGGAAGGTCCCAGCCCGAAGCGGTGCGCCATCAGGCCTATTGCGAAGGGCGCGATGGCCGAAAAGCCGCGCCCGAAATTGTAGCTGGTGCCCATCGCCGTCGCGCGAATTTCGGTAGGAAACAGCTCCGAGGCAATGGCGGCGAATCCCGAAAAATAGCCGGTACCGAAGAATGCGACCAACGGGCCAAGAATCAGCAGCAACATGGGCGCGTGGGCGAGGGCGTAAATCGGTACCAGTACGGCGGCAATCAGGAGGTAGGCGACGTAGCTCTTGCGCCGGCCGAACGCGTCTGCCGCAAATCCGAAAATCACGAAGCCCAGCCATTTCCCGACTCCCATCGCGATCAGCCACGCCGTCGTCTTGACCAGGCTCAACCCGCGCCCGCCCTCGGAGACGGGCAGGGAAAGATACGCCGGAATCCAGGTGAACAGGCCCCAATATCCGAACATGCTGGAAGCGTTCATGGCCGTTGCGATCACACCGTTGCGCCGCAAATCCTTCCGGGCCATCAGCCGCAGCGCGTTTCCGAGGCTCTGGCTGCGAGCTCTCTCTTTCCAGATGGCCGGTTCAGGCACCTTCTTCTGGATCCAGAACACGAGGAGAGCCGGCAGCACGCCCACGAAAAACACGGAGCGCCATCCGAAACGTGGCAGCATGAATCCGACGAGTCCTGCCGCGATCATTTCTCCGATCGCGTACGTCGATTGCATCAGTCCGAGCGCTTTGCCGCGATGCTCGGTGCGCCACGTCTCGGCAACGAGGGCTGCGCCCGTCGACCATTCGCCGCCCATGCCAAGCCCCAGGATGAAGCGAAAGATTGCGAGCTCCGCGATCGTGTTCGACAACCCGCAAGCGCCGCTCGCTACGGAATAGATCAGGATCGAAGCCATCAGGGAGCGCGTGCGCCCGATGCGGTCCGCGAGAAAGCCAAACAAAAATCCGCCGATGGCCGACGCAACCAGCGTGAACGAATTCAACAGGCCGCCCACTGCCTTGCTCATTCCGAAATCGCGCATCAGGTGGGCGAGAACCAGGGAATAGAGCGCCACGTCGAAGGAATCGAGCATCCAGCCGAGGCCACCGGCCAACAATGTGCGGCGCTCGGCGGATGTGGTCCGGTGCACCCACCCGAACGGGGAATTGTCAGGATGCGGCTGCCGCCCGGAGAGCGAAGGAACGTTGGTCGTCTCGGGCGGCATGAGGGCCGCCATTGTAGTGCGGAATTGGCCCCAGAGACGGCTCTTTTCCTGCTTCGCGGCGACCGCGCAGTCCGCGTGACGCGGCGCACCGCACTTGCGTCGCGTCCGAGCGCGAAGAACGATTCAAGCACCAATTCAGGGGCAGGCTCAGGCCACCGCCGGTCGGCTCGCTGCTGCAACCATCACCCGATCGCGCCCGCGCACTGTCGCGCGGCACAGCGCTGCTCCCGCCGCATACAGAAGGGAAGACGTGTCAGCCGCATGATCGGGGAACGAAGCTACGCCGGCGGACACTGTCACCGGAGCCGAGAGAGAGTCGTTATGGCACCACCCGACCCTCCGTATCCCGGCGCGCAATTGCTCGGCACGCTGCCGGGCGACGTTCGCCGGCGCTTCCGGCATGACGATTGCGAATTCACTGTGCCGGTAACGGCAGGCAAAGTCCGTCGGCCTCGTCTGCGACTGGATCAGTTGTGCGATCAGTTGAAGGAGGATTCCTGCGGCCGCTTCGCCGCACTCGTCCTTGAACTGCTCGAAATGGTCCAGGTCAATCATCACGACCGACACACTACGGCCGCGGGCCCCCGCGCGAACGATTTCGCGTTCGAGCGTCCCCTCGACGTAGCTGCGGTTGTAAAGCCCGGTGAACTCATCGCGCGCGGATTCGATCTGGTGCAAGTTCTGCTCGGAAATATTCATGCGCGAACTCCTGCGCTCAGGAAGGGATGGCGACACGCAAAGTCGGAAGGGGAGGCTCAGGAGATTACCACTGGCGGAACAAAAACAAAGCGAAAACTTTTCGGCGATGTGGCTCGGGACGCCCCCCGCGCGTCCGCACCCGACGCTGGATCCGTCGTCGTCCGGGATGAATTCAGCTTGCCCGCACCACGCGACTTTGCTAGGCTTCGCTGCCATCGGGGCCCGGAATTTCAAGGAACCATCCAAAACTCAGCTGTTCGGAGGCATTTATGCCACATTGCACGAAGTGCGGGGCGGCCGTCGCAGACGGGATTGCGTTCTGCGGAAGCTGCGGCGCGCCGATGGGAGTTGCATCCGGTTCGGGAGCTGGAGCCGCAGCGGCGCCGGGAGTTGCCCAGGGGCAGACCGGGTTGGCCGAGAACGCGGCGGGAGCTTTGTGCTACGCGCTCGGCTGGATCACCGGGCTCATTTTCTTCTTCATCGACAAGCGGCCGTATGTGCGTTTCCATGCCGCGCAATCGATCGTGGTCTTCGGAGGCCTACACATCCTGGAGTTCGCGCTCGGTATGTTCTTCGGCTTCGGCCTCTTTGGTGGCTTCGGCGGGGTGGTGGGCTTCGGGCTAGGCACCCTGATTTACATGGTGCTTTCAATCGGCGGGTTGATTCTGTGGATCTTGCTCATGGTTAAGGCGTACCAGGGCCAGCGTTTCCGCGTGCCGGTTGCCGCGAATATCGCGGAAAGCATCTTCGGTAAGACCGCTTAAAGACGACTGTAGCCTGTCCTGCGGGCCAGAGCCGCCCAACCATGCTCGTCTGCCGCGCTTTCTCGACGACCCTGCCTGGCTCTGGCTTGGTCCCGCGTGACCCTGACGGCCGCTTCCCACGGCCCGCCAAGCGAAAGCTCCCATGCTCCCCGATGGCGAGTATACTTGGGCCATTGTTGACCTCACTTCGTGCAGGGCGGAGGTGCAGCCATGAAGCGGAGAGAATTCCTCCAACGGGCGGCCTGCGGACTCGGTGCGGCATGGTTCGGTACGCGCGCGCTCGGATCGGAAGCCTGGGCTCGCAATGCAATCGCGATTCCTCTTCTCGGTAGAAAATTCGCGGCGTCGGATACGGTTACGCTCGGGCATACCGGCATACGCACCAGCCGGTTGGCTATGGGCACGGGCACGGTCGGCTACAACCATCATTCGAACCAGACCGCGCTGGGCATGGATGGCCTGCCGAAGCTCCTGCTCAACGGCTACGACCAGGGCTTGCGATTTTTCGACGCGGCGGATTCCTACGGGAGTCATCCATACGTCGCCAAGGCGCTGAAGCAGGTTCCGCGAGACAAAGTGACCGTGCTCACGAAGACCTGGGCGCGCGATCCGGCGACTGCCCGCGCCGACCTCGACCGCTTCCGAAAAGAGCTCGGGACGGACTATCTCGACGTTTGCCTCATGCACTGCCTCACCGAGGGCGATTGGACGGGTCGCTACCGCGGCGTCATGGACGTCTTTGCGGAGGCGAAAGAGAAGGGAATCATTCGCGCCCACGGCTGTTCCTGCCACAGCATCGAAGCGTTACGTGCCGCGGCGAAGTCCCCGTGGGTGGAAATCGATCTGGCGCGCGTCAATCCCATCGGTTCGCACATGGACGCCGGCCCGGACACGGTCGTGAGCGTCTTGCGCGAGATGCGCGCGGCCGGCAAAGCGGTCGTGGGAATGAAGATTCTCGGTCAGGGCGATATGCGCGCGCGCCAGGACGAAGCGTTGCGCTATGCCCTTTCGCTGAACACGCTCGACGCGTTCACCATTGGCGCCGAAAGCATCGCCGAGCAGAACGATCTGGTCCGCCGAATCTCGATGGCAGCTTGACCCCTCGCGCTTACCGCCGCAGCGCACTCGGCCTCGCTCTCATCTCGACGAAATCAGGAACTGATTCCCGTCCGGGTCCTTGAAGATCGCGGACGTTCCCCAGTGTTCCGTTTTCGGCGGCTGCACGAACTGCACGCCTTTGGCCGTCATCTCCTTGTACGTGGACTCCACGTTGTCGCTCCAGAAAACGACCGGCTGAAACTGCCCGATCAGTTGCTCATGCCCGGGCGACGTAAACAGGACGAGATTCGTTTCCGCCGTGGAAATGCCCAGCTCGATCCAGCGCTGATTGCCGAACGGCTGGTCGGTCAGGATTTGAAACCCGAGCTTCTCCGTAAAGAACTTCAGCGCCTTTTCCTGGTCGCGCGTCGGCACGCTGGCGAATTTGATTCCCTTAATCATCGGCGTCCTCCTGGAGTAGGATGGTCGCGGTCTTCGCCTCATTCGTCAAGCTGGTCGTCCATTTAGTGTTATAGTGTTAACAGAACGATGAAAACCCCGCCGGGAGTCGAGATCGACAGCTACGTCGTTGACGTCCTGATGCGCGACCTCGTCGGCCACGACAAAAAACCTTCGGCTTTCATCGTTTATCTCTATCTGGCCGTCCGCGTGGAAAGGGAGATGACGCACGGCGTCGAAGCGAGCCTCTCGAGAATTGCGTCGGCTACCGGACTCTCGAAGACAGCCGTTCAGAACGCGATCGCCCTCTTGAAAAGGCGTGAACTGGTGGCCGTGTTGAGGCGGACCGAAACGTCGCCGCCGATGTATAGCTTGAAGCGGCACTGGCGAAAACGCCTGCGGAACCCCTGATCACCCTGACCCGCTCTTTCGAACGCGTCTCCTGTTTTCTTTTTTCGGCGGCCACCGCGGAGTCCCCGTCAGGTGCTACACTCTCGCCCAGCCCCGGAAACATTCAAGCTGCGCCCTGCGTAGTGATCTGTGAGAGGAGTTCCATGAGCGGCCGGCCATATCGCGGTTCCATTACGGGCGCGCTGATCCTGATTTCGATCGGAGTCTTCTTTCTGATCGCCAATCTGCGCCGCGACATCGATCCATGGGCGATTGTTTTCCACTACTGGCCGCTGATCCTCATTTTTATCGGCCTGGGAAAAATCTTCGATAGTTTCGTCTTCCGCGACGGGACCGGCGGATCCGGCGTCGACCATGTGTCCGGAGTGTCGATCGCGTTCGTTGCGCTGATCCTCATTTTTGGGCTCGCCATCTGGCGAGGTCACAAAGTGGAGGGTCGCGATTTCATGCACGACACGCACGCCGTCGCCCTGCTGGGTGCAAAGGATGTGAGCGCGGAGGTCGAAATGCCGGCCGGGCAACTGAACCTCATCGGCGGAGATGCCGGTTTGCTCGACTCCGACTTCAGTTATGACCGCGAGGAAGGCAAGCCCTCCGTGAATTACTCTGTAAACGACGGGCACGGCCAGTTGACGATCAACCAGGAAGGCCACCATCTCCACTTCGGGTCGACGCGTAACACCTGGAGTCTCCATTTCGGCGGAGACGAGCCGCTCGATCTGAAACTCAAGATGGGCGCGGGCCAGAGCGATCTGAATTTCCGCGGCCTCAACCTGCGCCACTTGGAAGCGAACATCGGGGCCGGTCAGATGACGCTCGATCTCACCGGCCCACGTACTTCCGATCTGGACGCCGACATCCAGGGCGGCGTCGGTTCGGCCACGATTCGTCTCCCGAAGGACGTCGGCGTGATCGTTCACGCATCAGGCGGCATCGGGTCGATCGATACGGATGGCTTGGCGCGAGAGAACGGCGCCTACGTCAACGCTGCCTACGGCAAATCGCCGCAGACGATCAATCTCGAAGTCCACGGCGGCGTCGGCGAGATCAACCTCCTCCTCGAGTAGCGCCCGCCTTTCGCGTGCCCGCTCTCCGCTAGCAAATGCACGGTTAGACGACTACACAATAGCCGCCCGCAATTTTCCAGACCGAACAACGTATACTTGAGGCACACGCTGACCTCGCCTGAGGAGCTGCCAACATGCTAAACGAAGAATGGGTCAAAACACTTGCGGACGGCAGAATCGTGAAATTCATTTACCAAGAACTGCTGGCAGACGGGGCATTTATGACCGCTCAGCTTGCAGGTAACGAGGTCGTATATTCAGTCGTGTTAGCCAAAGCTAAAAACCCGCTGAGTCGTGAAGATGTTGAGAGTCATTTCAAAGCCGAGCTTGCCAAGAAGTAGAACCGTTGACCCGAGTAAATCGGGCAAGTGGAACTTAACGCCAAACACAATCGCATTTTCGGCGGATAAACTCGGATCAACTTGCTGGATATCAACCTTGGGGAACGAATCTAGTGCGTCACGTCCGGCGTTCCGCCGACAGTCTCAACGCGTTGGGCCGCTACTCAGATCACGCCGAAATTCGAGGAGTTCAACCGGCGCGCCGCTATCGAGGATCATCGCCACCGTAACGCCTTCCGAAGGCGAATTCGGGGCAGTGAGAATTTCCTTTCCCTCAATCGCGGCCTGAAGGTCGTCTACTTCAAACGCGATGTGAGGGACTGACTGAATCAAGGCGTGCACTGGGCTATCGGGCTCGAAGCGCATCCATTGAATGCCAGAAGGACTCGTCTCAAACGCGGAGACGTACATCTTGAATTGTTCCAGATAATATTCGCCGGGCCGTGGAACATCAGTCGGGATGCCGATGTGGTGATACTGCCAGCCATATACCGAAGTGGCCGCAGGTTGGTCATGCCCCTTCCGCAGAGCATTCGGGCGATCAGACTTGGGTTCTGAAATGCGCATGATCTTTTCCCCGGCGAAGATACCACGGCACCCCACTCGGAGCGATGGCCAATGCAGGAATCCTCCACAGCGCCGTTCATGTGTCTTGCCGCGGTCTACAGACAATTCTCAGGAAGCGGGTTTGCCAGCCATCGGACCCAATTCCTGGTAAACCCGGTAATCGGACGCTATGGAGGACTAGGCTCATTCGTCTCGAGCTTCTTTGCGTACGGCTTCGGTCCCGGTCGGTCGCCTCACCCGCGACTATCCAGGCGCAGCAGATAAAGGAACCCGGAGGAGACGGGCGAACCAGGGCGGCCCAGGTACTAGCATAGTAGTATGGCCCTTTGGAGGTGGTTGAAATTGCGCAGCCGGTGGTGGAGTCCGGCCACCTGAGAAGGGGGTACGGGAAAGAGACCTCTTCGCGGTCCGTCTGTATATGACAGAAAATGCGTTAGTTATCGAAAACTTTGCCGAGATTACTTCATTGGCAGGCTCCTTGCCATACTAGTTGTCGTACGAAACGGGACAGGCAATCCGGCAGGGAGGTTGGAAAATGCGAACTCTAAAGTACGCCGCAGTGATTGGGTTTGTTGTCGCACTGGCGGGAGCGGTGGCTGGCACGGCTAACGCACAGGTGGGTGTGGGAGTCGGAATTGGAGTGGATGCGCCTGTGTACGCAGAGCCGGCGCCGGTCTGCGACTATGGCTATTATCCATATTCCCCCTACTCGTGCGCGCCGTATGGCTACTACGGGCCGGAGTGGTTCGCCGACGGTGTTTTCATCGGCGCGGGCCCCTGGTTTCGCGGATTCTACGGCCCTGCGTTCTACGGCCGCGGGGATTTTGCTTTTAACGATCCCGCGTGGGTCTATTTCCACGACCGCGATGGCTGGAGGTACTACCGCGGCGGCGACCGGTGGCGCGACTTCCGGGGCGACGGCCGGGGAGGCCACGACGGATGGAGAGACTTCCGAGGCCAGGGCCGTCAAGCATTCCGCGGAGATAATCGCCGCGACTTCCGGGACGGCAGGAATTTTCGCGGGAACGCAAGCTTCCGTGGCGGAGACGGCTTCCGCAGCTTCCGTGGGAACGGCGATTTCCAGGGCCGAGCCGGATTCCGCGGTGGCAGCAACGGATTCCGCGGCAGCAGCAACGGGTTCCGTGGGGGGAATCGCGGATTCCGTGGCGGCAATAGCGGGTTCCGTGGCGGGAATAACGGATTCCATGGCGGCAATCGCGGGTCCCATGCGAACGGCGCGTTCCACGGAAACGGCGGATCTCATGGCGGAGGAGGCCACGAAGGCCACAGCCATGGAGGTAATGGACACGGAGGACGCAGGTAAGAGTCACGCCTAAAAAACGATAGTTCGAGACGGCCGGCCGCGGACGCTGCCGGCCGTCGCCATTTTCGGGCAGTGATTTCCGGGCAAATCGGGTTTGCATGTGAGGGTGTCACCTCCCTAACGCTGCCTGCGGCAAATCGCCGCGAAATTTCGGAGCCCACGGCGGTGTCGACGAAATCAACCCTCTGCTCGGTAGCCAGGCCGTTTCGGAGCGGGGCCCGCTCTATTCGACTTCTCATTGACAGTTTTGCGATCCGCCTTTACGCTACGCCACCGGAGACGCCGGGTTCTGCTGCCGGAGCGCGGGTCCCGACTATGAAACGCGAAGAAATCGTAAAGCTCCTCGAATCCGTCGGCGCCATCCGCCAGGGCCACTTCGAGCTTTCGAGCGGACGCCACAGCGGCACGTACATTCAATGTGCTCTCGTGCTCGCTCACCCTCAGCATGCGGAACAACTTGGCCGCGCTTTGGCTGCGCTGTTTCGAGATTATTCGATCGGCTGCGTGGTATCTCCCGCGCTCGGCGGCGTCATCATCGGACACGAAGCCGCGCGCGCCCTGGGCGTCCGCGCTTTGTTCGTCGAACGCGACCGCTCCGGCCAGATGGCCCTTCGCCGAGGATTCGAGCTTCAGCCTGGCGAGCGCGCCCTGGTGATTGAGGATGTGTGGACCACCGGCGGCTCGACGCGCGAAACCATCGGCGTGGTCGAACAGGAAGGCGGCCTTGCGGTTGCCGCGGGAGCCATTATCGACCGCAGCGGCGGGCGCATCGAATTGAACGTCGCTTCCCGCGCCCTCCTCGAAATGGAAGTGCCCAGCTACGAACCCGACGAATGTCCTCAATGCCGCGCCGGCGGCGTGGCTACCCGCCCGGGCTCGCGCTTCTCCCGCGCACACATCTAGCACGCTAAATCGCGCGTCGGTTAAGCGCGCGCGCGCGGACCCAACAGAGACTTTACGGAGCGGTCCGCGCAACGCACGGTCAGGATCACTCGCCGGTAGGACGTAAGCGGCGGTGAGCCGTTGTCGTGACTGCAAGAATAATGTGCGCCGTGTTCATCGCACCAGGGATCAGAATTCCTGAAGGATCAGGAACTGCTCGTAATGCCCGTCCGGAGTTAGGTAAACCGTCACGGCCAGCGTTTTCTTCTCAAACTGCGCGTGGTAGAGGCGGAACGTCATGCCGCCGCGGAGCGATTCGCGCTCGCGCGTAACATCCTTCAGCTTCCCGAGTGGCGCGAGCGACGCCTCGATATCGTGCAAAACAGGATCGGTGAAATAGAACTTGTCGTTGGCGGTCAACAGAGCGCGATCAATGCGGCCCTGCTGCAGGCCTTCCACAATGCCGCGAAGCTGCGCCAGTTCGGCGGGCGAGCCATGGTCGCCGCTCGTCCGCATCTCCGGCTCCAGGATCCATCGAGACACTTCGCTGCTGATCGGGCCGATCAGGTTGATCGCATCCTGGTTCGATAAAACGATTACCGCCGCGTCGCGCGTCGGAAAGACGCGATTCAGCGCCAAAAACCCGGACACCTCGCCGCCGTGGCTGATCATCGGAATGTTTCCGAAGTCGTCGACATCAAGGCCCAGCGCATAGTGCGTATCATCGCCGTCGGCCAGGCGCACCTCATGGGTGAACTCATCATAAGAATGCGCGCTCAGGATCTCCTTGTTCAGAAACGCGATGTCCCATTTCGCGAGATCGGAAGGCGTCATGCAGAGTTCGCCGGCGCCGAAATACCAGCCGGGCCCTTCGCGCAGAGCGGGCCGCGCCGGCCCAAGCGCATACCGCGTGTAGGCGACCGCGTCCTGCGGCGTTTTGTCGACGCTGCAATCGCCGGCGCTGCTCATTCCCAGCGGGCCGAAGATCTTCGCGTCCAGGAATTTCATCAGATCCTCACCGGAGGCTTTCTCGAAGATTCGCCCGGCAAGAACGTAATTCGTGTTGCTGTATTGCCACTTGGTGCCGGGATCGAAATCGAGCGGCTTCTTGGCCCATTCGTCGAGGATAGCAGTCGGCGTCGTCGGCTTCGTCCATTCCGGAATCATGTAGTCCTGCGGCGCGTAATCCTCGTAACCGGAGGTGTGCGACAGAAGTTCGCGGATAGTCACTTCCTTCGCGCGCGTCAGTTGCGGAAAATACTTGGACACCGTATCGTCCAGGGAAATCTTGCCTTGCTCCGCGAGCAGGAGAATCGCCGCCGCGGTGAACTGTTTGCTGATGGAACCGATGGCGTAGCGCGTCTGCGCGTCCGCCGGACGGCTCGGGTCGAGCGAGGCTTTTCCGAACGCCTTCGCGTATACCAGTTGCCGGTGTTCGACGATCGCGATGGAAACACTCGGCGCGCCGCTCTCCGCGAGCATCTTCGCGATTTTCGCTTCCTCGCCGGCGTCGAGCGCGGGAGTACTCGTCTGCGCGAGCAGGGTAGCGGCGAATCCGAGATGGAACAGCAGGCCGATGCCCAGCAGATGGATGCGAACGCGATTCTTCGTCATGCTCCCTCTCTTTTTTTAAGCCTCGCGGAAGATGCCGGAGTGTACTTGAAGACGCACCCCCTCGCAATCGCCTCAACCGAAAGGTCCTTTGCGTGTCGCACAACCTAGCGCTTCACGGCCCAATGAAGGGCAATCCCGCCGAAGAGGAACGGGTTGACGTCCACTTCCGCGTAGCCCATCCGGTTCAACACGGCCGAAAGTTCGTCGGCCGAGAGGAAGCTGCGCAGTGAGTCGGCAATATAGGTATAGACCCGCGGCCGGCCGTGGAGCAGGAAACCCCAGAACGCGCCGTTGGCATAGAGATAGGCGAGATAGAGACGCCGCAGGACCGGATTCGCCGGAAGGAAGAAATCCAAAGTGAGCAGGACGCCTCCGGGACGCGTGACGCGCTCGATTTCCCGGATTGCTTTCTCCAGGTTCGGAAAGTTGCGAAGGCCATAGCCGATCAGGACGCAGCCGAATGCGCCATCGGCGAAGGGCAGAACGCTCGCGTCGGCACAAACGGTCTCCTGCAGGCCGCGCCCGCGCGCCAGACGGAGCATGCGTTCGGTCAGATCGACGGCTACGACGCGTGTGCCGGGAAGTCGCTCGCGAACGATCTGGCCGAAATCACCTGTGCCCGCTGCGAGGTCGAGTACGGCGGCGCCTTCCGGCAAACACGCCCTGGCAACGCCAAGCTTCTTCCAGCGGCGGTCCATGCCATACGAGAAGAGGCGCGTCACGAAATCGTAGCGCGGAGCGATCGCGTCAAACATCGCGCGCATCAGTTTTGGATTCTGCTTTTCAGTGGGGCCTGGCATGGCGGAGAAATTTTACCCGCAGAGTCGCGCGAGCCTCAAGCGCCCCGCGTCAAAACGGGTGGTGGTTCGTTGTTCTCATCGCGACGCCAATGGTACACCGGCGCCGACCAGGCGCGGAGAGTTTTCCGATGTCTCCGTCTCGTGCACAGGCATAAAATCTTGAATCGCGAATCCTATGGGATAAGCGCTTGTTGTGCGATAAACATCAAGCGCGAGAGTTCGCAACCACCTTCTCCCAACCCCGGGAGCATCAAGAGGACACCAGAATGCCGCCTGAAGAATCCTTTCACATGACGCCCGAAGAATTCCGCCGCCACGGCAAGGAAGTGATCGACTGGATCGCTGACTACTACGAGCGCATCGAGTCGTTCCCGGTGATGTCGCGTGTTTGTCCCGGAGACGTCCGGGCCTCGCTTCCGGAAGTGCCGCCGCGCGAGGGCGAGCCATTCGATACGATGCTCCGCGACGTCGAAAACCTGATTCTTCCCGGCATCACGCACTGGCAGTCGCCGAATTTCTTTGCCTACTTTCCATCCAACAACTCCTTCCCATCGATTCTCGGCGATCTGCTGTCGTCCGGTTTCGGAGTGCAAGGGATGCTCTGGGCCACGAGCCCCGCTTGCACGGAACTCGAGACGCATGTTCTCGACTGGCTCGTCGAGATGCTTGGTCTGCCCGAAAAGTTCTCGTCCAACAGCACGGGCGGCGGCGTGATTCAAGATACGGCTTCCAGTTCGTCGCTCTGCGCCCTGCTGGCGGCGCGCGAACGCGCCACACATTTCGCCTCTAACGAACAAGGCTGCGATGGCCGGCTGGTCGCCTACACATCCGTGCAAGCGCATTCATCCGTCGAGAAGGCGGCTAAGATCGCCGGCATTGGCCGCGCGAATCTGCGGCTCATCGAGACAGACGAGAAGTTCGCCATGCGAGCCGGCGCTCTGGCCGCTCAAATCGAGAGCGACCGCAAGGCGGGTCGCATCCCGTGTTTCGTCTGCGCCACCGTTGGCACCACTTCGTCGAACGCGATCGATCCCGTCCGGGAGATCGGGCAGCTCTGCCGCGAAAACAATCTCTGGCTGCACGTTGACGCCGCGATGTCCGGAACGGCAGCCCTGTGTCCCGAGTTTCGATGGATTCACGACGGGATCGAGTTCGCCGACAGCTACTGCTTCAATCCGCATAAGTGGATGTTCACGAATTTCGACTGTGACTGTTTCTTTGTTGCCGACCGCGCGGCGCTCATCCGCACGCTCAGCGTTCTTCCCGAATATCTTCGCAATAAAGCTACCGAATCGGGCGCCGTCATCGATTATCGCGACTGGCACATTCCGCTCGGCCGGCGGTTTCGCGCCCTGAAGCTGTGGTTCGTGATTCGCCACTACGGTGTGAGCGGACTTCAGCATCACGTCAGGCGACACGTCGAGCTTGCGCAAC